>NZ_JAVKSH010000132.1:0-8585 GCF_039583805.1 Mycobacterium sp. | reverse complement strand
CCCGAAACGTGGCGACCCGCTGCGCCCGGCTCCGCCGCGCTGGCGATCACCACCCGGCCCCGAAACGTGGCGACCCGGACCGATGCGGATCGACCAGGTATGATCGAGGCTGGTGGCGGTTCTGCCGCCGCCGGCGAAATGTGCGTGCACGCAGTTGGTCCGCCTCGTTCAGCGTTGGGCCCGCGAATCGGCAACGTATTCGGAGTCAGAACTCGTGCGCGCGTGACCCGCGACGAGATCAACAGACGAGATCGACAACTGACACCGAAAGGCCTGTTCGCACCCGCATGTCACCCTTGATAACCCCAACCCAGCTGACCTTTGCCCAACTCGGAGTCCGCGACGAAATAGTGCGCGCGCTCGCCGAGGAGGGCATCGAGTATCCCTTCGCCATCCAGGAGCTCACCCTGCCGCTCGCGCTCGCCGGCGACGACGTCATCGGGCAGGCCCGCACCGGCATGGGCAAGACCTTCGCATTCGGTGTGCCGCTGCTGCAGCGCATCACCGCCGGCGAGCCTCCGCTCACCGGCGTTCCCCGGGCCCTCGTCGTGGTGCCCACCCGCGAACTGTGCCTGCAGGTCTTCGGCGATCTGGCCACCGCGGCCAAGCACCTCCACGTCGACTCACCCAGTGGCGGGGGCCGGCGCTTGTCGGTGGTGTCCATCTACGGTGGCCGCCCCTACGAGCCGCAGATCGAGGCGCTGCGGGCGGGCGCCGACGTCGTGGTCGGCACCCCGGGCCGGCTGCTCGACCTGGCCCAGCAGGGCCATCTGAGGTTGGGCGGACTCGTCGCCCTGGTTCTCGACGAGGCAGACGAGATGCTCGACCTGGGCTTCCTTCCCGACATCGAGCGCATCCTGCGACAGATACCCGACAATCGGCAGTCGATGCTGTTCTCGGCCACCATGCCGGATCCGATCATCACGCTGGCGCGCACCTTCATGAACCAGCCCACCCATATCCGCGCTGAGTCGCCGCAAGCTTCAGCGGTGCACGACGCCACCAAGCAGTACGTCTACCGGGCCCACGCCCTGGACAAGATCGAGCTGGTCAGCCGGGTGCTGCAGTCCCGCGATCGCGGTGCCACCATGATCTTCACCCGCACCAAGCGCACCGCCCAGAGGGTCGCCGACGAGCTGGCCCAACGGGGCTTCAATGTCGGCGCCGTGCACGGCGATCTCGGCCAGGTGGCCCGCGAGAAGGCACTCGCGTCGTTCCGCACCGGCGGCATCGACGTGCTGGTCGCCACCGACGTGGCCGCCCGCGGCATCGACATCGACGACGTCACCCACGTCGTCAACTACCAATGCCCCGACGACGAGAACACCTACGTGCACCGCATCGGCCGCACCGGCCGCGCCGGCCGAACCGGGATCGCGGTCACCCTGGTGGACTGGGACGAACTTCCCCGCTGGACGATGATCGACAAGGCCCTCGGGCTGGGCTGCCCCGCCCCTGCCGAGACCTACTCCAACTCGCCGCACCTGTACGCCGAATTCGACATACCCGACGAGGCTGCCGGCAGCGTCGGCGCGCCACGCAAATCGCCGGGCAAACCCGCCGGCCGCAGCGCCGAACAACCCCGCCAACGCACGCGGTCGCGGCGGCGCACCCGCGGCGGCAAACCGGTGACCGGCCACCCCGCCGCGAACACCGCGAGCACCGCCGCCGACGGCGCGGACGAGGCCAAAGCATCATCCGGCGACGGCGCGCACGGCGGACGCCGGCGCCGCCGCCGCCCCCGCAAGGCGGCGGACGTGGCCTCGAACACCGCCTGAGCCGCGGCCGGCACCCCGCCGATGGTCCGACCCGAACGCCGCACCCCAGCCGACGTGGTGGCGGGGACCGCGGTCGCGGTGGTGGTCGCCGTCGTCGCCGCGGCGATCTGGTGGACCAGCGACGCCCGAGCCACCAGCAGCCGGCCGGCGGCGGTGCCGCTGACCGAACCCTCGTCGGCGCACGGCGTGCCGGCCCTCCTGAAGCAGCTGTGGACAGCTGCCAGTCCAGCCACCCGCGGGCCGGTGGTGGTCGCCGGCGCCGTGGTCACCGGCGCCGGACGAGTGGTCGACGGACGCGATCCGGCCACCGGCGAGGTGCGCTGGAGCTACCAGCGTGACCGGGATCTGTGCGCGGTGTCGTGGGTCTACCGCTACGCCGTCGCGGTCTACCCCGACGACCGGGGCTGCGGCCAGGTCAGCACCGTCGACGGATCCACCGGCCGACGCGGACCGGCCCGCAGCAGCTACGCCGACAAGCATGTCGAGCTGTCCTCCGACGGGACGACGGTGCTGTCCGCCGGCGACACCCGGTTGGAGCTGTGGCGCTCGGACATGGTGCGGATGCTGTCCTACGGCGAGATCGACGCGCCGGTGAAGCCGTCCGCGCCGGGCTTGCACACCGGGTGCCGGCTGACCTCGGCGGCGGCGAGCTCCTCGGCGGTATCGGTGCTGGAGGCGTGCGGAACGCAGCCCGATCTGCGGCTCACCCTGCTGCGGCCCAGCAAGGAGGAAGACGAACCCGACAAGCGGTACGTGGCCGAGCCGGGCGTCGGCGTGGGATCCAGCGCCCGGGTGCTGGCGGTGGCCGGCACCCGCACGGCGGTGTACCTGCCGTCGCCGCGGCCCAGGGTCGAGGTGCTCGACGAGACGGGTGCCACCGTGGCCAGCACGCCGCTGCCCAAACCGCCCGCGGCGTCCACCCTGGTCACCCGATCGGGGAACCTGGTCAGTTGGTGGACCGGCGACGCGGTGCTGGTGTTCGACGCGGTGAACCTGACCTACCGCTACACCATCGCCGCCGCCGGGCCGGAGGTGCCGCTGGGGCCGGCCACCCTCATGGCCGGCAAGCTGCTGGTCCCGGTCACCGGCGGGTTGGCGGTCTGCGACCCGGTCAGCGGCGCCAGGGGCCGATCCCTGCCGGTGCGCCGGCCGGCGGGCACCACCTCGGTGATCCCCGCCGTCGCCGGGTCCCAGGTGCTCGAGCAGCGCGGTGACACCGTCGTCGCGCTGGGCTGACCCACGCTTTACGCGTCCAGCGTGAACGTCGGCAGCGGTGCGCCGGACTTCCAATGTGTGAGCAGCGCCTGCGCCAGCTCGCGGTAGGCCACGGCGCCCTTGTTCTTGCGGGCGGCCAACACCGACGACCCCGACGCGCTGGCCTCGGCGAAACGGACCGTCCGCGGGATGGGCGGGGCCAGCACCGGCAGGTCGTAGCGGTCGGCGACGTCGAGCAGCACGTCGCGGGTGTGGGTGGTGCGCGGGTCGTACAACGTCGGTAGCGCACCCAGTAGCCGCAGCCGCGGATTGGTGATCTGCTGCACGTCGGCGACCGTGCGCAGGAACTGACCCACCCCGCGGTGCGCCAGCGTCTCGCACTGCAGTGGCACCATCACCTCGTCGGCGGCGGTCAGGCCGTTGAGCGTGAGCACCCCCAGCGACGGCGGACAGTCGATGATCACGGCGTCGAACTCGTCGCCGAGTTTGTCCAGCGCGCGTCGCAGCGCGTACTCGCGGCCGGCCCGCATCAGCAGCATCGCCTCAGCCCCGGCCAGGTCGATGTTGGCCGGCAGCAACGTCATGCCCTCCGCGGTGGCCACCAGCGCCGCGCCCGGCTCTACCTCACCGAGCAGCACCTCGTGCACCGAGGCCGGCAACTTGTCCGGGTCGTGGCCCAGCGAAAACGTCAGGCAGCCCTGCGGGTCGAGATCGACGAGCAGCACGCGTCGTCCCTGATCGACCATCGCCGCACCCAGCGAGGCCACCGTGGTCGTCTTGGCCACCCCGCCTTTCTGGTTGGCCACCGCCAACACCCGGGTCGCCGTCATGAAGCGCCGCTCTCCCCCGCACGCGGGCGGTACCACCTCATCGCGCTCTCCCGTCCACCTCGTCGCCTGCGGGTCACACGGCCATCCTGGCACCTGGCCCGCCCTGCCCGCGCGCCAATGGCGAAGTGTGTCAGGCACAATCAGTCGGCATGGGAGTCGAGAGCCACCGGTTGGTACTGCTGCGTCACGGCGAAACGACATGGTCGCAGTCCGGCCAGCACACCGGGCGCACCGATCTCGAACTCACCGACAACGGGCGCCGGCAGGCGGTGGCCGCCGGCGGGGCGCTGGCCGATCTGCACCTGGACAACCCGATGGTGGTCGCCAGCCCGCGTCGACGGGCGGTGTGCACCGCCGAGCTCGCCGGACTGAGTATCGACGAGCGGTCGCCGTTGATCGCCGAGTGGGATTACGGCTCCTACGAAGGACTGACGACCGCGCAGATTCAGCAACTGCAGCCGGGCTGGCTGGTCTGGACCCACGGGTGCCCCGACGGCGAGAGCGTTGCCCAGGTCGGTGACCGCGCGGACGAGGCCGTCGCGCTGGCTTTGGAGCACCTGGGCTCGCGCGACGTGGTCTTCGTCAGCCACGGCCACTTCTCGCGCGCCGTGATCGCCCGCTGGCTGGAACTGCCCGTGGCGGCGGGCGCCCGGTTCGGCATGGTCGCCGGCTCGATCGCGGTGTGCGGTTTCGAGCACGGGGTACGCCAGCTGGGTGTGCTCGGCTACTCGCGCCCGAGTGCGCCCGGGTGACTCCGCCGTTCGTGCTGTGCGGGCCGGGCGGGGTTCTCGTCGGCGACAGTATCCGGTCCTGCCATCCCGACGTGGCCGAGGCGCAGGGCGCGCTGCGGTCGGGTGGAGTTCCAATACTGATGGGCGCGTTGCCATTCGACGTCAGCAACCCCGCTGCCCTGATGGTGCCCGGTACTGTTCGACGGCTCGCCGGGCTGCCCGACTGGCCGGCGGGACCGTTGCCGACGGTGCGCATCGCCGCGGCGGTCCCCGCACCGGGGGAACACCGGGAGCGGATTCGGCGGGCATGCGATGCCCTGACCGCGCCGGGCGGCCGGCTGCGCAAAGTGGTGTTGGCCCGCGCGTTGCGGCTTGCGGCCGACGCTCCGCTGGATGCCCGGGTGATCCTGCGCCGGCTGGTGGCCGCCGACCCGGATGCTTACGGCTACCTGGTCGACTTGTCCCCTGCCGGCGGCGACCATTCGGGCGTCGCGCTGGTGGGCGCCAGTCCGGAGCTGCTGGTCGCGCGCGAGGGCGACCGGGTGAGCTGCCGGCCGTTCGCGGGGTCGGCGCCGCGTGCCGCCGACCCCGAACTCGACGCGGCGGCCGGCGCGGCGCTGGCCACGTCGGCCAAAAACCTCCACGAGCACCGCCTCGTCGTCGATACGATGGCCGAGGCGCTGCGCCCGATGTGCCGCACGTTGACGATCGCGGCCACCCCCGAGCTGAGCCGAACCGCCGCGTTGTGGCACCTGAGCACACCCATCGACGGCCGGCTGCGTGAAGAATCAACCACTTCAATGGATTTGGCGTTGACACTGCATCCCACCCCCGCGGTCGGCGGTGTGCCGGCCGGCGTCGCCGCGCAGCTCATCGCCGACCTGGAGGGTGACCGCGGCTTCTACGCCGGCGCCGTCGGCTGGTGCGACGCACGCGGCGACGGCCGCTGGGTGGTGTCCATCCGCGGCGCTGTGCTGTCCGCCGACCGTCGCACCGCAGTGGCGCACAGCGGCGGCGGGATCGTCGCCCAGTCCGATCCCGACGACGAGGTCGCCGAGACCACCGCGAAATTCGCGACCGTCCTGACCGCGCTGGGGATCGGGCCGTGACCGCGCGCGTCCGCCGGGCCGCACCCACCGACACCGGGACACGGTCGCCGGCATCCACGACGCCGTCGGCGCACGGCCGCACCCGCAGTGGCTCGGCTACCGACTCTCCGGCCCGGCGCCGGCGGAGCTGGCCGGGCCGGTCTGCTGAGCAGCGGCGATCCAGCGCAGGGCGGCCGGGCTGAACAGCAGCGCCAACGCCGTCAGCGCCACGACTCCCAGCGGTATCCCGGCCTCCGGGCGCTGCGAACCCACGGCTAGATACCACGCCACGGGCAGCAGCAACAGCTGGACGAACACCGCCAACCCACGGCCCCACCGTCGTCCGGCCAGCAGCGCCCAGCCGCCAGCCAGTACGCCGCCGCCGATCAGCACGAACAGGGCCGCGGTGCCGACACCGTTGACCGTGCGCTGGTCGGCCCCGCCCACCGCGCGCAACGCCAACACGGCGGCCACGGCCACGCCCACCGCACCCTGCCCGGCGACGATCAGGCCCGCGCCGCGCACGCTGGCCGGGACCGGGAGTGTCTCCCGCTCGCTCGGGCTCACAGCGTCAGCGTAGCCATCCGGTCCCGTACCCTGGTGCCTCGTGCGCGCCGTGCTGATCGTCAACCCCACTGCCAGCTCCACGACCTCCTCGGGGCGCGACCTGCTGGCGCACGCGCTGCGTAGCCGCCTGCAGCTGACGGTCGAGCACACCACCCACCGCGGTCACGGCGGCGAGATCGCGCAGGCGGCCGTGCGGGACGGGGTCGACCTGCTGGTCGTGCACGGCGGTGACGGCACGGTGAGCAACGTGGTCAACGGCCTGCTCGGCCCCCCGGGCCCGTTGCCGGCCGGGCCCGTCCCCGCGGTGGCGATCGTGCCGGGCGGCTCGGCGAACGTTCTGGCCCGTTCGCTGGGCATTCCGCCGGACCCGATCGATGCGACCAACCAGCTCATCCTGCTGCTCGACCAGTTTGCGCTGCAGCAGAACAGCTGGCGGCGGATCGGGCTGATCGACTGCGGCGAGCGGTGGGCCGTGCTCAACGCCGGCATGGGTGTCGACGCCGAGGTCGTGGCCGCCGTCGAGGCGCAGCGCGGCAAGGGCGTCACGGTCACGGCGTCGCGCTACATCCGCGCGGCGGTGCCCGCCGCGTTCGCCTGCACCCGCCGCGAGCCGACGCTGACTCTGCACCTGCCCGGTCGTGAGCCGATTTCTGGTGTGCATTTCGTCTTCGTTTCCAACGCCAACCCGTGGACGTATGCCGGCAACCGGCCGTTGTGGACCAATCCGGGCGCGACGTTCGAGTCCGGCCTGGGGGTGTTCGCCGTTACCGGCATGAAGGTGATCCCCACCCTGCGACTGGTCCGGCAGATGTTCGCCAAACGGCCCAACCTGAAGGCCAAGCAGCTGGTCCGCGACGACGACGTGCCCTGTGTGCGGGTCACGTGTGGCGGCGCGCCGATTGCCAGCCAGTTCGACGGCGACTATCTCGGCGTTCGGGAGACCATGACGTTCCGGACGGTTCCCGACGCTCTCTCGATCGTCGCACCGCTGCCGAAAAACGGTCCCAAGCTGCAATGATGCACGACGCCGGGGGCAGGGGGCCGCGAGGCCTGCGGGATTATAGCAGCAACTTCCCATGGTTGGGGTCACAAATCACCAAGGTGAGATTGCCCACGGCCCAACGCGCCCTATTGACATCTGTTGAGCCTGTGAAACGATCGAAGGATCGCGTTCAGGAGCTTTCGTGGTTTCGGAAACTTCCTTGTGCACGCGTTGACAGCCGAAAAAAATGTCGGTGCGCTGTGGTGCGCACTCAGTGAGGAGAAACGACGTATGGACTGGCGCCACAATGCGGTGTGTCGCGACGAGGACCCCGAGCTGTTCTTCCCAGTCGGAAACAGCGGGCCGGCGCTCGCCCAGATCGCTGACGCGAAGCTGGTGTGTAACCGCTGCCCGGTGGTCACCGAGTGCCTGTCCTGGGCGCTCAACACCGGCCAGGATTCCGGCGTGTGGGGCGGTATGAGCGAAGACGAGCGCCGCGCGCTCAAACGCCGCAGCACGCGGACGAAGGCCCGCAGCGGCGTCTGACCCGACCCCGTACGCGCTATGGCGGCCCCGACATCGGTCGGGGCCGCCATAGCGCGTACGGGGCTGCCAACTGTTGCGGGTGGGTGGTCGGTGGTTGTCGGTGGTGTGCTGTAGGAACAGATCAATGAATCTCGCGGCGTGGGCTGAGCGCAACGGTGTTGCGTGGGTGAGCGCGTATCGCTGGTTTCGAGTCGGGCTGTTGCCGGTATCGGCGCGGCGAGTGGGCCGGTTGATTCTCGTCGACGTTCCATCTGGTGAGAGTGCTGCGGTTGGGCGGACCGCGGTCTATGCGCGGGTGTCCTCGGCTGATCCGAAATCCGATTTGGATCGGCAGGTGGCGCGGCTGACCGGGTGGGCCACCGCCGAACAGATCCCGGTCGGCAAAGTGCTCACCGAGGTTGGTTCCGCCTTGGACGGGCATCGCCGGAAATTTCTCGCGCTGCTGGGTGATCCGTCGGTGCGCCGGATCGTGGTGGAACACCGGGACCGGTTCTGCCGGTTCGGCTCGGAGTATGTGCAGGCCGCGTTGGCGGCGCAGGCCCGGGAGCTGGTGGTGGTCGATTCGGCCGAGGTCGATGACGACCTGGTGGGCGATATGACCGAGGTGTTGACTTCGTTGTGTGCCCGCCTCTGCGGCAAACGCGCGGCCGCCAACCGTGCCAAGCGCGCCGTCGCGGCGGCTGCTGCCGACGACGCGGAGGCAGCCTGATGGCGCGTTTCGAGGTGCCTGAGGGCTGGTGTGTACAGGCGTTCCGGTTCACCCTCGACCCGACCGAGGATCAAGCCAGGTCGCTGGCGCGGCATTTCGGTGCCCGCCGCAAGGCATTCAACTGGGCTGTCGCCGCCTT
>NZ_JAVKSH010000131.1:0-8757 GCF_039583805.1 Mycobacterium sp. | reverse complement strand
TGGAACCTTCACTGACCACTCGGGAAGGTACGCCCATTCCCGAGCAGATCCACAGATTTCAAGCATTGCTCACTACTTACCCGAGCCCGCCTCTATCCCTGACAGGGATCAGCTACAGGAGGCCGATAGCATCACTTATGCAGCTAAGCGGACTTGCTGATCAGACAGCCGGTGTTCAACGCGCAAGTGCTCCATCGTGAGCTCGGCATCGTGACCGGGAATGCACGCCGGTACGTGGACCCTCTCGCAGACGCTGGAATCATCAGCGAGTTTACCGACCGCACCCGCAACCGAGCCTGGCGTGCGCCCGAGGTCCTGAGCGCACTCGACGCATTCGCCGTACGTGCCGGACGGCGTGGATCAACCACCTAGCCGCCCGCACGGCGTCGGCTATCGACTCGTCGCAAACGACGGCCGCCGTTCGTGTTTCGACCCATCACGGACCCAGCAGCGCCAGCGGGACCAGGCCGATGCCGTCGGGGCGACGGTAGGCGTTGGGCCCGGTGTTGATGATGATCGCGTCGAGCAGGTCCGCGCCGAGGTGGTCGGCCAGCCAGCGCAACTGCGCAGTGTCTCGATCTTCGACTGTTGCGGCGAGTTTCACCTCGACAGCGAGCACTTTGCCGTCGTCGCGCACCACCACCAGATCTATTTCGTGGTCACCATTGCGTGTCCGGAGGTGACCGATAGTGGCCTCGGCGGCCTGCGCAGCAACCCGCACGCACAGTGTGGCCAAGGATTCGAAGAGATGCCCGAGCATGCCACCGGCCTGAGGCCCTATCGGCCTGCCTTTACCGCTGAGGAGCGTATCCACGGACAAGCCGAGTAGACGCGCCGCCAACGCGGGATCGGCCAGGTGATGCTTCGGCGATTGGGCCAAGCGCGCCAACGGGTTTGCCGCGGGACCCCAAGCAGGCACCGGGTCAAGCAGCCATAGCGCAGTGAGCACATCGCGGTACGCGATGGTCGTTGAACGCGCCGGCTTGTCACTGACACCGGCGGTGGCCGCGTCGAGCACTGCGGTGTAGCTGGCCGTCGTGGATGTGGCCGCCGCGTAGGCACGCAACCACCCCAGCATGGCGTCAGGCTTGCGAACGGCGAGTTGTGCTCCTAGGCGATTTGGATGCGTTCGTCGCCGAGCTCGACTTCGACGCGGAGCTGGCCGCCGAGGGCGTCGACGTAGCGGCGCAGGGTGTCGATCTGAGTGTGTCCGACCTCGCCGCGTTCCATGGCACTGACGCGGTTTTGGCTAACGTGCAACAGGCCGGCCAGTTGGGTCTGGGTGAGTCCTTGCGCCTCGCGCAGTTCGCGTAGGGCGTAGGCACGTAGTTCGCCACGCATGCGGGCTTTATGGGCGTCGACGGCGTCGCGGTTGACCGGGCGCTTTTTGAGCCAGTCGTCGAGTGTGGTCATCGGCGTTTGCGTCCCTTCTGCTGCTTGGTTTGTTTCAGTTTGTCGAGGTGTGTGTCGAACAGGTCGTCGGCGATCGGGATGTGTTGGTCGTACCAGCGTTTCCATTGGCCTTGTTTGTCGCCGGCGACGAGCATGATCGCTGCTCGTTGCGGATCGAAGGCGAACAGTGCGCGTAGCTCGGTTCGGCTTGCGCTGCCGGGTCGTAGTTCTTTCATGTTGTTGTGTCGCGAGCTGGTGACGGTGTCGACGAGGGGCCGTCCGAGCAGCGGTCCCCGCTCGGCCAACAGTTCCAGGGCGGCGATCACAAGTTCGTGGCTGCGATCGTCGAGGCCGGCCAGCCAGTCGGTGATCAGTTCCAGGTCGACCACCCAGCTCACCTTGACCATGGTACAACTTTGAGGTTGTACAACGACAGTGTTTTAGAGCGGCTCGCGTTTCTGGGTCGTCATCACCGGCGCATGCAGGCAACTGAGGCGCCGTACGAGGGTTTGCCCCGGGCTCGACCCCGCATCACCAAGGCCGGCTGTGACTGCGAACGGGATGGCTGTTTGAGTGATTAGCGTCGCAGGCGCTCTGCGCATCCGCCAGGCCCGTGTCGACGTGAACGGGCGCGACCAGGTCGACCAAGACCGAGCGCAGCGCCCGCGATCTGCCCTTGCCGCCGCGCGAGCTGGCGATGATCAAGACCATGCGCACGGTACACCTGCACGAGCGCCTGGCGGTCGATCGACCGCTTGCAGACAATGACCTATTGCTCTCGCGCATCGATGGCACATGGTTGCCCGTCCGCGACTACTCGCCAAAGTTCGCCGCGCAGCGCGGCGCCGCGGGGCTTCAGGCCATCACGCTCGGCAAGCTGCGGCACTCCAACATCTCGCGGACGCGGGCTGCGGGCATCGGCGCCGACGTGGTGGCGGCCCGGCCCGGCCACACCGAGCGCATGACGCAAGCGGTTTACGAGCGTGTGGCTGACGACCGCCTGACGGCCGCTGCGGGCGTGTTCTCAGCGACTGCACGACAGCGTTAGGACAAACCGGTGGTCATCAGATCCTGTTGGCAAAGAACCCCTGGCTATTGGCCAGGGCTTTCTCGGGTGGAGCTAAGGGGACTCGAACCCCTGACCCCCACACTGCCAGTGTGGTGCGCTACCAGCTGCGCCATAGCCCCGCGAGGTTGTGCCCATCGAAGCTACACCACCGCCAACGTGCGTTCAAAGCCGCCGATCACCGCCGGCCGGCCGCTCAACGCAGCGGGTCGAATTCGCGAAGAGCCGCAGGTTGCGCGCCGGTGGTGATCTGCTGCGCCAGCAGCCGCCCGGTCACCGGGCCGTGCGTCATCCCCCACATGCCGTGCCCTCCGGCGACGAAAACGCCCTCGGAGACGCGTCCTATCAGCGGGCGCCCGTCCGGGGTCAGCGGGCGCGGACCGACCCACGTGTCGCTGCGCCGGTCCCAGCGGACGCCGTCGAACATCGGGCGGACCGCATCGCACATGGCGGCGACCCGCGCCGCGGCGGGAGGTGCGTCGGGGTCGCGGATCTCCATCGTGCTGGTCACCCGCAATCCCTCGGGCAGCGGCGTGCAGGCCACCCGGATCTCGGGCAGGTAGACCGGCCCGGGCACCGCACGCTCGACCGGCACCGTGAAGGAGTAGCCGCGCCCGGCCTGCACCGGAACCCGCACCCAGCGGCGGACCAGCCGCGACAACCAGGCGCCCGCCGCCACCACCGCCACGTCAGCGCTCAACACGGCGCCGCCACGCGAGTGCACGGTGACGCCGTTGCGCGAGCCCCGCACGTCGACGACGTCGCCGGTCTGCAGCGCGGCGCCCCGGTCGACGACCGAGCGGCCCAGCGCCTGCACGAAGCGTGCGGCGTCGACGAACCGCTGACCGTCGATGCGCACCCCGGCGGTGATCGTCGCCGACGCCAGCGGCACCTGCTCGCGCACAGCGTTGCCACTCAACACCGTGGCGGACACCGGCTGACCGGCGTCGCGCAACCGCTGCAGCTCGTCGAGCAGATGCTCGGCGTAGCGGGAATCGGTGAACAGCGCGGTGATCGGGGCCTCGGTGACCGGGGCGTCCACCCCGTTGGCCACCAGAACGCCATAGTCCGACAGGCATTCTGCGCTCAGTGCCAGGTTCGCCCGGGCGGCCCGAACCCACGACGAACGGCGGCAGTTGACGGCGAAACGGGCCAGAAACCTCCACAGCTGCGGCGACACACTTGGCGAGATGCGCAGCGGTGCAGCAGGATTGAGCATCGCGCGCAGACCGTAGCCCAGCGTGCCGGGCTCGTTGAGCGGAATGGTGAGCGCCGGCGCGATCCATCCGGCGTTGCCCCACGACGAACCCGCGGCCACACCGACGCGGTCGACCACGGTGACGTCGACGCCGCGCTCCTGCAGGAACCACGCGGTCGACAGCCCCACGATGCCGGCGCCCACCACGATCGCCGTCCGCGGCCGGTCACCGGGCCGCCGGTCGCCCGCCGTCACGACCCGATCACCTGCGTCACCAACTCCCGCGCCGTCTCCTGCACCTGGGTCAAATGGTCTGGGCCACGGAATGATTCGGCGTAGATCTTGTAGACGTCCTCGGTGCCCGACGGTCGCGCGGCGAACCACGCGTTGGCCGTCGTCACCTTCAGCCCGCCCAGCGGGGCTCCGTTGCCGGGCGCGGTGGTCAGCTTGGCGGTGATCGGCTCGCCGGCCAGCTCGGTGGCGCTCACCTGCTCGGCGGACAGCTGGGCCAGCCGGGCTTTCTGCTCGCGGTCGGCGGGCGCGTTGACCCGGGCGTAGACGGGTGCGCCGTACCTGTCGGCCAGTTCCCGGTAGCGCTGCGACGGGGTGGCTCCGGTGACAGCGAGCATCTCGGCGGCCAGCAGCGCGAGAGTGATGCCGTCCTTGTCGGTCGTCCACACCGATCCGTCGCGGCGCAGGAACGACGCCCCGGCCGACTCCTCTCCGGCGAAACCGATAGCGCCGCCGCGTAATCCGTCGACGAACCATTTGAAGCCGACCGGCACCTCGACCAGGTCGCGTCCGATGCCCGCGACAACCCGGTCGATGATCGACGAGCTGACCGCGGTCTTGCCGACGGCGATGCCGGCGGGCCAGGACGGCCGGTGCGTGTACAGGTAGTCGATAGCCGCGGCCAGATACTGGTTGGGGTTGAGCAGCCCGGCGTCGGGTGTGACGATGCCGTGCCGGTCGGCGTCGGCGTCGTTGCCGGTGGCGATCTGGTAGGCGTCGCGGTGGGCGATCAGCCCCGCCATCGCGTCCGGCGAACTGCAGTCCATCCGGATCTTGCCGTCGGTGTCCAGCGTCATGAACCGCCACGTAGCGTCGACCAGCGGGTTGACCACGGTCAGGTCGAGGTTGTGCCGCTCGGCGATCACACCCCAGTAGTCGACGCTGGCCCCGCCGAGCGGGTCGGCGCCGATACGCACCCCGGCGCTGCGGATCGCTTTCATATCAACCACATTCGGCAGATCGTCGACATAGGAGTCCAGGTAGTCGTGGCGCCACGCGGTCGCCAGCGCCCGGGCCAACGGAATCCGCTTGACCGCCGTGCACCCGCCGCGCAACAGCTCGTTGGCGCGGGCGGCGATCACATTCGTGGCGTCGGTGTCGGCCGGCCCGCCGTGCGGTGGGTTGTACTTGAAGCCACCGTCTCGCGGCGGGTTGTGCGACGGCGTGGCGGCGATTCCGTCGGCGAGACCGTCGGCGCGACCCCGGTTGTAGTTGACGATGGCGTGGCTGATCGCCGGTGTCGGCGTGTACCGGTCCGCGCTGTCGACGACGGCCAACACCTCATTGCCGGCGAGCACCTCCAGCGCCGTCACCCAGGCCGGCTCGGACAGGCCGTGGGTGTCGCGTCCGAGGAACAGCGGCCCGGTAATGCCCTGTGCGGCGCGGTAGTCGACGATGGCCTGGGTGATGGCCAGGATGTGCGCCTCGTTGAACGCCGCGTCCAGCGCCGAGCCCCGGTGCCCGGAGGTGCCGAAGGCGACACGCTGCGTGGCGTCGTCGGGGTCGGGCTGCAGTGCGTAATATGCGGTGACCAGGTGGGGCAGGTCGACGAGGTCTTCGGGCTGGGCCGGCTGACCGGCACGCGGGTTGGCCATGACACCGATTCTGCCGGTCGGTGCGCACCGAAGGGGAAGGGAACCCGTGGCGGGCCACGACTACCGCGAGCTGGCCGCTGTCTTCGCCGGCGGCGCGCTGGGCGCGTCGGCCCGCGCCGGCCTGGGCATGCTCGCGGCCGCCGACCCGACGCGCTGGCCCTGGCCCACGTTCACCGCCAACATCGTGGGCGCCTTCCTGGTCGGCTATTTCACCACCCGGCTGCTGGAGCGGCTGCCGCTGTCGAGCTATCGCCGGCCGCTGCTGGGTACCGGACTGTGCGGCGGGCTGACCACGTTCTCCACCATGCAGGTCGAGACGCTGGGCATGATCGAACACCGGCGCTACGACCTGGCCGCCGGCTACACCGCCGCCAGCATCGCGCTCGGCTTATTGGCGGTCTACCTCGCCACCGCCGTCGTGCGTCGGGTGGCGGCGCGCTGATGATCCTCTGGCTCGGTGTGCTGCTGGCCGGCGGCATCGGTTCGGTGTTGCGTTTCGTGGTGGACCGCGCGGTGGCCCAGCGGGCCGCGCGGTCCCTTCGATTCGGGACACTGCCGTTGGGGACGCTGACCGTCAACCTCAGCGGTGCCGCGGCGCTGGGCGTGATCAGCGGCCTGGCGCTGAGCCGGCACGCGGCGCTGCTGGTCGACACCGCGTTCGTCGGCTCCTACACCACGTTCTCCACCTGGATCCTGGAGACCCAGCGGCTCGGTGAGGAGCGCCAGACCCGCGACGCGGTGGCGAATATCGTGGTCAGCATGGTGTTGGGTATCGCGGCGGCGCTGCTGGGCCAATGGATCGCGGGCCGGCTGTGAACCAGCCGTGCCTGAAACTGACCACGTACTTCGGTGAGCGGCAGCGCGCGGTATCCACCGGCGGTGCCCGGCAAGGATTTCTGGCCGACGCCATGCTGAACCTGTTCGGTGCGCAGCAAGTCGCGACCAGCGTGATGCTGCGCGGCATCACCAGTTTCGGCCCGCAGCACGTGTTCCGCAGCGACGAGTCGCTGAGCCTGTCCGAAGACCCGCCGGTGACGGTCGCCGCGGTCGATGTCGAGCCGAAGATCAGCGGGCTGGTCGGCGACGTGCTCGCGATGACCGACCGCGGCCTGGTGACCGTGGAACGTGCGCAGCTGGTCGGCGGTCGGGCCGGGCCGGACGTCGGCGACCGGGACGCCAACAAGCTCACGATCTACGTCGGCCGCCAGGAAAGTATCGCCGGGCTGCCGGCCTACCGCGCAGTGTGCGATCTGTTGTACCGACTCGGATTCGCCGGCGCGGGAGTGTTTCTCGGCGTCGACGGCACCGCGCACGGCCGCCGCTACCAAGCCCGGTTTTTCAGCCGTAATGTGAACGTGCCGTTGATGATCATTTCCATCGGGACCGCGGCGCAGGTGTCGGCGGCGGTCGCCGAGCTGAGTTCCGTCGTGCCGCACCCGTTGCTCACCGTCGAGCGGGTCCGGTTGTGCAAGCGCGACGGCGAGCTGCTGGCACGGCCGCACCGTCTGCCGATGACCGACGAGCGCGGTCGGGCGGTGTGGCAGAAGATCATGGTGCACACCGGCGAGGCCACCGGCCACGGCGGCGTGCCGATTCACCGTGCACTGGTGCGCAGGCTGCTGGACTCGGGCCTGGCTCGCGGCGCAACCGTGCTGCGTGGTGTCTGGGGATTCCACGGCAACCATGAACCGCACGGGGACAAGCTCTTTCAGCTGACGCGACGCGTGCCGGTGGTCACCATCATCGTCGACAGGCCGGAATGGATTGCGCGCAGTTTCGACATCGTCGACGAGCTGACGGCCGAGCACGGCGTGGTGACCAGCGAGATGGTGCCTGCGGCGGTGTCGATCGGCGGATCCGACCCGCCCGGCGACGCCCGGCTGGCGCAACTCGAGTACTGAGCGCGTAGCAGCGGTGCAATGCCACGGCCGATACCGGGCGATGCCCTCGTTCGCGATTCTCAGGTCGGCGATCGCGCATGCACAAGGTGCCCCCGGTTCGTCCACTCGGCGACGGACGACGGCGTCGGTCATCCCGGCGCGAGCCTGATGGGTCATTCAACGACCTGTGAGCACCGTGGCCAGCACTGCGGCCTGGCTGCCGTCCAGGTCACGGGTGGCGGTCACCAGCGTCACGACTCCGCGCTTGGTCAGCCTGCGCAGTTCCTCCAGCGCGTCGTTGCCCTCGAGCTCCTTCTTGTACTTTTCGGCGAACTCCTCGAAGCGCTCCGGTTGGTGGCCGTACCAGCTCCGCAGTTGCGTCGACGGCGCGACGTCCTTCAGCCAGGTGCCCACCCGCGGGTCGTCCTTGCGGAAGCCGCGCGGCCACACCCGGTCCACCAGGATGCGCCGGCCGTCGTCCGGACTGGGCTCGTCGTAGACCCGGGCCACCCGAATTCGGCTTGTGGGGGCCATAAGCCAGGGTAGCGCGGGTGGTCAGCTGCAACGGGTGGCCGGGGAGCCGTGACCGTCACGATCCGCATGGCGCACCTGCGCTGTGTAACGTCATGCGTTACACTGGCATGGTGATCCGGTCGTTCGACGACAAGGACACCGAGAGACTGTTCCACAGGCGCCGGATCGCCAAATTTGGTCCAGACCTCACCAAGCGAGCATTGGAGAAGCTTCTGATGGTCAACGCGGCCGAGACCCTGAACGACCTCACGATGCCGCCGGGGAACCGACTCGAACCGCTCGCCGGTACTCGCAAGGGCCAGCACAGCATCCGAATCAATGATCAATACCGCATCTGTTTCACCTGGACCCGATCAGGACCGGCACACGTGGAAATCACGGACTACCACTAGGAGAACAATTGTGAGAGACATCCCGCCCATTCACCCTGGCCGGATACTCGCCGACCAGTACCTGACCGAACTCGGGCTGTCGCAACGCAAGCTGGCCGGACTCATCGATGTACCGCCGCGCCGGATCAACCAAATCATCAAGGGCGAGCGCTCCATCACTCCGGACACGTCATTGCGCCTGGGCAAGCTTTTCGGCCAGTCCGACACGTTCTGGCTGAACTTGCAGAAGCACTATGAAGTCGAGATCGCCCGCGAAACTTGCGATTTGACGCGGGTGCAGGTCTGGAAGAACGTCGGATAGGAAACAAGGCACGTTGCGAACTTTGCTGTCCGGCCGTCGTCGACACGTCTCTGGACTGTCACTGCCGTTTCTGGTGGAGCTGCGGCCGTTTCTGGTGGAGCTGCGGCC
>NZ_JAVKSH010000130.1:0-8954 GCF_039583805.1 Mycobacterium sp. | reverse complement strand
GAGAGCGAATGGAACGCAAGCAACCAGTTCACCGGGTGGGTCGACGTCGACCTGACCGACAGGGGCCGCGCCGAGGCGGTCCGCAGCGGTGAGCTGCTCGTCGAACACGACGCGCTGCCCGACGTGGTGCACACCTCGCTGCTGCGACGGGCCATCACCAGCGCGCACCTGGCGTTGGACACCGCCGACCGGCACTGGATCCCGGTGCGGCGCAGCTGGCGGCTCAACGAACGTCACTACGGCGCGCTGCAGGGCCTGGACAAGGCCCAGACCAGGGCCCGCTACGGCGAGGAGCAGTTCATGGCGTGGCGGCGCAGCTACGACACCCCGCCGCCGCCCATCGAGCGGGGCAGCCGGTTCAGCCAGGACGCGGACCCGCGCTACGCCCACATCGGCGGCGGGCCGCTGACCGAATGCCTGGCCGACGTGGTGGCCCGCTTCCTGCCGTATTTCACCGACGTCATTGTGCCTGACCTATTCGCCGGCAAGACGGTGCTGATCGTCGCGCACGGCAACTCGCTGCGGGCGCTGGTCAAGCACCTGGACGGGATGTCCGACGAGGAGGTCGTCGGGCTGAACATCCCGACCGGGATTCCGCTGCGCTACGAGCTGGACTCAGATCTGCGGCCGACGGTGGCCGGCGGGTGCTATCTGGACCCCGAAGCAGCCGCCGCGGGGGCGGCCGCGGTGGCCAGTCAGGGCGCCTGAGAGGCCGTTGCGCAAACACCGCGTGAACGGCAGCGGAAAACCTGCCCTGTGGTGCGTGAGATGTTCGATTTCGGCGCCGCGCTGCGGGGGCGAAATTCATCAAGATTTGTAGGATCTGGTTGTGACGGTCTTCTCGGCGCTGTCGCTGGCCGGGGCGGGGATGCTGATGGCGTTTGCCGTCGGCACCGCGGTGGGAGCCCGCCTTGCGCCGCGGGTCGTCGAGCGGCGGCAGCGCGCGGCGGCCGAGTGGTCCGGGATCACCGTCGCACAGATGCTGCAACGCATCGTGGCGCTGATGCCGGCGGGCACCGCGGTGGTGGACGCCCACCGCGACGTGGTGTACGTCAACGACCGGGCCAAAGAACTCGGCCTGATCCGCGGTCGCCAGCTCGACGACGAGGCCTGGGAGGCCGCGCGGGAGGCACTGGCCAGCACCGACGACATCGAGTTCGATCTGGCGCCGTCCGGGTCGGGCTTGTCGGTGCACGGACAGGCCAGGCTGCTCAGCGAGGAGGACCGCCGGTTCGCCGTCGTGTTCGTCTACGACCAGTCCGAGTACGCCCGGATGGAGGCAACCCGGCGCGACTTCGTCGCCAACGTCAGCCATGAGCTGAAAACCCCGGTCGGCGCGATGGCCGTGCTGGCCGAGGCGTTGCTGGCGTCAGCGGACGACCCGGACACGGTGCGCCGGTTCGCCGAACGGGTGCTCGTCGAAGCCAACCGGCTCGGCGACATGGTCGCCGAGCTGATCGAGCTGTCCCGGCTACAGGGCGCCGAGCGGTTGCCGGACTTGAGGTCTGTCGACGTCGACACCGTTGTGGCCGAAGCGATCTCACGTCACAAGGTGGCTGCTGACAACGTCGACATCGAGATTCGCACCGACCGGGCGAGCGACCTGCGGGTGCTGGGTGACCAGGCCCTGCTGGTCACCGCGCTGGCCAACCTGGTGTCGAATGCCATCGCATACTCCCCGCGCGGGTCATTGGTGTCGATCAGCCGTCGCCGCCGCGCCGACGTCGTCGAAATCGCCGTCACCGACCGCGGCATCGGCATCGCCCGCAAAGACCAGCAGCGGGTTTTCGAGCGGTTCTTCCGCGGCGACAAGGCACGCTCGCGGGCCACCGGCGGCAGCGGGCTGGGGTTGGCCATCGTCAAGCACATCGCGGCCAACCACAATGGCAGCATCGGGCTGTGGAGCCAGCCGGGTACCGGGTCGACGTTCACGTTGTCGGTCCCGGCGTATCCGGACACCACCGAAAAATCCCGCCAGCCGGTGGAATCCCTAACCCGGGCCAAGACCTACCAATGAGAGGACGAACTACGCCGATGACCCGCGCCGGCGACGATGCAGAACGAAGCGATGGACAGGAGCGGCGCCGATGACCAGCGTGCTGATCGTGGAGGACGAGGAGTCGCTGGCCGATCCGCTGGCGTTCCTACTGCGTAAAGAGGGCTTTGAAGCCACCGTGGTGGCTGACGGCCCGTCGGCGCTGGCCGAGTTCGACCGGGCCGGCGCCGACATCGTGCTGCTCGACCTGATGCTGCCGGGGATGTCGGGCACCGACGTCTGCAAACAGCTGCGGGCGCGATCCAGCGTGCCGGTGATCATGGTCACCGCCCGCGACAGCGAAATCGACAAGGTCGTCGGACTCGAGCTGGGCGCCGACGACTACGTGACCAAGCCGTACTCGGCGCGGGAGCTGATCGCCCGCATCCGGGCGGTGCTGCGCCGCGGCGGCGACGACGACTCCGAGTCCATCGACGGTGTGCTGGAGTCCGGGTCGGTCCGGATGGACGTTGAACGCCATATCGTCTCGGTGAACGGTCAGCCGATCACATTGCCGCTCAAGGAATTCGACCTGCTGGAATATCTGATGCGCAATACCGGCCGGGTATTGACGCGCGGCCAGCTGATCGACCGGGTGTGGGGTTCTGACTATGTCGGCGACACGAAAACCCTTGACGTGCATGTCAAGCGGTTGCGGTCCAAGATCGAGTCCGACCCGGCCAACCCGGTGCATCTGGTGACGGTTCGCGGCCTGGGGTACAAGCTCGAGGGCTGACCACCTGTGCCTATTGGGCCGCGCGCGTCGCCGGATGTACCGCGATGAGCCCTAACTGGCTGCGCCGCTTGCACATTGCTGCCAGCTCAGCGTAGGCCTTCTCGCCGATCAGTTCGTTCAGCTCCGCCGAGAGGCTTTCCCACACCTCGCGGGCACCGACGTGAGCGGCTGGGTCCCCGGTGCAGTACCAGTGCAGGTCAGCGCCGCCGGCGCCCCAGCCGCGCCGGTCGTATTCGGTGATCGTGGTCTTGAGGATCTCGCTGCCGTCCGGGCGGGTCACCCATTCCTGGCTGCGCCGGATAGGCAACTGCCAGCACACGTCTGGCTTCATCGTCAGCGGATGCACGCCGAGCCGCAGCGCCGCGCTGTGCAGCGCGCAGCCGGGACCGGCGCGAAACCCCGGGCGGTTCAAAAAGATACACGCGCCCTTGTGTTTGCGGGTTCGCCACTGCTCTTCGCCGTCGTGTTCGTCGAGTTCGAGGTAGCCCTTGCGGCCTCCGCCCTTGTCGCGGAACTGCCAGTCATCTTCGGTCAGCTGGGCGACAGCCTCGTCGAGCCGGGCGCGGTCGTCCTCGTCGGACAAAAACGCACCGTGCGAACAGCATCCGTCGTTGGGCTGTCCCGCCACGGTGCCCTGGCAGGCCGGTGTGCCGAACACGCACGTCCAGCGCGACAGCAGCCAGGTGAGGTCGACCGCGATCAGGTGCTCGGGGTTGTCCGGGTCGTAGAACTCCACCCACTCGCGAGGGAAATTCATCTCGACTTCGTGCGGATAGTTGGGCTGCGACGGTGCCACGGTGCCACGGTAGACGAAAATGCGCCCGACGTCGCCGACGGTTATTGTTCGGCCGGCTCCGCCGCGTCCGTTACCCGGCCGCGACGTCGCCGGGCTAGGTTGTGGTGCGTGCGGTTAGGTGTGCTGGACGTAGGCAGTAACACGGTCAACCTGTTGGTGGTCGACGCGCACCGCGGCGGGCATCCCACGCCGATGAGTTCGACCAAGGCCACGCTGCGGCTCGCCGAGACGATCGACAGCGCCGGCAAGATCACCCGGCGCTGGGTCGACAGACTGAGCTCGACCATTGACGAGTTCAGCAAGATCGCAGCCAGTTCGGGCTGCACGGAGCTGATGGCCTTCGCGACGTCCGCGGTCCGCGACGCCAAGAACTCCGAGGACGTGCTGGCCCGTGTGCGCGCCGAGACCGGTGTCGACCTGCAGGTGCTGCGCGGAGTCGACGAGTCGCGGCTGACCTTCCTGGCGGTGCGCCGGTGGTACGGCTGGAGCGCGGGACGGATCATCAACCTCGACATCGGCGGCGGTTCGCTGGAGCTGTCCAACGGCGTCGACGAGGAACCCGAGGTGGCGCTGTCGCTTCCGCTGGGCGCCGGACGGCTCACCCGCGAATGGCTGCCCGACGACCCGCCGGGCCGGCGCCGGGTCGCCATGTTGCGTGACTGGCTCGACGCCGAGTTGGCCAAGGCCAGCGACACCGTCTTGGAAGCCGGCAGCCCCGACCTGGCTGTAGCAACGTCGAAGACGTTCCGCTCGCTGGCCCGGCTCACGGGTGCGGCGCCGTCGGCGGCGGGACCGTGGGTGAAGCGGACGCTGACCGCCAGCGGCCTCAGACAAGTCATAGCTTTCATCTCTAGGATGACGGCTGCTGACCGTGCTGAGCTGGAAGGAGTCAGTGCCGAGCGAGCGCCGCAGATCGTGGCGGGAGCTCTGGTGGCGGAGGCGAGCATGCGAGCGATGTCGATCGAAATGGTGGACATCTGCCCGTGGGCGCTGCGTGAGGGCTTGATTCTGCGCAAACTCGACAGCGAAGCCGACGGAACCGCTCTGGTCGAGACGCCGGTGCGCCATCCTGGAAGCCGGCACGCAGACACGGCCGCGGTCGACCGATCGCGAGGCGACACACGATGACTGCACCGCACGACACCCCGGGCGCTCGGCCGATCTCGGTGGCCGAACTGCTGGCCAGGTGCGGGACCGCGGGCGCCCCGCCGATATCCGGGCGCCGCCGCCGGCGGCGCGGCAACAGCGACGCCGTGACGGTCGCGGAGCTGACCGGGGAGATGCCCGTCGTCAAGGCGGACATCGAGCCCGCGGAGACCCCCCGTCCGGACCGGTCACCTGACGAGTCCGGCAACGGAGCGCCCGGGCCCGACGACGAGGGTGCCGCCCCCGGCCCGTACTGGTCCGAGCCGGAGCCGCGCTGGCCCACGTCCCCGCCGCCGGGCCTTCGCGCGCCGGGCCCCGAGCGCAGCTCGTATCCGCTGCCGGTACGCGGTTCGGCCCGGACCGACGCCGACACCGCCGACCGGGTGCAGTCCGGCGCTGAGGAGATGAATCCGGATCCTGTCGAGAACCACGCCGCGATGCCGGTCGACCTGATGGACACCGAGGTGTCCGAAGCCGAACCGGTGAGTGAGGACTCCGCCTACGTCCGCTCGTACCTGCGCGTGTCGGCGGGACGGCTGCGGCGCGGCAAAGCCGCCGGCGAGCAGGACGGCGGGCAGGCCGACGAAGAGCCCGGCGAGGACGTCGACGACATCGCCGGCCTCGTCGAAGCCCGCGACGACGAGGACGCGGACCTCGACGCGCGGCCGCGCTGGACCGACACCGTGCTGCGCGGCGCTGTGGTCGTGCTGCAGTCACTTCTGGCCGTCGCCTTCGGCGCCGGGCTGTTCATCGCGTTCGACCAGTTGTGGCGCTGGAACACCATCATCGCGCTGCTGCTGTCGGTACTGGTTATTCTCGGTCTGGTGGTCACAGTTCGGGTCGTCCGCAAGACCGAGGACATCGGCAGCACGCTGATCGCGGTGGCGGTAGGAGCTCTGGTCACACTGGGGCCGTTGGCCTTGGTGCAATCCGGCTAGCCGGCCAGTGCGCCCAGCTGTCAAGGTCGGCCTCTCGACGGCCTCGGTCTATCCCCTGAGGACCGAGGCCGCGTTCGAGTTCGCGGCCACGCTCGGCTACGACGGCATCGAGCTGATGGTCTGGGGCGAGGCGGTCAGTCAGGACGTCGCAGCCGTCAAAAAGCTCTCGCGGCGCTACCGGGTACCTGTGCTGTCCGTGCACGCACCGTGCCTGCTGATCTCGCAGCGGGTATGGGGCGCCAACCCCATTGCCAAGCTGGAGCGCAGCGTGCGCACCGCCGAACGGCTCGGTGCGCAGACGGTCGTCGTGCACCCGCCGTTTCGCTGGCAACGGCGTTACGCGGAGGGATTCAGCGAGCAGGTCGCCGCCCTGGAATCGTCCAGCGACGTGCTGGTGGCTGTGGAGAACATGTTCCCGTTCCGGGCGGACCGGCTGTTCCGTGCCGACCAGTCGCGCGAACGGATGCGCCGGCGCGGCGGCGGGCCCGGCCCGGCGATCTCGGCGTTCGCGCCGTCCCACGATCCGCTGGACGGCGACCACGCGCACTACACCCTGGACCTGTCGCACACCGCGACGGCGGGAACCGACGCGCTGGACATGGCGCGACGGATGGGGCCGGGTCTGGCCCATCTGCACCTGTGCGACGGCAGCGGGTTGCCGGCCGACGAGCATCTGGCGCCGGGCCGCGGCACCCAACCGGTGGTCGACGTGTGCCAACTGCTGGCCGCCGGTGACTTCGCCGGCCATGTCGTGCTGGAGGTGTCGACGTCGACTGCACGGTCCGCCCAGGAGCGCGAGGCCACCCTGACCGAGTCGTTGCAGTTCGCCCGCAGGCATCTGCTGCGCTGACGGCGAGAGGACTTCGATGAGCTTGTTCAACAGCGCGATGATGCTGCGCGAGGCAGGCCCCGACGGGGTTTACGAGGGCGAACTGGACAAGCATTGGACCATCGGGCCCAAGGTGCACGGCGGGGCGATGCTGGCGCTGTGCGCCAACGCCGCCCGGATGCGGGGTGCAGCCGGGCCGTCGGACAGCGTGCAGCCGGTCGCGGTGTCGGGCAGCTTCCTGTGGGCGCCCGATCCCGGGCCGATGCGGCTGGTGACCTCGATGCGCAAGCGGGGTCGTCGCGTCAGCGTCGTCGACGTCGAGCTCGTCCAGGGAGATCGCACCGCGGTGCACGCCGTGGTCACGCTGGGCGAGCCCGAGCACCTGGCCCCACCGCTGCTGTCGGCCAATCCGGTGGCGGATCTGATGGCGCCCGAGCCGCCGGCCGACATCGCCCCGCTCGGTCCCGGTCACCCGCTGGCCGGGCTGCTGCATCTGGCCGAGGGCTGCGATGTGCGGCCGCTGGTGTCGACGCTGCAGTCCAGCACCGACGGCCGCCCGCCGATGATCCAGATGTGGGTTCGGCCGCGCGGCACCGCGCCCGACGTGCTGTTCGCGCTGATGTGCGGTGACCTGTCGGTGCCGGTGAGCTTCGCG
This sequence comes from Mycobacterium sp., assembly GCF_039583805.1. Lineage (GTDB taxonomy): Bacteria > Actinomycetota > Actinomycetes > Mycobacteriales > Mycobacteriaceae > Mycobacterium. The sequence goes on along the minus strand of NZ_JAVKSH010000130.1, from coordinate 1,819 downwards.
GTCGGTCGGACCGGGTGGGCGCCGACCGTGCAGCTCACCGCCTATGTGCGCGGCGTGCCGGCCGACGGCTGGCTGCGCGTCGTGTGCACCTGCATGCAGATCGGCCAGGACTGGTTCGACGAGGACCATGTCGTCGTCGACGGCCTGGGCCGCATCGTGGTGCAGACCCGCCAGCTGGCGATGGTGCCGCCCGCCCGCTGAACGCACCTTTCTGCCATGTTGTCGTGTCTGCCATGCTGTCGTGCATGGCCAGAATTGCGATCATCGGCGGCGGCAGCATGGGGGAGGCCGTGCTGTCGGGCCTGCTGCGAGCCGGCCGGCAGGTCAAAGACCTGGTGGTGGCCGAGCGGCTGCCCGACCGCGCCCGCTACCTCGCCGAGACCTATTCGGTGCTGGTGACGTCGCCGACCGCCGCCGCGGAGAACGCGACGTTCGTCATCATCGCGGTCAAGCCCTCCGACGTGGAGTCGGTTGTCGGCGAGATCGCCCGGGCTGCCGCCGACGCCGAGGACGGCGGTGCCGAGCAGGTCTACATCAGCGTCGCCGCGGGGGTCACCACGGGCTACCTGGAGTCCAAGCTGTCGGCCGGCACGCCGGTGGTGCGGGCGATGCCCAACGCGCCGGCGCTGGTCGGGGCCGGGGTGACGGCGTTGGCCAAGGGTCGTTTCGCCACCCCGGAGCAGGTCAAGGAGGTGTCGGCGCTGTTTGACAGCGTCGGCGGCGTGCTGAGCGTGCCGGAGGCGCAGATGGATGCGGTCACCGCGGTGTCGGGTTCGGGTCCGGCCTATTTCTTCTTGATGGTCGAGGCGCTGATCGACGCGGCCGTCGGGGCGGGGTTGAGTCGCCGGGTCGCTACCGACCTGGTCGCTCAGACGATGGCCGGATCAGCGGCGATGTTGCTGGAGCGGATGGAACAGGACCGCGGATCGACGGGCGCGGCGGCGCCCGACCTGTCCGCGGACACCACCGCGGCCCGGCTGCGGGCGACCGTAACCTCGCCCGGTGGCACGACTGCCGCGGCGCTGCGCGAACTGGAGCGGCTGGGTTTGCGTGCCGCGGTCGACGAGGCGGTGCGGGCCGCGACCGCCCGCTCGCAGGAACTGCGAATCACATCGGAGTAATCTACAAAATTTCTCTTATTTACCCTCATACGTCGCAGTAACCCCACTGGTCCCGCTATTCTCCTGGTGGTAAGCACGTGTGGGTGCCAGCGGAGGGGAAGCCGCCGGGGCTCCGCGGGCCTGACTGATTGGGTTGCGATGACGTCTATAAACGGGCCATCGGCACGAGATTCGGCTGGCGGTAAATCGGCGCGCGACAGCGGCTCGCCGGAGGGCCAGCAGCCCAGGACGCAATTCCTGACAGTGGCCGAAGTGGCTACGCTGATGCGGGTCAGCAAGATGACGGTGTACCGGCTGGTTCACAACGGCGAGCTGCCCGCCGTCCGTGTCGGACGGTCCTTCCGGGTGCACGCCCAGGCCGTGCACGACATGTTGGAGAGCTCGTACTTCGACGCCGGCTAGCCCAGCCGTGCCGCGGACCGCGCAGCGGTCCGCCGGAGCGGCGCGGTGGGACCGGCACGCCGACGGATGCGCCGTCGCTTTGGTGTTCGGCGTCGCCTGCCGGGTAAAGTGTGCGGGTCATTGCAGACGCCGGGCCACGCGCGGACTCGGGCGGGGTACACAGATAGCGGGGTTATGGGTTCAGTAATCAAGAAGCGGCGTAAACGGATGTCGAAGAAGAAGCACCGCAAGCTGCTTCGCCGCACCCGGGTGCAGCGCAGGAAACTCGGAAAGTAGTCGCGCCGGCCGCCACTCGC
>NZ_JAVKSH010000129.1:0-9293 GCF_039583805.1 Mycobacterium sp. | reverse complement strand
TAAGAGGTTGACCTGCGAGGTTGACCTGCGAGCAATACCTGGCGGAGTGGACGGCAATGCTCGCCGGCCGGATTGAATCGCCGCGGTAGCGGGCCCGGGATGCCGACATGCCGGGGTGAGCTCGGCGCATGCGGCGACGGCGGCGGGCAACACGAGCGGTGTGCCAATGCCCGGTATCGACACGGCGACCAGCCGCCCCGGGATCCGCGCATCGACGCCGCTGCGCCTGTTGCTGCGTCCCGACGAGGAACTCGACGACGCCTGGGTGGACCAGACCACCGCGATCGTCGTGCACGGCGTCACCGCAGGGTCGGGCCGCTGACCGGGGCAGGCGCGGTCACATGCTGGACAGCCCGGTTGCGGTGAGTGACTGGGCGAGAGCATCGGCGAGCGGGCCGATCTCGTCGGGACGCAGATCGGCGATCGTGATCCGCAGCCCCGGCGGCGAGGCGATCCGGTAGCGCGCACCCGGGGCGGCCGCCCAGCCGGCGGTCAATAGCCGGGTGATCGCCACCGTCTCGTCGGGCACCGGAACCCAGACGTTGAGCCCGGATCGACCGTGGCAGGCCAGGCCGCGCTCAGCCAGCGCCGCCTGCAGCGCGGTGCGGTTACGCGCGTAGGTGCCCTCGGCCCGGCGCACCAACCGGGTTGCGGATTCGTCGCGCCACAAGCTCACCGCGAGGTCCTGCAGCAGGTAGCTGACCCAACCCGCCAGGCGCAGCCGCCCGTGCACCCGCTCGACCGTGCGGCGGTCGCCGGCCAGCACCGCCACCCGCAGGTCGGGGCCGTACGCCTTGGCGGCGGACCGGACGAACGCCCAGTGCGGCGTCGACCCCGCCAGGGAATGCAGCGGTGCGCCGGCGATGCCCGCGCAGTGGTCGTCCTCGACGAGCAGCAGCTCGCCGGCCCGGTCGGCCAAGAGACGCCGCACCTGGTCAGCGCGCGTCGCCGAGATCGCCGCACCGGTCGGGTTCTGGGCGCGACTGGTGACTACGAGCGCCCGAACGCCGCGGCGCAGCACCCGAGTCACGTCGGCCGTCAGCGGTCCGTCGTCGTCGACCGCCATCGGCTCGACCGAAAGACCCAGTGCGGCAAGCAGGTCGAGCAGATTGGCCCAGCCCGGATCCTCGACGGCCACTCGGTCGCCGGGACGCAGGTGAGTGGCCAGCACCCGCTCGATACCGTCGAGAGCTCCCGCGGTCACCGTCAGATGGTCAGCCGGGACGCCGTCGGCGTTCAGCGCCGCCCGGGCATGGTCGGCCAGCTCCGGCGACACCGCGGGCTGTCCGTAGAGCAGCGGGGCGCGCCGCTGCGGTCGACGTGCGACGGCGATCGGCAGCAGAGCGGCGTCGGGGTTGCCGGTCGACAGGTCTCGCACATTGTCGGGGACGGTCAGCCCGCGCAGCGATCGCGCGGTGGTCCACCGCATCCTCGACGAAGCGCTGATCTGTCACCTGGGCTACCTCAGAGCGAGTCGTCCGGTGGTGCTGCCGACGACGCATGCCCGGGTGGGCGAGACGTTGTTCCTGCACTGCTCGACGGGCGGCGGCCCGATGCTCGCCGCGCCGTCGTCGGGCCTGCCGGCGTGCGTCACGGTGACCCTGGTCGACGGCCTGGTGCTGGCCCGCGCCGCACTGCATCATTCGCTGAACTACCGGTCGGTCGTCGTGCAGGGCACCGCACACGTGGTCGACGATCGCGATCAGAAGCTGCGGGCTCTTGGAGCACTTCTCGACCATGTGGCGCCCGGTCGATCCGCCGACAGCAGGCCCCCGAACTCCCGCGAGCTGGCGGCGACCGCGGTGCTGGCCCTCGACCTCGCCGAGGTGTCGGCGAAGGTGCGTGCCGGCGGACCGGCCGATGACGCCGAGGACGCCGCGCTGCCGCATTGGGCCGGAGTGGTGCCGCTGACCCTGGCCGCCGGTGAGCCCGTGCCGGCCGCCGACCTCGACCCGGCCGTTCCGGTGCCGTCCTACCTCGCGGCCTACCGCAGGGCCTGACGCTCGGTGCGTGAGCCGCGCGGATCTGGCGGCCCGGGCTGCCGACGTGCCAGGATGAGGTCAGCGCATGCCGCGACGGCGGCAGGCAACACGAGCGGTGTGCCAATGCCCGGAATCGACAAGGCGACCAGCCGCGTGGTCGCGGTGATCGTGCTGCTGGTCGTCGCCGCGTCGTCCTTGCGCGGGTATCTGCCCGGCGCCGAGCGCGCGCCGCGCCGAGGGTCGACCGACAGTCCGGCGTCGCTGGTGTTCGTCGTGGCGCTGCTCGTGGTGTCGCTGGCCATCATCGTCGTCGCGGTCATCACCCGGGCGCGGGATCCGCGCGCCGCGGCGCCCGGTGCCGGAGCCCTCTCGGAGAGGTTCGGCGGTGCCGGAGGCCGGCTGGCGTGGCGGCCGGTGCTGATCGCAGCCGGGATGCTCGCCGCGTGGCTGCTCGTGGTGTGGCTGCTGTCCGGGTTGATCGCACCGCCCCACATCGACCAACCCACGTCGGGGTCGGGGTCGTCGAGCAGCCCGGGAACTGGCCATGGCGCCGGCCATGGCGGCGGCCCGCCGCCGCCACACAGCGGTGGCAGGGACACGCTGGGATACCTGGCCGCGAGCGCGGCGACCATGCTCCTACTGGCCGTCGGGGCAGCGGTTGTCGCGGTGCGCCAACGCTGGCGCGCCGCGAACGCCTCGGAAAACCCTGTGGCCGGGGTGCTTCGGGTGCAATCGACGTTGCCGGCGGCAGCCTCCGAATCGCTGGCCCGCGCGGCCGAACTCGGCCTGGCCGAGTTCGGCGACCTCAGCCGCGAACCGCGGGAGGCGATCATCGCGTGCTACGCAGCCATGGAGCGTGAACTGGCAAACTTCCCGGAGACTGTTCCGCAGGACTTCGACACGCCGACGGAGGTGCTGGCCCGAGCCGTCGAACACCATGCCCTGCAAGCCGTTAACGCTGCCATGCTGGTGCAGCTGTTCGCCGAGGCGCGGTTCAGCACGCATGCGATGACCGAGCGTCATCGCGAGGTGGCCGTGCGGATGCTGCAGTTGGTCCATGCCGAACTGCGGAGCGTCGTATGAGAAGACTGCTGCTGGTCTCTGTTTTCGCGGTTGTGGCAGCGGAGCTACTGGCGCTGTCACTGCACGATCGTCGACTCGTGCTGTGGCTGTCGGGCGCCGCCGCCGCAATGACGCTGCTGGGGGTCCGCCGGCTGCTGGGGCGTGACGCGGATGCCGTCCCGCCAGGACCGGACTCCGACGATCTGCCGGAGTCCCTGCGCAGCTGGCTGACCCGCACCGAAACGATGATCCGCCGCTCGGAATCCACCCGGGCGGACTGGGACCGGCACCTTCGCCCGATGCTGGCGCGCCGCTTTCAGATGACCGCCGGCCGACGGCAGGCCAAAGATCCGGAGGAGGTTGCGGCCATCGGCCGGATGCTGTTCGGTCCGCACATGTGGGGTTGGGTCGACCCCAACAACGTCGCGCCGGCCGGTGCGCACGAACCCGGCCCGGGCCGAGCGACTCTGGAGGACATTCTGCAACGATTGGAGCAGGCATGACGATGCCGGCCGAGGTGACCACCGCCCGCTGCGAGGCGGCGCTCGACGAGGTCGAACGAGCCGTGGTCGGGAAGCGCTCCGCGCTGACACTGATCCTGACGGCGGTGCTGGCCCGCGGGCATGTGCTCATCGAAGACCTTCCCGGGCTTGGCAAGACGTTGATCGCGCGTTCCTTCGCCGCCGCTCTCGGACTGGGCTTCACGCGCGTGCAGTTCACCCCGGATCTGTTGCCGGCCGATCTGCTCGGCTCGACCATCTACGACATGCAGTCGGGGCGCTTCGATTTCCGTCGCGGCCCGATCTTCACCAATCTGCTGCTGGCCGACGAAATCAACCGAACCCCACCGAAGACCCAGGCGGCACTGCTGGAGGCGATGGCGGAGGGACAGGTCAGCATCGACGGCGAAACCCACAAGCTGCCTTCGCCGTTCATCGTCTTGGCCACCGACAACCCGATCGAGTACGAGGGCACCTACCCGCTACCGGAGGCGCAGCTGGATCGGTTCGCGATCCGGCTGGAACTTCGCTACCTGTCCGAACGTGACGAAACGTCGATGCTGCGCCGCCGGCTGGACCGCGGGTCGGCCGAGCCGACGGTGAATCAGGTTGTCGACGCGCATGACCTGCTGGCCATGCGCGAATCGGTCGAGCAGGTCAGCGTGCACGAAGACGTGTTGCACTACGTCGTCTCGCTGGCCACCGCGACCCGCCATCACCCCCAGGTCGCCGTCGGCGCCAGTCCCCGAGCCGAGCTCGACCTGGTGCAACTCGCCCGCGCCCGCGCCCTGCTGCTGGGCCGCGACTACGTGATACCCGAGGACGTCAAGGCGCTGGCCGTTCCGGCTGTGGCGCACCGGATCACGTTGCGCCCGGAGATGTGGGTGCGAAAAATCCAGGGCTCCGACGTGGTGGAGGAATTGCTGCGGCGGTTGCCGGTGCCACGGGCACGCGGTGGAACTGGGCCGTGACGAACACCGGCGACACCGAGTTGCGCTGGCGCGCATCGTCACTGACGAACGCTATCGCGACGTGCACCGCGGTGACGCTGGCCGCCGCGGTGATCGGATCGCAGTGGCAGCTGATCGTTTTTGCCGCACCGCTTTTAGGTGTGCTGTGTTCGATCAGCTGGCAGCGGCCGCTGCCGAAAGTCCACGTGCACGCGCAACCGGATTCGCCGCGTTGCTTCGAGGGGGAGCGGGCGACGGTGACGGTATGGGCTGCGACGGAATCCGTTGGCACCGCTGTGGCTTTGAGGCTGTCGACCGTCGCGGGGATGGACTGTGACGCTCTCCAGCGCACGGACTCGCTACGACAGACGATCGCCGTCACCGCGCAACGCTGGGGCCGCTATCCCATCCGCGCAACGGTGGACGTCGTGGCTCACGGCGGGTTGCTCACGGGGACGGCAACAGTCGACGCGGCGCAGGTGATCGTGTTCCCCATCGCACCAACGCAGTCCACGCCGCTCCCGCGGACCGAACTGCTCGACCGCCTGGGCACCCACCTCACCCGGCACATCGGCCGGGGCGTGGAGTACGCCGACATTCGTCCGTACGTGCCCGGCGACCAGCTGCGTACCATCAACTGGCCGGTGAGTGCGCGGCGCCGCAGTCTGCATGTGACGCAACGATTGACCGATCGGGCCGCTGACGTGGTCGTGCTCGTCGACACCTATCCGCAGGCCCCGGGGCCGGCGACGCAGGCCACCGAGCGGGTGGTGCGCGGCGCCGCGCAAGTCGTGCAGACCGCGCTGCGCAACGGTGATCGCGCGGGGATCGTCGCACTCGGCGGCCGCCGCCCCCGGTGGCTCGGCGCCGACATCGGGCATCGCCAGTTCTACCGGGTGCTTGACGCCGTCCTGGCCGCGGGCGCTGAATTCGAATCCACCGCAGGGACGTTAGCGCCGCGGGCGGCCGTTCCGCCGGGCGCGATCGTGATCGCGTTCTCCACGTTGCTCGACACCGAGTTCGCCCTGGCGTTGATCGACGTGCGCCGCCGCGGGCACGTCGTGGTAGCCGTCGACGTCCTGGAAGGGTCTCCGTTCGGGGATCGCCAGGATCCGCTGGTGACCCGGATGTGGGCGCTGCAGCGCTCCGCGATGTATCGCGACATGGCCACCACCGGTGTGGACGTGGTCACCTGGCGGACGGACAGCACGCTGGATCAATCGATGCGTCTGGTGCCGGACCGGCGCCGCGCGGGCTCGCGGCGACGATGACGACGCTGCATGCGCAACCGGCCGCCGGCGTCCTGTCCGGCGCGTGCGGGCTGGCGATGGCGGCGGTTGCCGGTGCCGGCTCGCTCGGTCCGGCGTTGTCGGCGTCCGCACTGGCCGGCGTCGTCGTCGCGGCCGGGGTGGTGTTTCGTCCGGCGGCGACCCTCGCGGTGTTGCTCGCCGCGTCGGCGATCGTGCTGTCGGATCCGCCGCCCGCGCAGGCCGCGGCGGCGGGGCTGTGCGCGACCGCCTACCTGGTGCTGCGCCATTCCACCGGTGAAGCGGTCCCCGTGACAGCGCCGACAATGGTTGCCGCCCTGGGGTTTACGGTGGCCGGTGTGGCTGCTGCGGGGTTGTCCTGGCGGGTGCCGTGGCTGCCGTTGCTGGCGCCGCTGGCGGTCTTGGCGGCCTTCGTGCTTGCCCTCCGGCCGTTCCTGCGGGCCCGCGGATGGTGAGCGCCCGCCCGACATGACGCGGGCCTGGCTCTGGTAGGTCGCGGTCACGCCGGGACAGCCCGCCTGCCTGCCTCGCGTCTGTTAGGGTCACGCTGTCTCGGGTTCGCTTGGGGCGTGCCGAGGTTCACCGGGAAGGTACCGGCCTGCGCCCGCACGCGATGGTCAGGAAAGGGGTTGTCGATGACGGGTCCCGCATTCTGGTCGGGCGCGGCGGCCGCCGCGATGCTGGGTCTGACCCAGGCGATGACGCCGGCGCTCGGGGTCGGGCCGCCTCTGGTGACGGCGGAGCCGACGTTACTGTCCGGCGAAGCGCTCGACCCGACGTCCGGGGTGGCGTTGGAGATGGGCGGCAGCGGCGTGCCCATTCCGCCGGAAAGCCTTGTGCAGGTGGCGTTCCAGAATTACTTGGTGCCCAACGGCTACGGCGACTACACCCCGCAAGCCCTGTTCACACCGGAGGGTCTGTATCCGCTCACCGGCGTCAATGTCTTGAAGTTCGACACGTCGGTGGCCCAAGGTGTCACCATCCTCAACGACGCGATCAAAGCTGCGCTCGACGCCGGACACAACGTGGTCGTCGGGGGTGTCTCGCAGAGCGCGACGATCGCGTCGATCGAGATGCAAGATGTCGCCAACGGGTCGCTGGGCTTTCAGCCGTCTCCCGGTCAGCTGGCCTTCGCGATGCTTGGCGATCCCAGTAACCCCAACGGCGGTATCCTGGAGCGCTTCGACCTGCCGACGCCGGGTTCGCATCCGGTGATCCCGAGCCTGGGTTTGACCTTCAGCGGCGCCACCCCCGCGGACACCGGCTTCGAGAACAACATCTACACGCTGGAATACGACGGGTTCGCCGACTTCCCGCGGTACCCGCTGAATATCCTGTCGGACATCAACGCGGTGCTGGGTTTCGAACTCGTCCACCCGCTCTACATCCGGGGGTACGTCGGACCCGGCGTCGGGCTGACCCCCGATCAGATTCAAACGGAGGCCATGACGTTGCCGACGACTCCGGGATACGACGGCGGCACCACCTACCACATCATCCCCTTCACAGGACGGCTGCCGCTGGACCAGGTGATCGAGGCCATTGCCGGCAAGCCGGTGGCCGACCTGCTCGAACCGGACCTGAAGGTGCTGGTCAACCTCGGCTACGGCGCGGACCCGTCGATCGGCTGGTCGGAATCGCCGGCGAACGTGCCCACGCCGATTGGGCTGTTCCCGAGCATCGACGCCCACCAGTTCGCCGCCATCCTGCAGGCTCTGGTCAGCGGGGCGCAGCAAGGGGTCCAGGCCTTCGTGTCCGACGTGTCGGATCCGTCGAGCGGCGCGCCGGTCGCAGTACCCACGGCGTTACCCACGGTGGACCTGACGGACCTACCGTCGTTTCTCCAGGTCGCGGATGCCTACAGCAGCGTACTCGCAGACGCCACCGCGACGCTGCTTCCGACCGCAGATCTCCTGATCTCCCTCACGACCACGGTCCCCGCCGAGGACATCAGCCTCTTCGGCTACTACCTGGGACACGGTGACCTTCTCGACGCGGTCGGCATGCCGATCGCCACTGACGCGGGCTTGGCAACGGTCGCGGCCGGTGAAGAATTCGCGGTCCTCGCCACGGCGCTGGATCACATCGAGACCGCGTTGAGCGGTCTGTTCTCCTAGACCGCGTCGTCAGCAGTGGAAGGTCTCCGCCAGGCTGAGGACGGTAGCAACGCCGAATTCCGGTGAAGTCCGCTCGACGACCGTGTTCACCAGGGCATGCATTGGTCCTCAGTGGGTCGACGAGTTCCGTGAGGTAGTCAGTTCCGGGGACACTGCCGTTGCGCCGCTGGGCTTTTCGATCGCTTCCTGTCGTCGGCGAGGTCGAGCCCCGTGCGGCAGGCGATAGCGGGTGCCTCCGCGACGTCGTGGGTCTTGGTGAGTTCGCGCTCAGGCAATGTCCCCGACGGTATTCAGTGCGGTGTATGCGGCGCACCAACATCTACCTTGACGAGGAACAGACGGCAACACTCGACAGACTGGCCGAACGACAAGGCGTGTCGCGCGCCGAGCTCATCCGCCAACTGCTGGGGCGTACGCTGGCCGGGGCTGGCGACAGCCTGGCGTCGGACGTTGGAGCAATCGCGGATTCGTTCGGTGCGGTGTGCGATCTCGACGTGCCGGAACGTGGTTCGGGTGATCGTGGAGAGCACCTTGGTCTGATGTGGCGCAGCGGATCATGATCCTCGTCGATTCCGATGTGCTGATCGCGCATTTGCGGGGAGTCGTCGCGGCGCGCGACTGGCTTGTCGGCGTTCGACATCACGGGCCCCTGGCAATCAGCGCGGTGTCGGTAGTGGAATTGGTCGGCGGTATGGGGACCGTCGAGCGGCGCGACGTGTGGCGCCTGCTTGCTTCCTTTCGCGTCGAGCCGGCGACTGAGATCGTCGCGCGCCGCGCTGGGGACATGATGCGCCGATATCGCCGCAGCCACAACCGGATTGGACTTGGCGATTACCTCATCGCGGCAACCGCCGAGGTGAACGGCTTGGACTTGGCGACGCTCAACGTCCGGCATTTCCCGATGTTCGAGGGTTTGTGGCCGCCGTTCGTCATCGAGGCCGGCCCACGCCCGCAGAAGTGAGACCACATGGTTTCACCCTGAAGCATGCCGGACCCGAGGGTTGCGCAGCGTCGTGCAGCAACTCCGAGCACCCCATGCCCAATTACTGCTCTTGCAAGGCGGATCGGATGCCCATGGACCCAAAGACGTTGCCGTTCTGCAGCAATGGCTCGCGCAGGTCGGTCGCCAGTACGTATACGAGGCCGTCTCTGACGGTGAGCCCGGCGGCGTCGCTGGCCATCGACGGTGACCAGCGGGCAGTCGTCCTCGAGCGTGTGCCCGAGGACTTGGTGGATGGTGTTGTGGCTCAGCTGCGTTAAGGGGTGACGGGCGGAATTCTCAGCAGTCACAGAATTCGGGGGATAGGCCGATGTGCCCGGCTCACTCGAAAATTGCCCAAAAGCCCTGGTCGGCGCTCGCGTCGAGCAGAGCTATTCGTCGAGTGTGCGGTTTGCTACGCCAGCGCCGGCGCGT
>NZ_JAVKSH010000128.1:6955-9313 GCF_039583805.1 Mycobacterium sp. | reverse complement strand
CCCGGTATTTCTCGGTAAGCTGGCGTTGCCGGTGGAGGAGACATGCACGTCAGCATTCATGTCACAATGGCGCGGGGCGACGGCCCCCGCGCAGCAGTCCCCGCGACTTCGACTTCGCCGACTCGATCCGATTGGGTTCCCGCATGACAGCGACCGCACTGGGTCTGCCGACGTTCCGGCCGCGGCGAGAGGTCACCGCCAAGGTCATGCCCACCTCAGGGCCACTGGTGGACACCTTCGACCGGGTCGCCACCGACCTTCGGGTATCGCTGACGGACCGCTGCAACATGCGCTGCACGTACTGCATGCCGGCCGCGGGCCTGGACTGGCTGCCCAGCGAGCATCTGCTCAAACCCGACGAGCTGGCCCGGCTGCTGCGGCTGGCCGTCACTCGCCTCGGCATCACCAGCGTGCGGTTCACCGGAGGTGAGCCGTTGTTGGCCCGGCACCTCGAAGAGGTGGTGGCCGCGGCCGCCGCGCTGCGGCCCCGGCCGCAGATCGCACTGACCACCAACGGGGCGGGACTGGCCCACCGGGCCGAGGCTCTGCGAGCGGCGGGGCTGGACCGGATCAACGTGTCGCTGGACACCGTGGATCGCGCCAACTTCGCGGCGATCACCCGCCGGGACCGGCTGGGCGACGTGTTGGCCGGCCTGGCCGCCGCCAAGGAGGCCGGCTTCGAGCCGGTCAAGGTCAATGCCGTGCTGGACCCGGTGACGGGCTGCACGGACGTGGTGGACCTGCTTCGGTTCTGCCTGACGCACGGCTATCAGTTGCGGGTGATCGAGCCGATGCCGCTGGATGCCGGACACGAGTGGCGCCGAACGTCCATGCTCACCGCCGACGACGTGCTGGCCGCGCTGCGACCGCACTTCCGGCTCCGGCCCGACCCGGCCCCCCGCGGCTCGGCCCCGGCCGAGCTGTGGCTGGTCGACGGGAGTCCCGACATCCCGGCCGGAAAAATCGGGGTGATCGCTTCGGTGTCGCACCCGTTCTGCTCGACCTGTGACCGCGTCCGGCTGACCGCCGACGGGCAGATCCGCAACTGCCTGTTCGCCAGGCAGGAGACGGATCTGCGCGCCCTGCTGCGGGCAGGCGCCGACGACGACGCGATCGAGGCGGCCTGGCGCGCGGCGATGTGGACCAAAGCGGCCGGCCATGGCATCAACGATCCGAACTTCGTCCAGCCCGACCGCCCGATGAGCGCGATCGGCGGCTGACCCGTGACGCGAGCGTCCGACACGCCCGCCGCGATCCGGGTCACCGTCCGTTACTTCGCCGCCGCCCGCGCCGCCGCCGGCGTCGAGTCCGAGACGATCGCGGTGACGTCCGGCGCCACGGTGGCCGAACTCGTCGACAACCTCGCCGTGCGGGATCCCCGATTGGCCGCGGTGTTGAAGCGATGCTCGTACCTACGCGACGGTGTCGCGGTTCGCGACGACGCCGTGCCATTGCGCACCGGCGACACAGTCGATGTGCTACCGCCGTTCGCCGGCGGATGAGGTGATTTTGATCACATCACGATACGGTCACGAAGCGGCTACAAGCCGGTAGCGGACCGCCCTGAGCTGGCCACATTCCGGCGTCTCCTGGCTTTTACCGTCGCCGGCACGGCCGAAACTCCGGTGCGGCGAAAGGGTGACGTGGACCGCGTGACCCGTTACGGTCGACCGCGGGTTTGCCGACCAGTACTCGGCTAGCCGACTCCGTCTGTGGCGCCGAGCTCCATCCGGCAGGCGGGGATCCCGACAACGGATGGAGGCGGGGGACCCATCCAGGTCCACCGAGATCGGACCGGAGCCCCGTTCGGCTCCTTGGGGTGAAGCCGCCGCCGTTGCCTGCAGGCCCACGGTGGCAGCCGGGCGAACTCTCGCTCCCGAACCCGACAGCTGACCTCGCAGGCGCACCGAGAGAGGACGTCACTGACGCATGAGCGGACGGCACCGTAAGCCCACCACATCGAGTATCGGCGTCGCCAAGCTTGCCTTCACCGGAGCCGTGATCGGTGGCGGCGGTCTCGCACTCGCAGGCCACGCATCCGCGGCCACCGACGGCGAATGGGACCGGGTGGCCGGCTGCGAGTCCGGCGGCAACTGGGCCATCAACACCGGTAACGGGTATCAGGGCGGGCTGCAGTTCTCCGCGGGCACCTGGTCGGCCCACGGTGGCGGCGAGTTCGCGTCGGCCGCAAACCAGGCCACCCGAGAGCAGCAGATTGCCGTCGCCGAGCGGGTGCTGGCCACCCAGGGCCGGGGCGCCTGGCCAGTGTGTGGTCACGGACTGTCGGGGCCCACCCCGCGCAATGTCGTGGCCGAGGAGCCCGCACCGGCGGTCGAGTTCGCCGCCGACGACCAGCCC
>NZ_JAVKSH010000128.1:0-6855 GCF_039583805.1 Mycobacterium sp. | reverse complement strand
CCGGCGGCAGAGCCCGCCGAAGGCGACGACGCCGCGCCCGGCTACCTCAAGCAGGTGTGGCAGGCCATCCAGACCCAGCGCGTCAACGGCAACGACGCCCTCGCCGCGCTCGTCCAGCAGCCGGTCTAGTCAGGCCGAGCCCACCCATTCGTCGGTCCCGTCGGCGAAATACTGGTGTTTCCACACCGGTAGCCGTGCCTTGATGGTCTCCACGAGATGCGCACAGGTGTCGAACGCCGCCCGCCGATGGTCGGCGGCAACCGCAGCCACCAGCGCTGCCTCGCCGAGCTGCAGCACGCCGATCCGGTGGCTGGCCGCGATGGCCCGCACACCGCGGCGCCGCTCGGCGACCTCGGCCAGCACCTCGGCCATGACCTGCTCGGCCGAGGGATGCGCGGAGTACTCCAGGCGCAGCACCTGCCGTCCGCCGTCGTGGTCGCGGATCACGCCGACGAACCCGACGACGGCGCCCGCAGCCTGATGACCGACCAGCTCCTCATGCTCGGCCAGCAGGATCGGTTGCTCGGTCAGCGCCGCGCGCAACACCAGCGTCATCACCGGTGATCTTCGCCGCTCAATTGGTCCAGCGCGTGGTCCAGCACGTCGGCCAGCACTCCCAGCCCGTCGCGCACTCCGCCCGGCGACCCGGGCAGGTTGACCACCAGGGTCCGGCCGGCCACGCCGCACACCCCGCGCGAGAGCACCGAGGTCGGCACCTTGGGCAGACCGGAGCGGCGGATGGCGTCGGCCAGTCCCGGTACCTCGTAGTCGAGCACCGCCATCGTCTGCGCCGGGGTGTCGTCGCTGGGCGAGATACCGGTGCCGCCGGAGGTGATCACCACGTCGACCCCGTCCTCGAGCGCGTCGCGCAGCGCCTGACCGACCGGGACGCCATCGGGGACGACCATCGGATTCCCCGTCGAAAACCCGCGCTGCTCAAGCCATTCCGCGATGATCGGGCCGCATCGGTCGTCGTACACACCGGCCGACGCGCGCGTCGAGGCGACGATGACCCGGGCGGATCGGGCGGCCATCACCGCACCCAGGTTCCGCTGCGTCCGCCGTCCTTGCGCAACACCCGGATGTCGTCGATACGGGCCGCCGGGTCCACCGCCTTGACCATGTCGTAGAGGGTCAGCGCGGCCAGGCTGACCGCGGTCAGCGCCTCCATCTCCACCCCGGTGCGGTCTGTGCCGCGCACGGTGGCGGTGATGGCGATGTCGGACTCGCCGGCGCTGAATTCGACGTCGACGCCGGTAAGCGCGAGCTGGTGACACAGCGGGATCAGGTCGCTGGTGCGCTTGGCGGCCAGGATGCCCGCGACCCGCGCGGTGGCCATGGCGTCACCTTTGGGCAGCCCACCGGACGAGATCAGCGCCACCACCTCGGCGGAGGTGCGAAACGTCCCGGCCGCAACCGCGGTGCGCCTGGTCGTCGCCTTGCCGGTGACGTCGACCATGTGCGCTGCACCGCGCTCGTCGAGGTGAGAGAGCGCACCGCCCGCGTCGGTGCCGGACATCCGCCGCCTACCGGTTGACGACCGTGACCGGGTGGACGTAGGGCAGGTCGTCGGAGGGCAGCGGGAACACCACCTCGCCGAACGGGGACAGCGCACCGGTCCGGTCGGTCGCTAGCTCGCTCACCGCGTGGTCGTCGGGGTCGGCGGTCGGCCAACCGTTGTCGACGTATCTGGTCTTGCGCGTTTTTTTGACTGCGTTGTCTGCCACGTCATCCATTCTGACAGGTCGCGCCCCGAACAGCCCGGAGTTTGGTCGGTCGGTACCCGCAGCCGGCCCCTCGGCGGTCGAATACCCGCAGTGGTCGGCTGCTTTACGCTGGTCGGCGATGACCGAACACCCCCCGAGCATCCCGCTGCGGTCCTGGCTGGCCCTGCTGCCCGACGAGAGGCTGATCCGCCTGCTGGAGCTGCGGCCCGACCTCGCCCAACCGCCACCCGGCAGCGTCGCGTCGCTGGCCGCGCGGGCCCAGGCCCGCCAGTCGATCACCGCGGCCGTCGACGAACTGGACTTTCTGCGGCTGGCGGTGATCGACGCACTGCTGGTCCTGCACGCCGACACCGCGCCGGTGCCGGTCGCCAAACTGCTCGCGCTGATCGGCGACCGCGCGCCCGAAGCCGCCGTCGCCGACGCTCTCGGCGACCTCACGCAGCGCGCTCTGGTCTGGGGAGACGGCGAGCTTCGGGTGGCTGCCGACGCCGGCGGCGGGCTGGGGTGGCACCCCGGGCAGGTGACGTTGGAGGACGCGACGCAGACCAGGGACCAGATCGCCGAGTACATCGATGCCCTCGGCGAGACGGACCTCGCCGTGCTGGACAAACTGCTGGCGGGCTCCCCGATGGGACGCACCCGGGACGCCGCGCCCGGCGCCCCGCTGGATCACCCGGTGCCGCGATTGCTGGCGCTGGGCCTGCTGCGCCGCATCGACGCCGAGACGGTGATCCTGCCGCGCCGGGTCGGTCAGGTTCTTCGCGGCGAAGAGCTCGGTCCGTCCCGATTGACACCGCCTGATCCGGCGGTCACCGGCACCACACCGGCCGATGTCGACGCCGCAGCGGCCGGCGCCGTCATCGACCTGCTTCGCGAACTCGACGTGGTGCTCGAAACCCTCGGTGCCGCCCCGGTTCCCGAGTTGCGCAGCGGCGGCGTGGGGGTTCGTGACGTCAGACGGCTGGCCAAGACCACCGGTGTCGACGAGTCTCGGCTGGGGCTGATCCTCGAAGTGGCCGCCGCTGCGGAGCTGATCGCTGCCGGATCGCCGGTGCCCGCATCGCCCGGCGACCGCGGCCCGGAGGGGCCCTACTGGGCGCCGACCGTGGCCGCCGACCGGTTCGGCGAGACGTCCCCGGCCGACCGTTGGCAGCTGTTGGCCACCACCTGGCTCGACCTGCCAGCTCGGCCGTCGCTGATCGGCACCCGCGGACCGGACGCCAAACCCTATGGCGCACTGTCTACTTCGATCTACTCGACAGCGGCCCCGCTGGACCGGCGGCTACTGCTGGGCATGCTGGCCGAGCTGCCGCTCGGCGCCGGCGTCGACGACACGTCGGCGTCGGAGGCACTGATCTGGCGGCGGCCGCGCTGGGCCAGGCGGCTGCAGCCGGGACCGGTTGCCGACCTGCTGGAGGAGGCGCGCCGGATGGGACTCGTCGGGCGCGGAGCGATCAGCACCCCCGGCCGCGCCCTGCTGAGCGGCGACGGCGTCGTCGACGCGATGGCCAAAGCACTGCCCGCCCCGATCGACCACTTCCTCGTGCAGGCCGACCTGACCGTGGTGGCGCCCGGGCCGCTGGAACGGCATCTCGCCGACGAGCTGGCCGCGGTGGCCGAGGTCGAGTCCGCGGGCACAGCCATGGTGTACCGGGTCAGCGAAAGCTCGATCCGGCACGCCCTGGATATTGGCAAGACCGCCGAATCACTGCATCAGCTCTTTGAGAGACATTCTAAAACCCCTGTGCCACAGGGTCTTAGCTACCTCATCGACGACGTCGCGCGCCGACACGGCCTGCTGCGGATCGGCATGGCCGCGTCCTTCGTGCGCTGCGCGGACCCGACCCTGCTGGCCCAGGCGGTGTCCGCCGTCGAAGGGCTGCGGGTGCTGGCGCCGACGGTGGCCGTCTCGCAGGAGCCGATCGCCGACGTGCTCGCCAGCCTGCGGGACGCCGGCTTCGCCCCGGCCGCCGAGGACTCCAGCGGCGCCATCGTAGACATCGCGGCCCGGCGCGCCCGGGTCACCACACCGCCGCGCCGTCGATCGCAGCGCCCCACCCACCGCCCGGGCCCCGAAACCCTGCGCGCGGTCGTGGAGGTGCTGCGCAAGGTGACCGATGCGCCGTTGGCCGACGTTCGCGTCGACCCGGCGGTCGCGACGGCGCTGCTGCACCGGGCCATGCAGCGCGACAGGGCGGTGGTGATCGGCTATCTCGACACCGCGGGGGTGGCCACCCAGCGGGTGGTGTCGCCGATCAGCGTGCACGGCGGCCAGTTGGTGGCGTTCGACTCGGCGTCCGGGCGGCTTCGCGACTTCGCCGTGCACCGCATCACGTCGGTGATGTCGGTGTGAGCGGGCATGATGGGCGCCGTGAGTAACGGCCCGTTGATCGTGCAGTCCGACAAGACGGTGCTGCTCGAAATCGACCACGAGCTGGCGGGCGCCGCACGCGCGGCGATCGCGCCGTTCGCCGAGCTGGAGCGGGCGCCCGAGCACGTGCACACCTACCGGATCACCCCGCTGGCGCTGTGGAACGCCCGCGCGGCCGGCCACGACGCCGAGCAGGTCGTCGACGCGCTGGTCAACTTCTCCCGCTACGCGGTGCCGCAGCCGCTGCTGGTCGACGTCGTCGACACCATGGCCCGCTACGGGCGGCTGCAGCTGGTCAAGCACCCCGCACACGGCCTGACGCTGGTCAGCCGCGACCGGGCCGTGCTCGAAGAGGTGTTGCGGCACAAGAAGATCGCCCCGATGCTGGGCGCCCGGATCGACGACGACACCGTGGCCGTGCATCCCAGCGAACGCGGCCGGGTCAAGCAGATGCTGCTCAAGATCGGCTGGCCGGCCGAGGACCTGGCCGGGTACGTCGACGGCGAGGCGCACCCGATCAGCCTGCGACCGGACGGCTGGGCTCTGCGCGACTACCAGGAGATGGCGACCGAGTCGTTCTGGGCGGGCGGCTCGGGTGTGGTGGTGCTGCCGTGCGGGGCGGGCAAGACGCTGGTGGGTGCGGCGGCGATGGCCAAGGCGTCGGCGACCACGCTGATCCTGGTCACCAACACGGTCGCGGGCCGGCAGTGGAAACGCGAACTGATGGCCCGAACGTCGCTGACCGAGAACGAGATCGGCGAATACTCCGGCGAGCGCAAGGAGATCCGGCCGGTGACGATCGCCACCTATCAGGTGATGACCCGCCGCAGCAAGGGAGAGTACCGCCACCTGGAGCTGTTCGACAGCCGCGACTGGGGGCTGATCATCTACGACGAGGTGCACCTGCTGCCGGCGCCGGTGTTCCGGATGACCGCCGACCTGCAGTCGCGGCGACGGCTGGGGCTGACGGCGACGTTGATCCGCGAGGACGGCTGCGAAGGCGACGTGTTTTCCCTGATCGGGCCGAAACGCTACGACGCCCCCTGGAAGGACATCGAGGCGCAGGGCTGGATCGCGCCGGCGGAGTGCGTCGAAGTCCGGGTCACCATGACCGACAGCGAGCGGATGCGCTATGCCACCGCCGAGCCCGACGAACGCTACCGGGTGTGCTCGACCGCGCACTCGAAGATCGCGGTGGTCCGCTCGATTCTGAGCCGCCATCCCGGCGAGCCGACACTGGTGATCGGCGCCTACCTCGACCAGCTCGACGAGCTTGGGGCGGTGCTGGACGCCCCGGTGATCCAGGGCTCGACCAAGACGGCAGGACGCGAGGAACTGTTCGACGCGTTCCGCCGCGGCGAGGTGACCACCCTGGTGGTGTCGAAGGTTGCCAACTTCTCTATCGACCTGCCCGAAGCCGCTGTGGCGGTGCAGGTTTCGGGGACGTTCGGGTCGCGCCAGGAGGAGGCGCAGCGGCTGGGCCGGATATTGCGGCCCAAGGCCGACGGCGGCGGGGCGATCTTCTACTCGGTGGTGGCGCGCGACAGCCAGGACGCCGAATACGCCGCGCACCGGCAGCGCTTCCTGGCCGAGCAGGGCTACGGCTACGTGATCCGCGACGCCGACGACTTTCTGGGCCCGGCGATTTAGGACGTCCGGACCGACACCGCGGCCGAACGCACGGATGCGGGCTGATGATGGGCGCGCCGCGCCACTTATTCTGCAGCCCAGCGGCTTTGACGGGCTGCTGCGGACTACGCCAACGCCGGGATCACGTCGCGTTCGAAAAGCTCGATGCCCGAGCGGTCGTAGGCGGCTTCCGGGAAGTAGCAGATCACGTAACCGCAACCCAGATCGCGCAGCCGCCGGAGTCGCTCGATGACCTGCTCGGGCGTGCCGGTCGCCGACTCGGGCCCGCTGGTGCCGGCGATCGTCGCGTCCGCCACCGCCTCGGGCACGCAGCCGGCGATCCGGTCGCGGATCCGCCGCAGCCGGTCTTCGACGTCGGCGTCCGAGCTGCCGATGACGGCATTGACGTTGGCCGAACGGACGATGGTGTCGAAATCGGTTCCCACGTCGCGGCAGTGTCGCGCAAGCACCTCGGATTTGTGGGCAAACCCGTCGGGCTCGGGCGTGAAATTGGTGAACTGCGCGTACTTGGCGGCGATCCGCAATGTGACCTTCTCGCCGCCGCCAGCGATCCACAGTGGAATACCGCTGTCCTGCAACGGTTTCGGTGCCACGATCGCGCCGTCGACCTGGTAGTGCTCACCGGCGAAGCTGACCGTGCCGTCACGCCACGCGTCACGCATGATCTGCACGCCTTCGTCGAGGCGCCCGAGGCGCACTTTCGCCGACGGGAAGCCATAACCGTAGGCGCGCCATTCGTGTTCGTACCAGCCGCCACCGATGCCCATCTGGACACGCCCGCCGGAGATGGTGTCGGCGGTGGCCGCCACCTTGGCCAGGTAGACCGGATTGCGGTAGCTCATCGCCGTGCACATCTGCCCTAGCTTGATCCGCGACGTAGTAGCAGCGTAGGCCGCCATCAGCGACCACGCCTCGTGCGTCGCTTCGGCGGTCGGCATCGGGACGGTGTGGAAGTGGTCGTAGACCCACAGCGAGTCCCACGAGCCGCCGTCGGCGTAGGCGGCCAGCGCGCGCATCACCTCCCAGTGCCTCGGGGGTTCGATGCCGACCAGATCCATTCGCCAGCCTTGCGGGATGAACAGTCCGAAGCGCATAGTCTGCGACTCT
>NZ_JAVKSH010000127.1:0-9509 GCF_039583805.1 Mycobacterium sp. | reverse complement strand
ACACCTTCTTCGTGTACGAGAACTACCCGGCCGACCCTGCTGCGTTGTCGGGTATCGACGGGTTGGCCATCACCGAGTTCACCCACCGCGACTACTACCACTACCCGCTGGCGATCCAAGCCCTGCCGGGCCCTGAACTGGGCCTGCGCGTCCAATTCCGTCTGGATGTGTTCGACGCGGCCGCCATCGAAACGCTCATGGAACGGTTCATGCGGGCGTTGGTGGCGATGACGGCGGATCCGACCCGGCCGCTGTCGTCGGTGGACCTGCTCGACGCCGGCGAGCACTCCGCGCTGGCGGGGTGGAGCAACCGGGCGGTGCTGACCCCACCGGCGCCCACGGCGGCACCGGCACCGGAATCCGACGATGACGGTGGTGGTTATCGCGCCCCGGCTACCCTCGTCGAGCAGATGGTGGCCGACATCTACGCCCAGGTGCTGGGTGTTGAGCGCGTCGGGGTCGATGACTCGTTCTTCGACCTGGGCGGAGATTCACTGTCCGCGATGAGAGCGGTCGCCGCGATCAACACCGCCCTCGACAGCCGCCTTGCGGTGCCCACCTTGTTGGACGCGCCGTCCGTACGAAGCTTGAGCGAGCAGTTGGCCAGGCATGTCGGCTCGGGAGAAGAAGTTCCCGCCGTGCGCCCGGTCAGGGATCTGTGAGACCGCGCTGCGACAGCAGCTACCACATGTGTGGCACCAGGCGATAGCGAACCCGCTGCAGGTACTCGCGGTAACCGTCCAACTCGTCCTGCAGTAGCTTCTCCTCGTCGCGGATGCGTAAGGCGAGAACCATCACGCCGGGTACGACGAAGACGAGTCCCCAGTAGGAACCGAGCGCGAGGGGGATGCCCATCATCATGATCACGTTGCCGGTGTACATCGGGTGGCGCACCAGCCGGTACAGGCCGGTGGAGACGACCTTCTGGCCGGACTCGACCCGCACGGTTGCGGCCGCGTAGCTGTTCTGGATGACCACCAGCAACACCACGCCCAGTCCGGCGGCGACCAGAACATCACCGACCAAGCAGACCGCCGGCGGCACCGGCGACCAGCCGAAGCGATGGTCGAGGGCGCTGACCACGAGCATCGCGGCCAGCGATGACCATAAGCCACCCATAACGAACTTCTGCGTCATCCGTGTCTCGGCTGACGGCCCTCCACTCATCCGCCGCTGGAGCGCAACGGGATTCCTGCGCAGCAAGTAGATGCCGGGAATCCGCGCCGAAAGCGCGAACACCGCCAGAAGTGCCCAGGCTTGCCAATAGTCGAACGTCCATGCCGGCACGAACACCAACAAGCCGAACACGACCAGCCCGACAAGCTCGGACTTCACCAGCCTGGGAACGGTTTTCACAGATCCTCCTCACCGTCGGTAACGTTCGAGCAGGACGACACGTCGCGGTCAGGCGGCGTCCGCGGGCGCCAGCTTTTCGCACAGCAGCTCCGCCAAACCGCGAATCGTGGTGACGGCGATGTCGCTGGGAGGGATACGTATTCCCGTTTCGGTCTCGATGCGGGTCCGCAGTTCGAGGGCGCCGAGTGAGTCGACACCGTATTCGGAGAGCGGACGGTCGGGGTCGACGCTGCGGCGCAGAATCAGGTTGACCTGGTCGGAGATCAGGCGCCGCAGCAGGGTGGGCCACTCGTCGGAGGGCAGGTCGTCGAGTTCGGCACGCAGTTTGCTTGTGCCCGTTACGTTTTGCCCGGCGGAACGGAACGCCTCGGCGAAGGGGCTGCGTTCGGCGAAGGCGGTCAACCACGGTGTGCCCATGATCGGCGCATAGCCCGTGTAGGCGCGGTCGTGGCGCAAAAGCGCTTCGAACGCGTAGGCGCCCTCGTCGGGAGCAATGGCGTCGCCGCTGTCCTCCGCCAGAGCCGTCGCACGCCCGATCTGAGCCCAAGCGCCCCAGGCGATCGCGGTGGCCGGCAGGCCCTGGGCGCGGCGCCACAGGGTGAAGGCATCCAGCCAGCTGTTGGCAGCGGCGTAGGCGCCTTGCCCGGGCGAGCCGACCAGCGCCGCCGCCGAGGAGAACGAGCAGAACCAGTCCAACGGCTGGCCGGCGGTGGCGGTGTGCATATTCCACGCACCATAAACCTTTGGCGCCCAGTCGCGTTCGGTGAGCTCCTCGGTGATGTTGGTCAGGGTGGCGTCCTCGACCACTGCTGCAAGGTGCAGCACACCACGCACCGGAAGCCCGGTGGCCGTCGCCGCGGCCACCAACCGGGCCGCCGTCTCGGGTTCGGCGATGTCGCCGCACTCCACCACGACATCGGCGCCGTTCGCGCGGATGCGCTCGATGGCCTCCAGCGCCCCGGGAGTCGGCTGCGAACGCGAGGACAGCACGATACGCCCGCAGCCGGACCCGCAACCGGGAGAAGCCATCTTCTCGGCCAAGAACAACCCCAAGCCGCCCAGTCCGCCGGTCACGATGTAAGAACCGTCGCGGCGGAACACCCGGGCCTGCGCCGGCGGCACTATCACGCGGCCGCGGCCGGTGTGCGGCACATCGAGCACGAGTTTGCCGGTGTGCTGGGCGCTACTCATCAGCCGAATCGCGTTCGCGGCGTCGGCCAGCGGGTAGCACGTGCTCTGCGGCATCGGCAGTGAGCCGTCTGCGACCAGTCGGTAGACCGTGCGCAGCAGACTCTGGATCCGCAGGGGATGGGTGTGCGACATCAGCGCCAGGTCGAGGCCGTAGAACGCAAGGTTGCGTCGGAACGGGAAGAGCCCCAGCCGGGTGTCGCCGTAGATGTCGCGTTTGCCGATCTCGACGAACCGGCCACCGAAGGACAGCAGTTCCAGGCTTGCGCGCTGGGTGGCGCCGGTCACCGAGTTGAGCACGATATCGACGCCGTACCCGTCGGTGTCGCGACGTACGCCGTCGGCGAACTCCAGGCTGCGTGAATCGTAGACGTGCCCAATGCCCATGTCGCGCAACAATTGCCGACGCCGTTCGCTGCCCGCGGTGGCGAAGATCTCTGCGCCTGCGGCGCGGGCTACGTCGATCGCCGCCCGCCCCACCCCGCCGGTCGCGGAGTGGATCAATACCTTGTCGCCGGGCCCGATCTTGGCAAGGTCGTGCAGGCCGTACCAGGCGGTGGCATGCGCTGTTGCGACCGCCGCGGCCTGCTCGTCGGAAAGTCCGGCCGGCAGCGTGACGGCGAGGTCGGCGTCGCAGGTGATGAAGGTGCCCCAACAACCGTCGGCGCACAGCCCCCCGACACGATCGCCCACCTTGTGGTCGGTGACGTCTGCGCCGACCGCGGTCACCTCGCCGGCGAAATCCATGCCCAGCTGCGGCAGCAGCCCGTCGATGCTGGGGAATCGTCCCATCGCCAGCAGCACGTCGGCGAAGTTGATGCTCGACGCGCTGACCGCGACCTCGATCTGTCCCGGCCCCGGCGTCACCCGGTCGCGGGCGACCAGTTGCAACGATTCCAGATCACCGGGTGTGCGGACCTGAAGGCGCATTCCGTCGCGCGCATGGTCGACCACCGTGGTGTGCCGCTCCTCCGGGCGCAGCGGAGCCGGGCACAACCGCGCGACGTACCACGCTCCGTTTCGCCAGGCCGTCTCGTCTTCCTCGGAGCCGCCGAGCAGTTGGCGTGCCAGCTGCTCGGCATCGCTGGTGTCGTCCACGTCGATCTGGGTGGCGCGCAGGTGCGGATGCTCGGCGCCGATCACCCGCATCACACCCCGCAACCCGGCCTGCTCGAGGTTGGGTTGGTCGCCGGTCAGCACGATCTGGGCGTTGCGGGTCACCACGTACACTCGCGGCGGCTCGCCGGGGATCTCCGCCAGTTCGCGGGTGATGCGCACCAGATGCTGCACGTGCTGGCGGCCCCGCAGCGGCGACGGGTCCTCGGTGTCGCCGTTTTTCGGCCCCGTGAGGATCACCACGCCGCCGAATCGACCGGCGCGCAGATGATTTGCGAACTCCGCCCGGTTCGAGGTGTGGTCGGCGTGCTGCGGCCAGCACATGGTGGTGCAGTGCGCGCCATGGTTTTTCAGGGCGTCGGTCAACGCGGTGGCCACCTGGTCGGCGTCGGTGGTGCTGATCAGCAGCCAGGCCCCGGTGTCGGCGTCGTCCACCTCGGGCACGTCCCGCCGCCGCCATTCGACGGCCAGCAGCCGCTCGGCCAGCACACGATCGTTGTGGGCGTCGGCGTCCGCCCCGGTGCCCAATCGCAGTCCCTGCACGGCCAGCAGCACCGACCCGTGCTCGTCGAGCACGTCGAGGTCGGCCTCCACCCCGCTCGCGTCGGCGTTCGTCACCCGGGTGTAGCAGTAGTGCGCGTTGCGGATCGGGCCGTACGCACGCAGGCGACGGATCCCCAACGGCAACGCCAGCACGCCGCCGCCGAATGCCTGGACATCGCGATGCGCCTCGACGGACTGAAAACACGCATCCAGCAGTGCGGGGTGCACGCCGTAGGCAGCTTGCTGCGAGCGGATTTGGCCGGGTAGCGCGACCTCGGCCAGCACGGTGCCGGTCGACTCGTCGCCGGTGCGCACAGCGGCCAGACCGGTGAACGCCGGGCCGTACCGGACACCACGCTGGTCCAGGCTTGTGCGCACCTGGGCGCCGTCCGCGCGATGCGGGTGCGCGGCAAGCAGCGCGGAGATGTCGTAGGCCGGTGGCTGCTCGTCGTCTGCGGCATGCAGCACCGCGGTGGCGTGCCGCGCCTGGTCGCCCCCCTGATTCGACTCCACGACGAAGTCGACGGCGCCCGGCGACGACAACGACGCCGAGGCGCCGACCGTGGTCTGCTCGTCCAGCAGCAGCGCCTGCTCGAAGCGGATGTCGTGGACCTGTGCGGCCTCGCCCAGCACGGCGTGCGCGGCCGCCAAGGCCATCTCGCAGTAGGCCGCCCCCGGCAACACGGCCACGTCGCGGATCCGGTGCTCAGCCAGCCAGGGCTGGGCGGCGGTGCCGACATCGCCCTGCCAGACGTGGCGCTCGGGTTCCTCCTGCAAGCGCACGTGCGGCCCCAGCAGCGGATGTACGGATACGGTGCACGCGCCGTGGGCCGGCGATTCCCGGCCGTCGCCGCCCAACCACAGCCGGCGGTGGGTCCACGTCGGCAGCGGCGCGTCCACCAGCCGCCCGTCCGGATAGAGCACGGAGAAGTCGACGGCGGCGCCGGCGCTGTGCAGATCAGCCACGAAGCCGCGCAGCCCGTGCGGCATGTTCTGCTCGCGGCGCATACCGGCCAGCGCGGCCAGCGGCATGTCGAGGCTGCGCGCGGTCTGCTCGACGGCGTGGGTCAGCAGGGGGTGCGGCGCCAGCTCCGCGAACACCCGGTAGCCGTCCTCCAGCGCGGCCCGCACCGCCGCGGCGAACCGCACCGTGCGGCGCAGGTTGTCCACCCAGTACCGGCTGTCGCACACCGGTTGCTCGCGCGGGTCGAACAGGGTCGCCGAGTAGAACGGAACGTCCGGCGTCATCGGGTGCAGGTCTGCCAGGACGCCGGTCAGCTCGTCGAGGATCGGGTCGACCTGAGGCGAGTGCGAGGCGACGTCGACGGCGACCTCGCGGGCCATCACGCCGCGCTGCTCCCACGCTGCGACCAGCTCGCGAACCGTCTCGGTGACACCGCCGATCACCGTGGACTGCGGTGAGGCCACCACCGCCACCACGACGTCTTTGACGCGGCGCAACGTCAACTCCGAAAGCACTTGCTTGGCAGGCAATTCCACCGATGCCATGGCGCCGGCGCCGGCGATGCGCGACATCAGCCGGGAGCGCCGGCAGATGACACGCAGACCGTCTTCCAGCGACAGCGCACCCGCGACGACAGCGGCCGCGGCCTCACCGAGGGAGTGCCCGACGACCGCCCCCGGGCGCGCCCCGTAGGCCGTCATGGTGGCAGCCAGCGCGACCTGCATGGTGAAGATGGTCGGCTGGATCCGGTCGATGCCGGTCACGGTCTGCGGCGACGTCATCGCCTCGGTCACCGAGAACCCGGACTCGGCGGCGATCAGCGGCTCGGCCGCCGCGACGGTGGCGGCGAACACCGGCTCGGTCGCCAGCAGCTCAGCGCCCATGCCGGCCCATTGCGAACCCTGCCCGGAGAACACCCACACCGGACCCCGGTCGTCGTGTCCGATCGCGGGCTGATACGGCGTATCGCCCTCGGCGATCTCGCGCAGCGCGCGTGTGAGCTCCGGCCGGCCGCCGGCGATGACGGCGGTGCGTACCGGGCGGTGCGCGCGCCGACGCGCCAGGGTGTAGGCCAGATCGGTCAGCGCCACGTCCTCGTGTGCCTGCACCCAGTCAGCCAGCTGGCCGGCGGTGCGGCGCAGTTCGTCCGCCGAGGTGGACGAGACCGGGAACAGCAGCGGCGATCGCAAGCGCGGCGAAGCCGGGCGCAGCGGGTCGTCGCCAAAAGGCAGCGGCGATCGCAAGCGCGGCGAAGCCGGGCGCAGCGGGTCGTCGCCAAAAGGCAGCGGCGATCGCAGGTTCGCGGAGATGCTTTCGGGCGCAACAGGTTCGGGAGCCACTTCCGATGCTTGCACGGGTGCTTGTTCTACGATGGCGTGAACATTGGTTCCTGACACCCCGTACGACGACACCGCCGCACGGCGCGGCTGACGGACGTCGCCGGGCCAAGCTGTAGTCTGCTGTGGCACAAAGAGTTTCGTGTCGATGCGGGCAAGCTCATCGGGCAGGCGAGTGAAGTGCAGGTTGCGCGGAACCACGCCGTGCTGCAGCGCGAGGATCGCCTTCATCAACCCGAGAGTTCCGGACGCAGACTGGGCATGGCCGAAGTTCGTCTTCACCGACGCCAGCGCGCAGGGGCCCTCGAGGCCGTATATCTCGGCCAGTCCGGCGTATTCGATGGGGTCGCCCACCGGGGTGCCGGGGCCGTGCGCCTCCACCATCCCGACGCTGTGCGCGTCCACGCCCGCAGCGGCCAACGCCGACCGGTACACCGTGGTCTGCGCGCTGCGCGACGGTGTCGAAATGTTCACGGTGTGGCCGTCTTGATTGGCGGCGGTGCCGCGCAGCACGGCCAGGATCCGGTCGCCGTCGGCCAGCGCATCCGGCAGGCGCTTCAGCAACACCACTGCGCTGGCCTCGCCGCAGACGTACCCGTCGGCCGCGGCGTCGAACGCATGGCAGCGTCCTGTGGGAGACAGATGACCTCCCGCCGTCCCGGCGAGGAACTTGCGTGGTTCCAGCATCAGGAAGGCGCCGCCCGCGAGCGCGAGGTCGCTTTCGCCGTCGTGCAGGCTGCGGCAGGCCAGGTGCGCCGCGAGCAGACCGGACGAACATGCGGTGTCCACCGTCAGCGCGGGACCGTGCAGCCCCAGGGTGTAGGCGATTCGCCCCGACGCCATCGCGAAAACGTTGCCCTGGAAGCCGTACGGACCCTCCATCGCGGGGGAGTCGGCGGACACCAGTTGGTAGTCGACGTGGGTCAGTCCGACGAACACGCCGGTCAGCGAGTCGGCCAGCTTCTGGGGGGTGAGGCCCGCGTGTTCCATGGCTTCCCACGAGGTTTCCAGCAACAAGCGGTGCTGCGGATCGAGCGCGGTCGCCTCGCGCTCGTTGATCCCGAAAAACTCGCAGTCGAAGCCGGTGACGTCGTCCAGGAACGCACCCCACTTCGACACCGACCGACCGGCCACACCCGGCTCGGGGTCGTAGTATTCGTCGCCGTCCCAGCGGTCGCTCGGAATTTCGGTGACCAGGTCATCGCCGCGCAGCAACGCCTCCCACAGCTGCTCAGGGGAGTCGATGCCGCCGGGGAGCCGACAGGCCATGCCGATCACCGCGACCGGAGTGACCGACGTGGTGCCCCTCGTGGGCGAAGAATTCGCTGAACCCGAGCGGTCCGCACGATCATCCATCGCCCCGAACGAAACCATCCCGCCTCCTGATAGCTACCACCGAGTAGTGTTGCCTGCTGCTTGACTCACGACGTGGCATCATCTACCCAGCTGGATTTACCCCGCTGACGTGCGTAAAAGCCGAGTGACGGGTAGTATACAGAGGCCAAAAATTGACGGAAGCGTCGCGTGATCGTGACGTGAGACCGACCCTTTACCTACCCTTTTACGACGGTGCAGCGGCGACGGCAACTTGCTGAATGTGGTCCACGCATCCCTCCCGGCTGCTGCGTGAGCACGCCAGTCTGCAGCCGGCCGGCGAGCCGTACAGGCTCCTGCCGAGGCCGGGGCGCGCGGTGTGAGCGCGACGTTTCCGGTCCTGGCCGATACGTAAACCGGCGTCACCTCTGCCGCTGATCAGACTTGGACAGCGTGCCTGTTGACATGAGACGACAAACGCGCTAAGCACACCCCTATGGACCCGCTCGCCAGCCGGGGCGCGGTAATTTCTTCGGCGAGCGTTCGGGGGATGGAGTTGACGAGATGCATCGTCGCATCTGGCTGACCAGTCTGGCCGGCGGGGGGCTGTGTGCCACGGCCTTGCTGCAGGCCGCCGCCGCCGCCGCCACCGGTCCCAGCGACACCGGTGCCGACGCATTCACCATCGGCGGCTTCACCTTCGACCCCTTCATCGACACCGGCTGCAGTTACTGCGCCGAGGACGGCTTAGCCCCCACCGGGACCGAGACCGAGGGCTTCACCACTTTCAGCGCCCTCGTCGGTGCTCCACCGCTGCTGAATATCGGCGGCGGGGCGATACCGGGCATCCCCCTTGCCCCCCAGTACCTTGAGGTGTACAACGCCAGCGGGACCGAGCTCGGGTCGGTCGACGTCAACGAGGCCGTGGTGCAAGTGCTCGGCCAGACCAGCTACGAGTTCACCGTCAGGTCGGTCGTTGCTGCCAGCGGGGAAACCACCGCGAACCTGCCTGCAGTGGGAACGGTCTACGACGTCTTCAACGTGTTGAACCTCTACGAGAACGTCTACGTCGCCACCCCTGGATCCAGCGGTACCGTGACCGAGTTCCTGGTGACGCCGGCCGGCCAGTTCAACCTGGACTCCCCGGTGGCGGTGCCGGGCATCGGCACCCTCGACCTGACGGCGCTGCTGGGCATCAACGACGCCCAGCCGCTGCAGCCGGGCGACGCCTTCACCGGTCTGCAGGCGGGCGACAGCGCCATCGGTGCGGACGCTTTCACCATCGGTGGCTTCACCCTCGATCCCACTGTTTCCAGCGCCGAGGGCTACAGCGCGGCCACTGCCCTCGCCGGCTTTCCACCGCTGTTGAACATCGCCGGCGCAGACGTCAACGGCTCAGATCTCATCTCCCAAGACTTCACCGTCTACAGTGGCACCACCGATGTCGGCAGCATCACGACCAACGAGGAAGTGACCAGCCTGTTGGGCCTGACCAACACGCAGCTGACGGTCACCGGCGTCACCCCGGCCAGCGGGGAAACCACCGCGGACCTGCCGGCGACCGGAACGGTGTACGACGTCTTCAACCTGTCCGGGCTGGACGCCTTCGGCGTGAAAGAGAACATCTACATCGCCACCCCGGGCGGTACCGTCACCGACACTTTGGTGACGTCGTCGGGCAACATCGACCT
>NZ_JAVKSH010000126.1:0-9734 GCF_039583805.1 Mycobacterium sp. | reverse complement strand
ACGGTCTGGGCGTGCATGTCGAACCGGCCCGCCATGTCGCGCATGGCGTGCGGGTCGGTCATAAAACGGTTAGGCATGTGTCGTTCTCCTTATTCGAGTGAGGATTCGGTGGAGGTGCAAAGCGAGCGGTAACCGGTCCCGAGTTCCCCTTTCCGTTGACCGGTTGCCGTCGACGCCACGACCGCCGGCGCCTAGCCAGCTGCGATCGCGTTGGCGGCTTCGGTGGCGGCGTAGGTGCTGGCGCTGGTGCCCAGGGTGTTGACGAACATCTCGTGGATGGCCGCGGCCTGGGCGCTGACCGCCTGGTACATCTGCGCGTGCGCGGTGAACTGTGCCGCGGTCAGGGCCGACACCTCGTCGGCTGCTGCTGGAACGACCCCGGTCGTCGGGGCCGCCGCAGCCGCGTTCTGGGCGTTCAGCGAAGCCCCGATCCCCTGCAGGCTGCTCGCCGCCGCCGACAACGCCTCGGGCTGTGTGGTCACGAATGACATGTAGCTCCCTCCTTCACTACGTTTGTGCAGTTGCTTCGTTCCGAAGATTAGCCGGTCGAAGGGTGCCCCGCGACTGACGATACCGGGCGTTCGCAAGTGTTCACCCTGCGGCAACAACTACTCCATCTAGAGTAACAACCGAGTAACAGATTGCCCAGCGGCGGCACGTCCGACTTCGATCGCGTCGCGGCCCGCCGCCGGGCTCACGTCAACTGCGGCTCACGGCTTCACGCAGGGGCACCATTACACGGGGTCGCCTTTACACGGGGTCGCTTTCACGCAGGGTGCGGAAATCGGTCCTGCAATGCCCTCAGCAGACGCCGGGCTTCGCCGATACGTGCCTGGATGCGCAGCAGATGCTGGGACGGCGGGACTCCCTCGGCACCGCGGCGTCGACCCGAGGACCTCGACACGCGGTAGGCCAGTTCCTGGAGTTCGATGACCTCGGTGTGCAGGATGCTCTCGAAGAGTCGCGCCTGAGCCACCTCGGCGGGCTGCGCGGGGTGTGCCGGCCCGGTGGCGTGTTCTACTATCCGGTTCCCGTTTGTGATGGTCAGCGGTCGGCAGGCGCCGTTGTCACCGGCGGGCGCCGGTCCTGGCTCTGTCAGATGGAGACGTGTGGTCACATCGGGACGTGTGCGTGACGGCGTGGTCGAACGCGGTGACTCCGCGAGTTGCGTCATGACGACTCCGAATCCGAACACCGTCTGTTCACCGAGCCGAAATTTACCCCCGACCCTGCGCCGTTGCCAGGGATTTCACAGTCGGCCGGGTTCGTTCACGCATGAGACTTCTTTACGACGGCACCCGTACATCAAAAATTAACCCGCGGTCAATCCGACCCTCGGCTGTCCGGCGGCCCGGGAGCACGCGAGCGCGATCGCCGGAGAGGGTTGCGCGGCGCGTCAGCGACGCAGGTCGGTGGCGGCGACCTGAACGTATACGCCGGTGTCTTCGGCCATCAGTAGGCCGCGGCCGCGCGGCAGTTGGCCGCCCTTCATCTTGCCGCGGATGAAGCCCTCGTCGGGATCGGCGTCCATCACCAGCAGCGGCGCGTTGGCCTGATGCATCGCCCGCAGCATGGGGTCGCTGCCCGCTGAGGACCAGCCGCCGAAGGTGCGTGTGACGATCACATGCAGGCCGACGTCGGCGGCCCGGGTCACCCAGGGCGCGGCCTTGTGCAGCGGGGAGTCGAACCCGGGCGGCAGCTGCTGCACGTCGTCGATGATCAAGAAGATCTCCGGACCGCTCCACCAGGACCGCGAGAGCAGCTCTTGGGCTGACAACCCGGGCGGCGGTTCCCGGCGGGTCAGCGTGGCCGCCAGTTCATCGATCAGGACGGCCACGCCGTCGAGGTTGTAGGCGAATTTCTCGACGTAGTCGGTGCCCAGCACGGTCAGGAGCTGACGCCGCGGGTCGACCAGCCAGACCTGCGCTGACGGCCCTGAGGTCTGCGGCGCGGTGCTGGCACCGGGCTCGTAGATCCGCCCGATCTCGGACATGATGGTGGCCAGTGCCGTGGTTCGTCCGCACTCGCGCCGACCGGTCACCATCAGATGCGCGTTCTCGGCGAAGTTCAAATACACCGGCTGCAGGTCCAATTCTGATATCGCCCAGGCGATTCCGCCGGCACCGACACCTTGGCGCTGATCGGCGGCGGCAAGCGTGCGCAGCTGGTCCAAACCGAACCACGCAGGCAACCTGCGCACCGGCTGGGCCTGGCCGGTCGCGACCTGGCTCACTGCGGCGGCCACGCTGTCGGATTCGAACACCTCACCCGGTGTGCTGTCCAGTGCCGGCCTGGCGACCAGCGTGTGCAGACCCGACTGCGGGTCGCTGTCCAGGCGCATATAGTTCACCGCGACCATGCCGCGCCCGGGCTTGACCGGAACGTCCTTGGCGAACCGCGAGCGCACCAGCTTCGCGTCCTCGACCGCGGCCAGCCGCAGCTCCACCCGGGAGCCGAAACCGCTGCGCACCGGGGGCCGCAGCTCCGATTCCCGGTCGGCGGTGGCCACGACGTGAACCCCGAACGACGGGCCCTGGTTGATGATCTGGTTGACCTGCTCGATCAGCACTTCGTTTTCCTCGGCCAGCGCCCGGTAGTTGTCGATCACCAGGTACACGTCGCCGAAGCCATCATCGGGTGCTCTGCCGGGTACCCCTTCCCCGCCGAACTTGCGTCGCCGGAACACCTCCATCGACGGAACGTCGTACTCGAGGAACGAGCGCTTGCGGTTGCGGACCAGCGCCAGCAGCTCGGCCACCGTGCGACGGACACCGTACGGATCGGTGGGACCGGCCACCCCGCCGACGTGCGGCAGCGCGGAGACCGTCGTCAGGGCGGTGCTGCTGTAGGCCAGCACATAGAACTGGACCTGCTCGGGGGTGTGGGTCAACGCCGCGGAGCAGATGAGCGTCTGCACCGCTGTGGTCTTCCCGGAGCCACCCGCGCCCAGGATCAGGACGTTGGCCCCGGCCCCGGAGGTGTCGATGGTCCACGGCGGCTGGTCGTGTTTGAACGGCCGGTCGACGATCCCGATCGGAAAAACCAGGTTCGCGGCGGTGCCGTAATCCTGCTGCCACGGCCGGCCGAGGAAGCGGTTCACCAACTCGTCGATCGCCACCGGCTCGTCCAGCGGCGGATGCCACAACCGGTACGGCTCGAACGGAATCCGGCGCAGCTGGTCGATGATCACCGTGCCGACCTTCGGTGTCCGGATGGCCTCTTCCTCTTCCTCTTCCTCTTCCTCTTCCTCTTCCTCTTCCTCTTCTTCGCCGTCCTCGGCGCCGGAGTTCACCTCGCCGTTGACAGCGCCGTTGAGTTCGCCGTCGATCACGTCGATCACGTCGATCTCCGGCCCGCTCACACCGACTTCGAGAGGCGCGAAATCGGTGGTGAAAAGTTGCGGACGAATGTAATCGACGCTGTGCACCAGCGACACGTCCCCGTTGTCGTCGAGCGACACACCGCGGCGGTAGTCGCGCCACAGGAACTCGGCTTGGAAGCGGATGATCTCGTCGAAGCTCTTGCGGAAGTACCCCAAGCCGGCCTGAGCCGGCAGGTTGACCGCGTTGGGCACCCCGGCTGCCTGCGCGGCGCCGGCGGTGCGGGCCTTCAGCACCAGCCGGTAACCCATGTTCTCCATGAGCTTCTCGGCCCGGCTCTCGATGGTCTGCGACGCCATCATCAGATGGATCCAGTAGGCGCGGCCCTGCCGGCCGATCGAGTCGAGCACGTCGACCGCCGTCGGCATGATGCGGAACCACTCGTAGAACTCGTCGATGACGACCACCAGCATGGGCAGCGGCGGCATGTCCTGGCCGCGGGCCCGCATCCTGGAGCGCATCTCGTTGTACTCCTTGGCGTCGTCGACACTGGCGTTGTCGCAGATCGTCTTGCGCCGTGAGATCTCGCCCCACAGGGCGTCCAGGAAGCGCTCCATCAGCGCCTGGTCTTCCTCCAGGTCGGTGATGATCCGCGAGACGTGCGGAACACCCGAGAACGGACGGACGGCCGACCCGCCCTTGAGGTCGGCAAGGACGAACTGCAGTTCGTCGGGCGGATGCGCAAGCATCAACGACTCGAGCACGGTCCGCACCAGTGTCGACTTCCCCGACCCGGTCGTTCCGGACATGACGCCGTGCGGGCCGTCGCCGCCTTCGTCGAGCGACTTCATGTCCAAGAACAGCAGCTCGCCGTTGTCGGACCGGGTGCCGAACGGCACCCGCAACCGCGAACGCCGCATGGGGTCGCCGCGCGCGGCCCACAGCCCGTTGAAGTCGATCGCGGCGGGGTCGTCAATCCCGTAGTAGGACAGGATGTCTCGCGAACCTATGTGGGCCACCCGCTGCCCGATCTCCTCGTAGGCCTCGGCCAGCCGCCAGTGCGCCATCTGCTGGGTGAACTGTTCGGCTTCGGCTTCGGTGATCTGGTCGGCGAGAGCGAAGAACCACCTGTTGTCGTCGATCACCATCCAGGTGTCGCGGTCGCGGGGCAGCGCCTCGATCACACCGGTGCTGTCGAACTGCAGCACCCGTTCGGGTTGGGTCGTCCACAGCGACGACCCGGTGAGGTCGAAGAACGTCACGCCGTCGACACCTTCGGCGCTGATCGCGTACTCCCACTGCGGATCGTCGAGATCGCAGATGACGAGGTGATGAGGTGTCGGCGTCTCGGCTGACGAGGTGGCGTGTCGGGGGGTGAAAGATCCACGCCCGGAAAATAATTCGCCTTGGTCGGTGGCGAAGTCGCGCACCGATCCGTACACCATCCGTGCGTTGCCGGCTGCGTCGCGGCGCCGCCGATCGCCGAAGTGCGGTAGCCACTTGACCCAATCCCATTGGTCCGCATGGGAAGTGACGACGATCATCTGGAGGTGGTCTGGTCCGTGCGAGAACGCCAGCTGGCAGATGATCGCGCGCATCAGGCCGAGTGTCTGCTCACGCGTGCCGACCAGCGAATACCACGGCTCGACCAGCAGCGACACCATTTTCGGCAGGTTGTACACCACGCTTTGGTAGCGACCGAACTCTTGCAGGGCTTTGCCCGTGACCGGTTCCAGCTCGATGTCGGTCGGCATGTTCTGCGGTTCACCCCAGGTCACCTCGGGCCGCGTCATGCCGACCCCGACCCTCGCGACGCCGAAGTTCAGGTCCTTGCCGTCGGGTTTGCGCTCCCACATCCGGGCCGATCCCACGGCGGCCGCCAGCGTCGTCGGATCGGGGTGAAACCACCGGTAGTTGGCGTCCATGCTGTCCGCGGATTCCTGGGCGGTTTCCCTCAGCAGGTCCAGCATCAGCATGAATTGGGCGCGCATCGCGTCGAGTTTCGGCCGGCTCATCTGCTGCTGGCCGCCGCCGAACCGGCCGCCGAACATCATCATCGCGACGCCACCGATCATGAAGATCGGGAAGATGGAGCCGGCGCCCAGGAACAGTCGCGACCCGTTGGCGACGGTCATGCCGACCATGCCGACCAGCAGGCCGACCACCAGCACCCCGACCACGACCAGCCACCACGGCTTGCCTTCCGGCGGCGGGACGCTCAGCGGTGTCGGTAAGACGATGTTCTCCGGCTTGACGACCGGTCCGCGCTCGGGCGTCGGCCGGGCAAACCCTTGTTTCATTTCGGCATCACCAATTCTGCTGGGTTCATGTCGGTTGGAAGGGTGTCATGACGCACCAGCGCGTCGGCGCGCGACAGCGTCGGTCCCAGCGCCAGCAAACGCAACGCCACCCACGGTGCGGGGCTGGGTTCCGGCGTCAATCCCAGCGCGGTGCGCGCCTCGCGCGAGTTCTCCACGCCGAACCGCACACCCGAATTCGAGAGCCACCACAACGATTCGGAGGTGGCGGCGTCGGGCTGATTGCCGGTAACGCTGACGAAGTTCGCGTAGCCCGGACCGAAGAAGACGCGGTCGGCTTCGCGGCCGGAGTTATCCGCCTTGACCAGCGACACGATTCGCGCGGAGTCGCTGTTCGCCACCGGAACCGTCGGCCCGGATACTACCTGAACCCTGGCCCGCTCCTCGCCGACGGTCTTCTCCCACCACCAGCAGGTCGCCGGGTTGTCCCGGATGTCGACTACGTTCAACGGGCTGTCCGGGTAGGCCGACAGGTCCAGCCCGTTGACAACCGGCATCTTCGCCAGCGCCGATGGCGCCACGGTGATCGGCCGGCCCCCCGGGGTGTTGCCCGTGTTCTGCAGGATCTGCGCGACAATCGGGGTCACGGTCTGCACACCATCGGTCAGCACGACTGAATACTGTTGCGGCCCACTGATTTGCGGTGTCACTATTACTGTTCCCACCGGCCCCGGCGCGTTCGGGAAGTTCGCGGGACCGCCGGCGTCGGGCACCGTCGGAACCGTCAGTTCGGGACCGACCGGCAAGGAGTCGTAGAGCGCACGGCTCATCGGCCGTGCCTGGTTGACCTCTTCGGGTGTCAGACCCAGGGGCAGCAGCACCGCCCGATCCGCCGGGTCGATACGTGACCTGCGCGCCTGGCGGATCACCCAGGTGTCGGTGTCGTAGCGCAGCACCACCGCGTCCGATCCGCCCAGGACCCGTCGGTGCCCCGACAGGTCCGGCTTGCCGTCGATCACGGTAACCGTCACCGGTGCCGGTGCGCCCACTCCCGACGTCGGCGTGACCGCATCGCACACCAGCCACGACGAGGATGCCGGGCTGGTCGGGGCGAACTCCGAGGGCGCCCCGGGAATGCCCACCAGCGGCCCCTGCGGTTGCTGGGCGATCTGACTCGCACGCACCTTGTGCGGGTTGTCGGCCCGCCCGGTGATGAGCCGGGCCGAGGCCAGGTTCAGCGCGGGATACAGCCTGTCGCCGACCCGGACATACAGCGCGCCGGAATCGCGTTCGGCGATGATCGGCGACTCGTTCATCTGGCCGGACGGGTTGATGAACGACCACAGCAGGGAGCCCAGGCAAATCACCGCCGCCGCCGACACCGACGCCACCACCGCCAGAGTCTGGCGCCGGCCGGGTTCGATCTCCATCCGGACTCGCCACCGCGTCAGCGCGATCGCGGTCCTGCGCGCCAGGAACTGGTAACCGGTTACCTGGGTGCGCGTCGACAGCCCGAGGCCGTAGCCCGAACCGCGCTGCTTGCCGTCGTCACCTGGCATTTTCGTTCACCACTCGGTCTGATAGTTCGTTTGAACGCTGCCCGTGCTCGCAATTCACATGGCCAACCGTAAGTCAGCGTCGCGCCCCGCGCCACGCGAGCGATGTCGGATCGGTGACGGGACCGCTTGGTGTGCATCATAGTGGCGATCAGCAAAGCCGGCTTGTCCAGAAACCGACTGCTCGGCGGCAGGGCTGCGTCGGTTTCGGCCCCCGTCGGTTTCGGCCCACGTCGGTCCCGGCGCCTTCCGATCAAGCAAAATGGATGCCGTGACCCAGCCCGCGTCGCCGTTGGCCGCGCTCGCCGGACGGTTCGGGATCGCCACCGAATACGAGGACTGGACTCGTCGCCGGGTGCCTGTCCCGGAGAGCACCCTGGTGGCCGTGCTGGCTGCCTTCGGCGTCGCCGCCGGCACGGAGTCCGAGCGCGCGGCGGCGCTGGCCGCGCACGACCGCGCCTACTGGTCGCGGCCGCTGCCGGCGACGATCGTCGTGCGAGCCGGCACCGAGATGCCGTTTTGGGTGCACGTCACCCACGGGCATCCCGTCGAGGTGTGGCTGCGGCTGGAAGATGGCGCGGTACGCCGCGGGGTGCGGCAGATCGACAACGTCACCGCGCCGTTCGACCTTGACGGGCGCCGGATCGGCGAGGCCAGCTTCGTGCTGCCCGACGACCTGCCGCTCGGTTACCACCGGGTGCATCTGCGGTCGGGGCACGACGAGGCCAGCGCCGCGCTGATCGTGACGCCGGATCGGCTCGACGTGCCGGAGCGGCTGGGCGCCCGCCGCGCCTGGGGCCTGGCCACCCAGCTGTACAGCGTGCGGTCGCGACAGTCCTGGGGTGTCGGCGACCTCACCGACCTCACCGACCTGGCGGTCTGGTCGGCCTCCCAGCACGGCGCCGGTTATCTGCTGGTGAATCCGCTGCATGCGGCGGCGCCGACGCAGCCGATGGAGCCGTCGCCGTACCTGCCGACATCCCGGCGCTTCGTCAACCCGCTCTACCTGCGTGTGGAGGCCATCCCCGAGTTCGCCCAGCTGCCTGGACGGGAACACGTGTGGCGGCTACGCGAAGAAGTGCAACGACACACGGGCGGTATGGACATCGTCGACCGCGACACCGCGTGGGAAGCCAAGCAGGCGGCGCTGCGCCTGGTCCACCAGGTGCCGCGATCGGCTGGTCGCGAACTTGCCTACGCCGCGTTCCGCGAACGCCAGGGATGCGCGCTCGACGACTTCGCGACATGGTGCGCGCTGGCGCAGACATACGGCGCCGACTGGCATCGGTGGCCGCCGGCGCTGCGCCGTCCCGACGCCGGCGAGGTCCGCGACTTCGCCGCCGGACATCCCGAGGAGGTCGACTTCCATCGCTGGCTGCAGTGGCAGCTCGACGAGCAACTCGCCGCCGCCCAGTCTCACGCGAGGGCCGCCGGGATGTCGCTGGGCATCATGCACGACCTCGCCGTGGGTGTGCATCCCACCGGTGCCGACGCGTGGGCGCTGCAGGCGGCGCTGGCACCCGGAGTGACGGCGGGCGCACCGCCCGACGAGTTCAACCAACTCGGGCAGGACTGGTCGCAGCCGCCGTGGCGCCCGGACAGGCTCGAGGAGCAGGGCTACGAACCGTTTCGTGCGTTGATCCGCACCGTGCTGCGCCATGCCGGCGGTGTGCGCATCGACCACGTCATCGGGCTGTTCCGGCTGTGGTGGATTCCCGCCGGCTCGCCGCCCACCCACGGCACGTATGTGCGCTACGACCACGAGGCGATGGTGGGTGTGGTCGCGTTGGAGGCGCACCGGGCCGGCGCGGTCGTGGTGGGCGAGGACCTGGGCACCGTCGAAGAATGGGTGCGCGACTATTTGTGTGCGCGTGGCGTGCTGGGCACGTCGATTCTGTGGTTCGAGCTCGATCGCGACGGTGAGCATGGGCCTACCCCGGTGCCATTGCCGGCCGAACGCTGGCGGCGGGACTGCTTGTCCTCGGTCACCACCCATGACCTTCCGCCCACGGCCGGATATCTTGCCGGTGAGCATGTGCGCCTGCGGGATTCGCTGGGCCTGTTGACTCGACCGGTCGAGGAGGAACTCAGCGACGCCCGAGCTCAGCAGGCGGCGTGGCTGGCCGAGCTGCGCAGGGTCGGGCTGCTGGGGCGGCACGCCGACGTCGAGCAGACGGTGCTCGCGCTCTACCGGTATCTGGGGCGGACGCCGTCGCGCCTGCTGGCGCTGGCGCTGCCCGACGCGGTCGGCGACCGGCGCACCCAGAACCAGCCCGGCACCACCGACGAGTACCCCAACTGGCGGATCCCGCTGGCCGGGCCGGACGGGCGGCCGATCCTGCTCGAGCAGGTGTTCGACGATCCCCGGGCCGCCAACCTCGCCGACGCGCTGCGCGAGCAGACGACCCTTGAGCCGGCCGGGTAGCTGCATGCCCGCCGCCAGTGTCGGGAAGTTCGGCGTGGTCGCCCCGGTCGGTGCGGGTGTCACCGCCGATCCGGGGTGGATGGCGGCCTTCGCCCGTCATCTCGAGGCGTGTGGCTTCGAGTCGATCGTCGTCGTCGAACACACCGTGCTGGCCAGCCGCTACGACAGTATTTAC
>NZ_JAVKSH010000125.1:2448-9837 GCF_039583805.1 Mycobacterium sp. | reverse complement strand
ACACGCTTCAGCCAAGAAAAACGGGCAGGGTAGCCTTCCGGTCGTGTGGAGTATGGTGCTGGGTCTGGGAATTCTGACCGGGCTCGATCCGGTGCGCATCGGCGTCACTCTTCTCGTGGCCTCGCGGTCGCGGCCCCTGCAGAACCTCATTACCTACTGGGTCGGCGCCGTGATCGCGGGTGTCTCCTACATGCTGATTCTGCTGACGTTCTTGCACGTCGTACCGTTCGTCCGAACTTTTGCACACGACCTGGCCACTCCGGCCTCGTTCGCGCGCTCGATCATCCGGCACGTTCAATTCGGCACCGGCGTGCTCGCGCTGTCGGCCGCCGCCTTCATGGCGGTCCGCTTCTGGGCACGCCGTCGAGAGCAGGTGCCGGCACCGAGCGGCGCCACGTCGACTCGGGTGATGGCCTCGAGCGGACCGACCATGATCGGGCCGCCGCCGGACCGCGCGCAGCCTGAGCCGGCGAAGGGCAAATCTGCGGTCTGGCGGGGGTTCGGCCGCGCCCGCACCGCGTGGGATGGCGGATCCTTGTGGATCGTGTTGGTGATGGGCCTCCTGGCGGTACCGCCACCGGTGACGGTTCTGTTGGTCCTCACCACCATCGTGGGCAGGGGAGCCGAGGTCGCCGCCCAGGTCAGCGCCGCCATCGTGTTCATCGTCGGGGTACTGGTGGTTGCCGAGCTCACCCTCGTCAGCCATCTTGCCGCGCCGGTGCAAACCCAGGCGGTGCTGCGACGAGTGCACGACTGGGCGCTGGCTCAGCGCCGGAAGATCCTGTTGACCCTGTGCACAGTGATCGG
This sequence comes from Mycobacterium sp., assembly GCF_039583805.1. Lineage (GTDB taxonomy): Bacteria > Actinomycetota > Actinomycetes > Mycobacteriales > Mycobacteriaceae > Mycobacterium. The sequence continues at coordinate 9,030 of NZ_JAVKSH010000125.1, read as the reverse complement.
GGTCGCCATGTTGGTCCAGGGCATGGGACGCCCCTGAGCGGGCGGCCGAGGGCCTGGTCGCCTTGCGCCGCGTCCGTCGCCGATCAGCCGCCGCCCATGCGCCGGGCGGAATCCTCTATCAGGTCGGCGGCGGCCGCAACGGCATCGCCGGGTTTGGTCATTCGGGCGGCGATCTCGCGGGCCCGGGCCAGGTACTGCGGGGCCAGAATCCGGCGCAGGTCGGCGACCAGCGCTTTCTCGGTAGTGCTCGAAAAACGCCGGGCTGTGCCCACTTTCAGCCGTTTGATCGCAGCGCCCCACATCACCTGAACGTCCGCCATCCAGAGGATCAACGTGGGCACTCCGGCGCGCAGGCCGGCGGCCGTGGTGCCGGCGCCGCCGTGGTGCACGACCGCGCGGCAGGCGGGGAAGATCGCCGCGTAGTTCACCGCGCCCACCACCTTGACGTGCTCGGCATGACCGACGTCGCTGAAGTCGGTGGCGGCCGAGCACATCAACGCCCGCTCGCCCAACTGCGCGCACGCCGAGGCGATCATGGCGATCGTGTCGGCCGGAGATGCGACGGGGATGCTGCCGAACCCGAAGTAGATCGGCGGTGTCCCGTCGGCAATCCACGCCGCGACCTCGTCATCGGCATCCGTCGGCAACTCCATCGACAGCGTGCCGACAAACGGCCGCCGGCCATTCCACGTCGCCCATTCGTCGGCCAGCCCGGGAAAGCACACCTCGTCGTAGGCCTGGATCTCCAGCGATCCACGCTCGGCGATCCGCCGCGGCGCGGGGCCGGTGGCCTTCAGCAGGCCCAGCTCGCGGCGCTGCGCGTCCTCGACCTTCTTCACCCCGCGCCAAACCAGCCACTCGTACACCGTCATCGCCGAGCGGATCACCGCCGGCGGCAGGACCGGGACTAGGTGGCCGTTGACCCGTATCGGTAGCCAATGCAGCGTGGCCAACGGGATGTCGTGATACTCCGCGACGTTGGCGGCGAGCTCCTGGTAACTCAGACCGGTCAATATTAGGTCGGCCCCGTCGGCCAGCGACGTCAGCGTCGCGCTCATCTCCGCCCAGCTTCGGGTACCGGACTCGCGCGATTCTCGCCACGAGTCGATCAGATCCGGGATTCTCCAGACGTTGCGGAAGAACCGCGTCCAGAAGTTTCGCGTCGCTTCCAGCCACGTCCGCGTGTCCGGCCCGTAGGCGACCGCCGGGAGCCCGACCGACTCGGCGAAGCCAACCAGGTCGGGCGGGACGGCCATGCGCACGTCGTGCCCCCGGCGCAGCAGTTCGCGGCCGACGGCGACGCCGGGCTCGACGTCGCCGCGAGTCCCATAGAAGGTCAGCACCAACTTCATCGCGGATTCTGGCCTTTCACGTCCCGCGCGCGTTCTGCGAAATGACAACGGAAGCCTCGCGTCCCCGGCTCGGCCGCCCCGCAGCATAACCCCGCAGCCGTCGCGTGTGTCTCGATGGGCACCGCGTGTGCTGACGACCTTCTCGCGCCGGCCGCCGACGATCACGGCGCCACCGAGCCGGCGCAGGCGATCCACCCGAACGCGGTTGCCGCAGCCGGCGACACCGCCGGCGTCATTACTGGGTAGCCTTTGGGGATGGCTGACTCGACCACATTCGTCATCGTCGGCGGCGGGCTCGCCGGCGCCAAAGCAGCAGAAGCATTGCGCGACAAGGAATTTGATGGGCAGATCGTTCTGTTCGCCGACGAGCAGCGGCTACCCTACGAGCGGCCGCCGCTGTCGAAGGAGTTTTTGGCCGGCACGAAGTCGCCGGACGACTTCACCGTGCACACCGCCGAGTGGTACCGCGACCACGACGTCGACCTGCGGCTGGGTGTGCGGGTTCGGGCGGTGGACCCGTCCGCGCACACCGTTGCGCTGCCCGGCGGGGGCACCGTCGGCTACGACAAGCTGCTGCTGGCCACCGGGTCGAGCGCCCGGCGCCCGCCGATACCGGGATCCGACGCCGCCGCAGTCCACTATCTGCGCACGGTCGACGACGCGTCGGTGCTGAGTTCCGCATTGGCTCCGGGGTCGTCGCTGGCGGTGGTGGGCGCCGGCTGGATCGGGCTGGAGGTGGCCGCCAGCGCCCGCCAGCGCGGCGTCGACGTCACCGTCGTCGAGGCCGCGCGACAACCGCTGCTGGCCGCGCTGGGCGACGAAGCCGGCGCGGTGTTCGCCGCGCTGCACCGCGACCACGGCGTCGACCTGCGGCTGCAGTCGCAGGTCGCGGAGATCGCCACCACGCACGGCACGGCCACCGGGCTGCGGCTGGGCGACGGGTCGACAGTGGCCGCCGACGCGGTGCTGGTGGCCGTCGGCGCGAAACCCGACATCGAACTCGCGCGCGACGCCGGCCTGGCGACGGGCGACGGCGGGGTGCTCGTCGACAAGTCACTGCGCAGCAGCGATCCCGACGTCTACGCCGTCGGCGACATCGCCGCGGCCGAGCATCCACTGTTGCGCACCCGGATCCGCACCGAACACTGGGCCAACGCGCTCAAGCAGCCCGCGGTCGCCGTCGCCGGGATGCTCGGTGAGTCGGCCGAATACACCGAGCTGCCGTACTTCTTCACCGACCAGTACGACCTCGGCATGGAATACGCCGGCCACGCTCCGGCACACGAACGGGTGGTGTTCCGCGGCGACGTCGACGGGCGCGAATTCGTCGCGTTCTGGCTCGATGCCGACAACCGGGTGCTGGCCGGCATGAACGTCAACGTCTGGGATGTGCTCGACGACGTCAAAGGCCTGATCAGGTCGCGGCGCCCGGTGGACCCGGACCGGCTTGCCGATCCGCAGGCGCCCCTGGGCGAGCTGCTCAGCTGACGGTCACCGGGCGCCAGGCCCGGTCGATGACATCGGGCAAGCGCAGCGCCTGCAAGCGCTCCCGCTCGGCGCGGCGGCGTTTGATCCGCAGCCGGGTATCGGCGGGCATGGCGAGCAGCTCGTCGCAGGTCAGGTAAAACACGTCGTCGGCGCTGTCGACCAGATCTGCGCCCACGAGTCGGCGACCGGACTCGCGCAACGCCATTCGCAGCTCATGGGTGTACCGCATGGTGACGTCGTGAGCGTGCTCCCGCGACAGCCGAGTTTTGGCGGCCAGACGCTCGGCCAGTTTGCCGGGCGTATCCGGCGCCGATTCGTGCGGTGTCGCCGCGGCGGTGGTGAGCAGCAGCGCCGGATCGTCGCCGAACGTCGGGTTGGCCAGCTCGGCCTCCCCCGGCCCGCGATGGCCGATCCGGGCCAGCGCCGCGTCGACCGCAGCGGCGGTGCGGGGCGACAGCGCCCGCACACCGTCGACATCGCCGTGCGCGGCGAGCTGGAGTGCCTTCGGGTCACCGCGCAGAACGTCGGCCAGCGCAACGGCCTCGGCCGCGATGCGCTGACTTTCCACCAACGCGCCCAGCCCGGATATCGCGGTCGGCGCACCGGTGCGCTCCAGAGCGGCCGCGGTGACGCCGTTGTCGATCACCCACAGCGCGGTGAGCGCCCAGCCCTGGTGGATACGTGCTCTCAGCAACCCGATCCGCACCTCCAGGGCGGCATCGGTCAGCGCGGTGACCTGCGAGGCGTCGAGGTGCTCGGCCGTCGCGGCCGCCGTGTAGGCCTGGGTCTCGGCCTTCAGGTGGCGCACCAGGGCCAACGACCGGGTGCCGACGACGGCTTTGCCGGCCGCTCCGGGCAGCCCACCGGACAACGGCGGGCGGCCCGGCGGGACAACGTCGCCCGCCGGCCGCTCCCCCAACGCCCGCCCGACGATGGTGCGCGCGTCCCAGCCGGGCAGCTGGTCGGCCGCCAGGACGCTCGCCGACACCCCGACGTACGGGCGATGACCGAACACCGCCACGGCCCGGTTCTCCCACTCGCCGGCCACCACCGGGCCCAGCGCCATCGCCTGGGCCAGCACCCGGTTGGCGGCACGCAGGCCGGCCAGCTGGACGTCGAGCGTCATGGGGGTGAGCGGTCCCGGTAGTGCGCCGGCGAGGGGTGCTGCGCTGAAGACCGGGAACCGGGGGTCGATCCGATCGTCGAACTCGGCTTCTAGGCCGTCGGGTGCCGCGCATTCCAGCGCCGCGCCGTCGACCGGACCCGTACGCGGGGGGACCTCCAGCGGCAGCGGCAGACGGCCCGGCAAGTCGGTGGCACCGTTGGCACCAAGCCTGCGGCCGGCGAGCCCACGCGCGGTGTCGGCCACCGCGTCGGTCGCCCGCCACCCCAACTCGAACTGCCAATCCTCCTGCAGCGCTGAAAGATCCATGTCCGGAATCAGCTCCGGCCAGTCGCGCAGCCGGTGCAGACGCGGCGGCAGGTCCACCGATTGCAGCAGCCGGCGCGCCGTGACCACGTGTGTGGTGTCCGGCGTGGCAAGGTCCACTGTCCCGGTGGTGGTGACCGTCGCCGCGAGCGCCACGAAGCGGACCAGGTCGTCGACGTGGACGACCCGCAGCGGCCGCGACAGGTCGTTGGCACGCAGCAGGCCGGCCACGGTGCGGCTCACCATCCAGTCGAGCTGGCGACCCACCGGCGGCGCCGTCCGGACAATCAGGCTCGGCGCCCACCCGGTGGACACCAGCGCCTCGGCCTGCCGGTACAGCTCGGCCTGCCCGGCGGCCTGCGACACCACGATCAGCCGCGCGCCGGCGCGCGCAGCCGCATGCGCGACGCGCACGACGCTGTTGATCCCCGCACTGCCCGGCACACCGGGTTCAATCGGGGCGAGATGGACCACCACATCGGACTCGTCGGCCAGCTGCTTCAGCACGGCGCCGCCGAGCGGTGCGCAGACGAATTCGACTCCGGCATCGAGGTAGGGGTGCGGATGGCGGGCTACGCCGCTGACCGCGTGGCCGGCGGCCACCAGGTGGCGGGCGACGGCCCGTCCGAGCACACCGGTGACGCCGGTTACCAGGACCTGCACGCGGGCTCACCTCCCTGTACTTCGACAATAGGCGCATCAGCGGGCCCGCAGGTTCCTTCTGCCCGCGACCTGGCATCGACCTACACCAGCATGGCGGTGCCGTCGGCGTGCACGGCGACCTTGGCGCCGGCGACGTCGTCGCGCACGGTGGCCTCGGCCGCCGCGCCATCGGGTAGAACGGCCAGGATGCGCGCGTCGTCGGGGGTGCGAACCGCCAGGAACGTTTTCTCCGGGCGGCCGTCCCGGTCGAACGGGGTCGTCCACGATTCGACGACGCCGACGCCCTCCCACTCGACCGCCGCGCGCCGGGTCGGCTCGGAGTCGACCGCGGCCTGCACGTCTTCCCACCGGAACTCCGACGCGGGCGGTTCGGTGCCGTACACGCCGAAGCTGTGTTTGGTCAAGTAGCCGCCATTGGCGGTGATCAAACCTCGGCGTCCCGGATTGGCGGCCAGCAGTCCGGCCATCGTCGCGATCGAATGCGTGACGTAGTTGCTCCACGGGCCGCCGGCGAAGGTCAAACCGCCGGTCACGGTCAGCGGCCGGCTCGGGTCGTCGACGGGCAGTCCCAGTTCGGCGGCCGCGACCTGCACCGCGGACGGGAAACACGAGTAGAGGTCCAGATAGTCGACGTCGCCGATGCCCACACCGGCCAGCTGCAGCGCCCGCGCGCCGCCGATCCGGATGGCGGGCGACCGGTGCAGCTCGGCCCGCTCGCTGATCGCATAGGTGTCGTGCGCATCGGTGCCCGTATAGGGGTACACCCAGTGCTCGGCCGGGATCTGCAACCGGGTCGCGGTCTGCGCCGCCGCCAGCACCAGCGCGGCGGACTGGTCGACCATGCTGTTGGAGTTCATCAGCTTGGTGTAGGGCCAACTGATCATCCGGTTCGCCGGGCCGGGCCGCCAAATCTCCTCGGCGCTGACCGGGGTGCGGATCCACGCGTGCGGGTTTTCGACGGCCACGGCGTTGAACCGCGCCCACAGCTCGCCGATCCGCCGCCGATGGTCCTCGCCCGCCTCTCCCCTGCTGATCCGCAGCGACTGCTCGAACAACGGGTAGACGTACGCCGGGCGGTCCAGCCGGATCCGCTCCTCGGCCGGCCCGGCCATCGGCACGTGCTCGTCGCCGCCCGGGGCGATCGGCACCGACTCGTCCTGACGGGTCCAGGTGAGTTTCCTGCCCTGGGCCCGCAGTTGCATCCTGGTGCGCCAGGTTTCCGCGCCGGCCACCAGCACCACGTCGGCCCGGCCCCGCTGGATGTCCAGGCACGCCTGGTTGACCAGCGACTGCGGCACATTGCCGCCCACACCGCTGTAGCGGGTGGCGGGGTCGTCGGCGCCGATGCGCTGGCCCAGCAGCAGGCCCGGGTCGCGGTACTGCGCCGACAGCAGGTTCACCACGCGGATCGAGTCCACCGCCTCCAACACCCGGGCGTCGGCGGCATCGCGGGCTGCCGCGACCATCAGGTCGACGGGTTCGATGTCGGGGCTGCTGTCATGCTGGTTGACCTGGCCGTAGCCGATCAGCACTGGCGTGCGGGGGTTGACGGGCATGACAGCTACCTTCCCACTCCGGCGCGAGCGTGCGCGCCTGCGCCCGACACGCCGCCGAGCGGTGTGCGCGTGTGCACGCTCGCGGGTGATCCTA
>NZ_JAVKSH010000125.1:0-2348 GCF_039583805.1 Mycobacterium sp. | reverse complement strand
AGCCGCTCGGTCTCCTCGGCGCTGATCTGCAGCACTTTGCGGCAGACTTCGCGGGTGTCCTGGCCGGGCAGCGGCGCGGGGCGCTGCGGCGCCGGCGGGATATGACGAAACGGCGCGGGCCCGGTCTCAGCCGGCAGCGGATGGTCGAACAGCGGATGCGTCATGTCGCTGAACAATTTTCGGTGTCGAAGCTGCGGGTCGTCGAGGATGTCGGGCGGGCGGTTCATCGGGCCCGCGGCAACTCCGGCGGCCTGCAGAGCCTCGGCGACCTGCAGCGGGGCGCGGGCGCGAGTCCACTCCGACAGCAGAGCCGTCATCTCGCGGCGGTGCGCCACCCGCGACTCGCCGGTGGTGAAACGCTGGTCGCCGGCCGATTCGGGCGAGCCGAAAACTGTTGTGGCCGAGCGCCAATCGTCATCGGATCGGATCGAGATCACGCACCACTCGTCGTCGCCGGCGCAGGGGCAGACGGCATGCACACCGGTGTCGTCGAACGTCTGGCGGCCACCCGTGGCGCGTGCGGCTTCGGTGACGTAGAGGGTGTCTAGTTGGTTGACGACGGCCTCGGCCTGGGAGACGTGGATGCGGGTCCCGGCGCCGGTTCGGTCCCGGTGGATCAGCCCGGCCAGCGCCCCGATCGCGGTGATCCGCCCCACCACGTGGTCGGGAAAGACCGTCGTCGCGTCGTAGAACGGATGCCGGGACTGCGCCGCCTCCTCCGCCGTCCACAACTTGGTGACGCCGGTGGTGGCGCGGACCAGTGGGCCGTAGCCCAGCCGAGCGCTCCACGGACCGCTGTCCCCGAAGGCGCTGCTCTCGGCGAGGACGATGCGCGGGTTGATGCTGTGCAGCACCTCGAACGGAAAGCCAAGCGCGGCAAGGGTTCCCGGTTTGAAATTGGCGAACACCGCATCGGCTTCGGCGACCAGGCCGGCGAAGATCCGGTGACCCTGCGGGCTGCGGAGGTCCAGCCCGAAGCCCAGGTTGTTGCGATGCGTCCATGCGAACGACTCGCTCATCGCGTCGCCGACGCGGGCCTGCCGCAAGCCGTCGGGATAGGAGGCGCTTTCCACCTTGATGACCTCGGCGCCGAGATCGCCGAAGAGCCGGCTGAGTTCGCCGCCGGCGACGATGATGCCCAGATCGACGATCCGCAGCCCTTCGAACGGACGACTGGCACCGGCGGCGCCCCCCGCCGGCGCCGCCGACGGGCCGGCGAGCCAGTGCGGCCCGTCCCGCCCGGGCGGCGGCGTCGGCGTGCGGAAGCCGACGTGGCGCCCGTCGACGGCGAAGTAGCCCACCGGGACGGTGGCGCGCACACCGGGCGCCAGTTCGGCCTCGGTGATGGCGCCCCGCGACCGGAAATGCTGCGAGGCCAGGATCTGCGCGGGCGACAACACCGCCGCGATCGGCACGCCGTGCCGTTGGCCCGCCGTCACCAGCGCCGCCATGGTCTGTCCGGCGAACAACTGCTCGATCAGCACGCCGATCCGCGACCACGCCGCGAACCGCGCGGCGATCACGTCGTATGCGGGGTCCTGGAATTCGTCGGGCTCCCCCAGCCAGGCCCGCAGTCCGTGCCACTGCCGAGGCGACATCACACAGATCCGGACGTGGCCGTCCCGACACGGGTAGATCGGGTAGGCGTCCTGATTTTTCGGACGTCCCCGCCACCGGTTGGGACGCCGGATCCCCGCCGCCGCCTGCCCGTGCGCGCCGAAGGGCGGGTCAAGCGCCATCACCACCGCGTCGAACCGGGCGAAGTCGATGTAATCGCCTGTACCGCAACGTAACCGGTGGTAGTAGGCAGCCAGCGCGGCCCAGGCGGCCTGCACGGCGGCGGTCGCGGAGGCGATACCGTCCGGCGGTAGCACGGGTGTTCCCGTGCTGGGGCCCGACCGTGACAGCGGCCCCGCCAGCGCGTAGAGCACCGGATCGGTGGCGCGCCACGCCGCACGCGGGCCCGTCGTGCCGAAGTCGGTGATCGACAGCGCCACCAGGTGGGGGTACCGGTCGGCCAGCGCCGCGCAGGAGCTGCCGTACGCGGCGGCCTGCCCGGGAATGCCGGTGTCGACGAGGATGTCGGCGCCACCGGCGAGCTCGAGGAAGCGGCCGCGGTCGCCGGGCTCGGACGGGTCCAGCACCACGCTGCGCTTGTTGGCGTTGTGCAGCGCGAACGGCACACCGACGCCGGCCAGCGTCGGTGCCCGGCCGCGCGCCGGGCTGCCGCCCGGCGGCTCCACCTTGAGGACGTCGGCGCCCAGATCGGCGAACAGCCGGGTCACCGCGTCGCCGTCGTCGCCGGCGAGGTCGAGCACCCGAAGCGCCGCCAGCAGCCCGTCGACCAT
>NZ_JAVKSH010000124.1:0-9896 GCF_039583805.1 Mycobacterium sp. | reverse complement strand
CCGCCGTCGGCTCCAGCTGGGCCTAACAGCCACCATCAGGCGCGGCAGCACACCGGAGCCAGGTGTGCTGCCGCGTCCTTCTTATCCGACTGATCCGAAAGCGCCGAGAACCGAGACCAGAACCGAGAGTAGCCATGGACCAACAGAGCACCCGGACCGACATCACCGTCAACGTCGAGGGTTTGTGGATGCTGCAGGCGCTGTTGGATGTTCGCCACGTGGCACCTGAATTGCGCTGCCGGCCGTTCGTCTCCACCGATTCGTTGGACTGGCTCAACGAGCACCCGGGTATGGCGGTCATGCGCGAGCAGGGCATCGTCGTCGATGACGAGGTCAACGAACAGGTCGCTGCCCGGATGAGGGTGCTGGCGGCGCCCGACCTGGAGGTCGTCGCACTGCTCTCCCGCGGCAAGCTGCTCTACGGCGTCAAGGAGAGGCCGGAAGGGAAGGCGGAAGGGGAAGCGGAAGCGGAGCAGGTCGGTTCGCGCGACATCCCCGACAACGAGTTCCGGGTGGTATTGGCGCGGCGCGGCCAGCACTGGGTGTCTGCGGTTCGGGTCGGCGACGAGATCACCATCGACGACGTGGCGATCGCGGACACGGCGTCCATCGCCTCGTTGGTGTTCGACGGGCTGGAGTCGATTCACCATGCCGATCCGGCGGCGATCAGCGCGGTCAACGTGCCGCTCGAGGAGATGCTGGAAGCCACCAAAGCATGGCAGGGCGCCGGTTTCAACGTGTTCTCCGGCGGTGACCTGCGGCGGCTGGGCATCAGTGCGGCCACTGTCGCCGCGCTGGGGCAGGCGCTGGCCGATCCGGCCGCCGAAGCCGCGGTCTATGCCCGGCAGTATCGCGACGACGCCAGGGCCCCCAGCGCCTCGGTGCTGTCGCTGAAAGACGGGTCGGGCGGGCGTATCGCGATGTATCAGCAAGCCCGGACGGCGGGCTCGGGTGAAACCTGGCTCGCCATCTGCCCGGCCACCCCGCAGTTGGTGCAGGTTGGGGTGAAGACGGTTTTGGAGACGCTGCCCTACGGCGAGTGGAAAACGCATCGCCGTGTCTAAGAAAAGACAATGAGAAGTATCGTGCGACAACGGATTTGATTTGACTGCTGTGCGATAGGCCGGATGTGGGTCAATGGTCTAGAATTATCTGGACAATACGACCCACGTCGAAATTGAAAAACGAGGCGAGACTCATGAGCCCAGAATTCGTCGACAACGGGGAGGTCCAATGACAACTCTGGTGGCCGAGGCGCCGCAAACCACCGCCGAAGCAGTTTCCTCGCCGCAGGCAACGGTCGTTGCCGTCATGGCCGCCGATGTGCAGATCGGCGTGCTGTTGGACGCGAACGCCCCCGTCGCGGTCATGGTCGACCCGCTGCTCAAGGTCGTCAACAGTCGGCTGCGGGAGCTGGACGTCACGCCGCTGACGGCCGACGGACGCGGGCGCTGGATGCTGTGCCTGGTAGACGGCACGCCGTTGCGGCCCGGCCAGTCGCTCACCGAGCAGAGCGTGTACGACGGCGACCGGCTCTGGCTGCGGTTCATCGCAGACACCGAGCACCGCGCCCAGGTCATCGAGCACATCTCGACCGCCGTGGCCGCGAACCTGTCCAAGCGTTTCACCGCCATCGACCCCGTGGTCGCCGTGCAGGTCGGTGCCGCGATGGTGGGGGTTGGCGTGCTGCTGGCCGCGGGTTTGCTGGGCTGGTGGCGCTCGCAGGACGACTCCTGGCTGCCGGCTGTCTACGGAGCCGTGATCGCGCTGCTGGTGTTGACGGTGGCCACGCTCGTGCTGGTGCGCTCCACGACCACAGCCGACCGCCGGGTCGGGGACATCATGCTGCTCACCGGGCTGGCTCCGGCAGCGGTGGCGGTGGCCGCGGCCCCGCCCGGACCGGTCGGCGCCCCACACGCGGTTCTCGGTTTCGCGGCGGCGGGCGTCGGGGCGATCCTGGTGATGAGGTTCATCGGACGCCAGCTGGCTGTCTGCACCGCGATCGTCACCATTTGCGTTGCCGGTCTGGCGGCAGGCCTGGCGCGGATGGCACTGGGCGCCGGAGCGGTGACCCTCCTGACCTGCGTGCTGCTGGTCTGTGTGGTGGGCTATCACGCCGCGCCGACGATGTCGCGCTGGCTGTCGGGTATCCGGCTGCCGGTGTTTCCGTCCGCCACCAGTCGCTGGGTGTTCGAGGCCAGGCCCGACCTGCCGACCACCGTCGCAGTCTCCGGCGGCGGCCGGCCCATCCTGGAAGGCCCCGCATCGGTGCGTGACGTGGTACTGCGTTCCGAGCGGGCGCGGTCATTCCTGGCCGGTTTGCTGGTCGGGATGGGAGTGCTGATGGTGGTGAGTTCGACCGCGCTGTGCGACCCACACACCGCACAGCGCTGGCTGCCGCTGCTGCTGGCCGCCTCCACCTCGGGCTTCCTGTTACTGCGCGGGCGCTCGTATGTCGACCGTTGGCTGGCGATCACGTTGGCGGTGACGGGGGTGCTGATCGTGGTGGCCGTGGTGGTGCGCTACGTGCTGGTGCTGTCATCTCCCGTGGCGTCCTCGATCGGGGTGGCGATCCTGGTCCTGCTACCGGCGGCCGGGTTGACGGCTGCGGCGGTGGTGCCCAACAGCATCTACAGTCCCCTGTTCCGTAGGTTCGTTGAATGGATCGAATACATCTGTCTGATCCCGATTTTTCCGCTGGCCTTGTGGTTGATGAACGTCTATGCAGCAATCCGGTACCGGTAGCCGCCGGCACTGCCGTCGAGTAACGGGAGCGGCCGCCGCCGTCCTGCTGATTGCTACCGGGTCGCTGGCCGGGTCGCCGGCTGCCCACGCGATCGATCCGCCGGTGATCGACCCCGCCGCGGTGCCGCCGAACGGCCCGCCCGGCCCGGTGGCGCCGATGCGCCAGACGGCCTACTGCACGGAAGTCGGGGTGCTGCCGGACACCGATTTTCGCCTGCAGCCGAAATACATGGACATGTTGAACCTAAACGAGGCATGGCGATTCGGCCGCGGCGCCGGGGTGAAGATCGCGGTGATCGACACCGGTGTGACCCCGCACCCGCGACTCCCGCACCTGATCGGCGGCGGTGACTATGTGATGAGCGGCGGTGACGGACTGTCCGACTGCGACGCGCACGGCACGATCGTCGCGTCGATGATCGCCGCAGCGCCCGCCAGTGGCGCTGCGCCGGAGGCGCCCCCGGGGCGTAAACCCCTGCCGGTTCCCACCAACGAGCCACCTCCTCCTGCGCCGCCGCCGCAGACGATCACGTTGGTGCCGCAACCACCCCAACCCCTGAACGTCGAGCCCGCGCCGCCGGAGGAGCAGGGCCCCCCGCCGCCGTTCGGTGCCCCTCCACCCGGGCAGGCACCCCCTGCCGGGCCGCCACCCCCTGCCGAGCAGGCACCCCCTGCCGGGCAGGCACCACTTCAGCCTGGGCAGCCACCCCAGCCCGGGCCGCCACCCCAGCCCGGGGCCGCCAGCAGCGGACCCGGCACGATGGTGCTGCCCAGCTACGCCGGCAGCGGGCGGGTGATCGCCGCCGACCGTTCCCAGCCGGCGGCCCCCATGCCCCAGGATCCGCCACCGGCGGGCCCGGGTGATGCTTTCGTCGGGATCGCTCCGGATGTCGAGATCATCTCGATTCGCCAGTCCAGCCAGGCATTCAGCCTCAAGGACGCATTCACCGGCGACGAGGATCCGCAGACCCGCCAGAAGATGGACAGCATCCGGACCATGGCGCGGGCGATCGTGCACGCCGCCGACCTGGGCGCGTCGGTCATCAACATCTCCCAGGTGCTGTGCATGAGCGCACGTAACGTCCTCGACCAGGCCGATCTGGGCGCAGCGGTCCATTACGCGGCCGTCGACAAGAACGTGGTGATCGTGGCCGCCGCGGGTGACACCAGCCAGAAAGACTGCAAGCAAAATCCGGTGTACGACCCGTTGCAGCCCAACGATCCGCGCGACTGGAACGCCGTGACCACGGTGGTGACGCCCTCGTGGTTCAGCCAATACGTCTTGACCGTCGGCGCCGTGGATGCCACCGGTGCGCCGATGGACAAATCGAGTGTTGCCGGGCCGTGGGTGTCGATCGCGGCACCCGGAACCGATGTCGTCGGGCTCTCACCGCGTGACGACAGCCTGATGAACGCCATCGACGGTCCGGACAACACGCTGCTGGTGCCGGCCGGCACCAGTTTTGCCACCGCGATCGTCTCCGGAGTGGCGGCTCTCGTCCGCGCGAAGTTCCCGGAGCTCTCCTCGCAGCAGACGATCAACCGGTTGACGCGTACCGCCAGGTCACCGGCCCGCGGGGTCGACAACCAGATCGGTTACGGCGTCGTCGATCCGGTGGCCGCGCTGACCTGGGATGTGCCCGATGCCCCACCCCTGCCCACCGAATCGTCGTCACCGCTGAAGCTGCCGCCGCCTCCTCCCGAGCGCGACATGACGCCCGTCTGGGTGGCCGCCGGGGGAGTGGCGGGGCTGTTGTTGGTCGCCGGAGCCGTGTTGGGCGGCGCGGCGCTGATGCGACGGAGGTCACGATGAAGGCGCAACGTCGATTCGGCCTGGCCGTGTCGTGGCCGCGGGTCACCGCGGTGTTCCTCATCGATGTCGCGGTGCTGGCGGTCGCAAGCCACTGCCCCGACACCTGGCAGACCCACCACATCGCGTGGTGGGCGGGGGTCGGTATCGCCGTGCTGATCACGGTCGCGGCCCTGCTCAGCTACCGCGGCATCCCGGTCACGTCGGCACCGGTCGCGCGGCTACGCAATTGGTACACCGATCCTGCGGCGATGCTGGCCGGCTGCACCCCGGCGATCGATCACCGCCGGCGGTTCGGCCGCGACGTGGTGGGCGTGCGCGAGTACCGGGGCCAGCTGGTCGCGGTGATCGCCGTCGAGGGTCCCGTGGGCGTACCGTCGGGTCGGCACCGTGAGCGGCCGGCGCCGGCGGTGGGGCTGCCGGTGGGGACGATCGCCTCGGCGCTGCGGCAGTTCGACGTTCGTCTCGATGGCATCGACATCGTCGCGGTGGAAGCGCGGCGGGTCGACAGCGGTGTCGCCGCGGCGGTCCGAGACGACTTCGGCAAACACGGCGACGCCAGCGCGGGTCATCAGCGCCGCGTCTGGCTGGTGCTGCGGATGGATCCCCAGCGCAATGTCGCCGCGACGGCGGCCCGCGATTCCGTGGCCTCTACTGTGGCGGCGGCGGCCGAGCGGCTCGCCGATGATCTCGACGGGCCACGCTGCACCGCACGCACACTGAACGCCGACCAGATCGCCGACGTCGACGAGGCAGTGCTGGCCGGCCTCGACCCGGCAAGCATCGCGCCCTATTGGCGCCATCTGAAGCACCCCGGCGGATTCGTGACCAGCTTCTGGGTCTCGCCTGCGGACATCACCGCCGAGACCCTGGAGCAACTCTGGGAGCCCGACACGGACGCCACGGTGGTGACCCTGCGGCTCGAGGCGCGACGCGGGGGCGCCGACGTGTCGGTGTGGGTCCGCTACCACAGCCGAGAGCGACTGCCCAAAGAACTCTGCAGGGGGCTGAACCGGCTGGCCGGACGACAGTTGACCGCGGTGGCGGCCAGCTTGCCGGCGCCCACGTCCGGCCCGCGCCTGGTGATGCCGCGCCGGCCGCTGCGCGCCGACGAGCATCTCGAGATGCCGCTGGGAACCGCGCCGCACGACGTTGCGGTCGCAGGCCGGCACCGATGAGCAGGCCGCAGACCGCAACCGACGCCCGCAACGCCATGGTGGCCGGTCTGCTGGCGTCCGGCATCTCCGTCAACGGACTGCAGCCCAGCCACAATCCGCAGGTGGCACTGCAGATGTTCACCACCGCCACCCGGCTCGACCCGCAGATGTGCGACGCCTGGCTGGCCCGGATCCTGGCCGGCGAGCAGGGTATTGACGTGCTCGCGGGAGCGTGGGCCGCCGTCACGACATTTGGCTGGGAGATCCGCCGCCTGGGACTCACTGACGCCGAGTTTCGGCCCGAAGCCTCCGACGGTCTTTTCCTGCGGCTGGCGATCACCAGCGTCGAATCGCTGGCTGCCGCCTACGCTGCCACCCTCGCCGAGGCGAAACAGTACGCGGAGGCCGCCCGGTTGCTCGACGCGGCCGAGCCGCGGCACCCGTTCGACGCCGAGCTGATCGCGTATGTGCGGGGCCTGCTGTATTTCCGCACCGGCCGTTGGTCGGATGTGCTGGCCCAGTTCCCGGCTTTGACGCCGTGGCGTGACCCTGCGCTGAAGGCCGCCGGAGCCGCGATGGCCACCACGGCTCTGGCCTCGCTGGGGGTATTCGAGGAGGCGACCCGGCTCGCACAGGAGGCCATCGAGGGTGACCGCGTACCCGGCGCGGCCAACGTGGCGATGTACACGCAGGCAATGTGCCTGCGTCACTTGGGCCGCGAAGACGAGGCCGTCGAGCTGCTGCGCCGGGTGTACGCGCGGGACGCCAAATTCACCCCGGCCCGCGAAGCGTTGGACAATCCCAATTACCGGCTGGTGCTCACCGACCCGGAAACCATTGAGGCGCGGACGGATCCGTGGGATCCCGACAGTGCGCCGACCCGCGAGCAGACCGAAGCCGCCCGGCACTCCGAGATGGCCAAGAAGTATCTGGCCGAGGGTGACGCCGAGCTGGGCGCCATGCTGGGAATGGAACAGGCCAAACGGGAAATCACACTGATCAAGTCGACGACCAAAGTGAACCTGGCGCGCGCCAAGATGGGGCTGCCGGTGCCGGTGAGTTCGCGGCACACCTTGTTGTTAGGGCCGCCTGGAACCGGAAAGACATCGGTGGCAAGGGCTTTCGCTAAGCAACTGTGTGGTTTGACGGTGTTGCGCAAGCCGCTGGTAGTAGAGACCAGTCGCTCCAAGCTGCTGGGCCGCTACATGGCCGACGCGGAGAAGAACACCGAGGAGATGCTCGAGGAGGCGCTGGGCGGCGCCGTCTTCTTCGACGAGATGCACACGCTGCACGAGCGTGGTTACCAGCAGGGTGACCCTTACGGCAACGCGATCATCAACACCCTGCTGCTCTACATGGAGAATCACCGCGACGAGCTGGTGGTGTTCGGAGCGGGTTACGCCAAGGCGATGGAGCACATGTTGGAGGTCAATCCCGGTCTGCGACGCCGCTTTTCGACGGTGATCGAGTTCTACAGTTACACACCGCCGGAGCTGATCGCGTTGACCACGTTGATGGCCCAGGAGAACGAAGACGTAGTCACCGACGAGGCGGTGCAAGTGTTGTTGCCGTCCTACACGAAGTTCTACGCCGACGAGACCTATTCCGAGGACGGCGACCTGATCCGCGGTATCGACGTGCTGGGCAACGCCGGCTTCGTGCGCAACGTCGTGGAGAAGGCGCGCGATCACCGTAGCTTCCGGCTCGACGACGACGAGCTCGATGCCGTGCTGAACAGCGACCTCGACGAGTTCAGCGAGGAACAGCTACGTCGGTTCAGGGAACTGACCCGCGACGACCTCGCCGAGGGCCTCGGCGCCGCGGTGGCCGAAAAGAAGACCACCTGAGCGCGCGGCGCGTCGGGTTCTTCGATGCTCCACACCATGAATTCTCCACACAATGACCGGCGAGGCGGGTTGACTGACACCGCTTCGAGTGCAAGCATTACCGCTGTATGCACCTCGCTAGGTGAGGCGTCTGCACGGACATAGGCCACTGACCCCGAACGTCGAAAGACGCCCAGGGTCAGGACAGCTCTTCCCGGCTTAAGGGTTGAGCCCAAGTGGCTTTCGGGAAACCGGATACGCCGTGCAGTGCCAAAGCTCTGACGAGAGGGGTGCCCGCCCGGCTCACCGGCTTGGCTCCCCACCCCGCTGTGCGACGTAACGGCACCCCCGTGTGCCCCGGCCGTGAGGAGGTGAGAGCGGAATGAGTCCCAGTGACAATCCGGATCCCTATCCGAGTTCCATGACCGTTTCGCTCGGATCCGGCCCCGGCGCCGTTTCCGCCAGCTGAGTCGGCCTGCGCCGCTTCAGATTACACACGCACGTCCGCATGTCTTCGGCGTGCGTCATTCCCGCGTGCCCCGGCACGTCATTGCGCCTGCTTCCTGTGAGGAGGAGCCCCACATGTCTTTTGTCACCACACAACCTGAAGCTCTGGCTGCGGCTGCCAGCCAACTGCACGGAATCGGCGCGGCGATTGCCGCACAGAACGCAGCCGCTGCACCCTCGACGACGGGACTGATTCCGGCCGCCGCCGACGAGGTCTCCGCGCTGACCGCAGCGCAGTTCGCTGCGCACGCGGCGGTGTACCAAGCCGTCAGCTCACAGGCTGCCGGGATTCATGAACTGTTCGCGACCACGCTGGGCACCAGCGCGGTGTCCTACTCGACTGCCGAGGCCGCCAACGCGGTCGCGGCGAGCTGAAAGGAGTGTTCTGACAATGGACTTCGGAGCTTTCCCACCGGAGGTCAACTCCGCACGGATGTATGCCGGTCCCGGATCGGGGCCGATGCTGGCCGCCGCGTCGGCCTGGAACGCGTTGGCCGCCGAGTTGCGTTCGACAGCGGCCGGGTATCAGTCGGTGATCTCAGGGCTCACCAGTGAAGGCTGGCGCGGGCCCGCGTCGGCGTCGATGGCGGCCGCCGCCGCGCCCTACACGGCGTGGCTGAGCACCACTGCCACTCAGGCTGAGCAGACCGCCCAGCAGGCCAACGCAGCCGCGGCCGCCTACGAGGCGGCGTTTGCGGCCACGGTGCCCCCGGCGGTGATCGCCGCCAATCGCAGCCTGTTGGCTTCGCTGGTGGCCACCAACGTGCTCGGCCAAAACACGCCGGCGATCGCGGCCACCGAAGCCCACTACGGGGAGATGTGGGCCCAAGACGCCGCGGCGATGTTCGGCTATGCCGCCTCCTCGGCGGCCGCGGCGAAAGTCACCCCGCTGACCGCCCCGCCGCAGACCACCACCGCGGCCGGGCCGGCCAACCAGGGCGCCGCGGTCGCCCAGACCACGGCCGCAGCCGCTGGCAGCCATGCCCAGACGCTGTCGCAGCTGTTGGCGCAAATACCCAACGCGCTGCAATCCATGGCGTCGCCGACGTCGTCGGCGCACTCGGGCCTCGGCGGCCTTCTGGAGGGGCTGGATGGGACCACCAAGAGCGTCAACGGGTTGGCCGGGGTGCTGAATTTCCTCGACGGTGCGGACGGAAGCGCGTTCGGAACCTTCTTGTCCGGCGGCGTCGGCAACGGATTGCTCTCCGGCGGACCCATTTTGGGCACCCAGACCACCATGAACACGCTCGCCGACCTCACGGTGGTCGGCAGCGCGCTTCAAGGCGGCGGCGGGGGTGGAGGTATTGGGGCAATCCTGTCGGGCAAGTTCTCACCAGGAACCGGTGGCGTGCTGGCGTCCGCGTTCGGTCCCGACGCGCTGGCACCCATGGCGGCGACCCCAGCCGGGATGGGCGTCACCCTGGGCGCCGGAGCCGCCCCGGCGGCCCCGGCGGCCATGTCGGCCGGGATAGGCCGGGCCACTTTGGTCGGCGCGATGTCGGTGCCGCCCAGCTGGGCCGCACCCGCACCGCCGATGACCCCGGTCGCCGCCGCCTCGTCCAGCCACGGCTTTGCCACCGTGCCGGCAAGCGCCATGCCCGGAATGCCCGGCATGCCGATGAGCGGCACCGGCGGGCGCGGCTTCGGTTTCGCCGCACCCCGATACGGGTTCAAACCCACCGTCATGGCGCGCCCCGTGGTCGCCGGATAGCACAACAACGCCGGATAACACAACGCGAATGTCATTGCACCACAATCATTTAAGGAGATCGCAATGCCTAACCGTTTTATGACCGACCCGCACGCCATGCGCGACATGGCGGGCCGGTTCGACATGCACGCCCAGACCGT
>NZ_JAVKSH010000123.1:4029-10100 GCF_039583805.1 Mycobacterium sp. | reverse complement strand
CGGTCGCCGGACAGGCTCGAGCTCACCGCCTCGCGGAACGGGCCGTAGAACGCCGACGCGAACTTCGCCGCATACGCCAGGATCACCACGTCAGTGTGGCCCGCGGCGTCCAGGCCGTCGCGGATCGCGCCGACCTGGCCGTCCATCATCCCGCTCGGCCCCACCACATGGGCACCCGAATCCGCCTGCGCCACCGCAAGGTCCACGTACCTGGCCAGCGTGGCGTCGTTGTCGACGCGGCCCCGCTCGTCCAACACCCCGCAGTGCCCGTGGTCGGTGAACTCGTCCAGGCAGGTGTCGGCCATCAGCACGGTGGCCTCGCCGAGATCCTTGGCCAGATCCCGCAACGCGACGTTGAGGATGCCGTCGCGGTCGGAACCTGCCGACCCGCGCGCGTCCTTGTGCGCCTCGCGGGGCACCCCGAACAGCATCAGCCCGCCCACCCCCGCGGCCACCGCGGCGGCGGCGGCGCGGCGCAGCGAGTCGCGGGTGTGCTGCACCACCCCGGGCATCGCGGCGATCGGCCGGGGCTCGTCGATTCCGTCCGCGACAAACATCGGTAACACCAAATGCCTTGGCTCCAAAGACGTTTGGGACACCAAGCGGCGCATCGCCGGGCTCGTACGCAAACGACGCGGCCGCTGCCGGGGGTAGCCCGCGTTCATCGGCGGCGACCCGCCGCGCCCGGCTGCGCTCTGTTGTGACGGCCCGCTGCGCCCGCGCTTGCGGTCTCCACTACCGCCTGCGGCTCTTCTTGCGCGGCGGCGGCAGGGCACCCTCCGCGCGCAGCCGGGCGGCGTGCTCGGCGAGAGCGTCGATCAACGGGCCCACCGCGGCGGTCTCGGGCTGCACGTCGACGCGCAGGCCGAACTCTGCGGCGGTCTCGGCAGTCTTGGGGCCGATGCAGGCGACGATGGTCCGCGCGTGCGGCTTGCCGGCGATGCCGACCAGGTTGCGCACCGTCGAACTCGACGTGAAGCAGACGGCGTCGAATCCACCGGTCTTGATCATCTCCCGGGTTTCCGCGGGCGGCGGCGCGGCCCGGACCGTGCGGTAGGCGGTGACGTCCTCAATCTCCCAGCCGCGGTCGCGCAGCCCCTCGGCAAGCGTCTCGGTGGCGATGTCGGCGCGCGGCAGCAGCACCCGGTTGACCGGGTCGAAAATGCTGTCGTAGGGCGGGAATTCGTCGAGCAGGCCCAACGACGACTGTTCACCTGAGGGCACCAGTTCCGGGCTGACGCCGAACCCGCGGACCCGGTCGGCGGTCGCCTCGCCGACGCAGGCGATCTTCACCCCGGAGAACGCGCGGGCGTCCAGACCGAACTCGCCGAACTTGTCCCACACCGCGCGCACCGCGTTGGTGGAGGTAAACACCACCCACTGGAAACGACCGTCGACCAGACCCTTGACCGCGCGTTCCATCTGCGCGGGGCTGCGCGGCGGCTCGACCGCAATAGTGGGAACCTCGATCGGCAGTGCGCCGTGCGCGGCCAGCCGTTCGCTCATCTCGCCGGCCTGGTCCTTGGTGCGGGGCACCAGAACCGTCCAGCCGTACAGCGCGCGGCTCTCCCACCAGTTCAGCCTGGACCGGTTGGTTACCGTCTTGCCGATGGTCATCACCACCGGGCCGGTCAGGGGTGCCGCGCTGTCCGTGCCGCCAAGCGCGGCCGGATCGGCCAGACACGCCAGCGTGGACTCCATCGACCGCTGCGCGCAGGTAGTCCCCGCCGCGGTCACCACGCACGGCGTCGAGTCGACCAGTCCGTACTCGATGAGCGTGCGCGCCGCGTCGGCCAGGTGCTCGGGCGCGGCCTGCAGGATCAGCGGGCCGGGCGCGGCGGCCAGCGCCGCCCAATCGTCGTCTTTGAGGTCGCCGCGCACGTCGGCCACAGTGTGCGAGGAGCCCAGCGGCAATCCCGCATAAGTCGGCACCGCGGAGCTGGCAGCCAGGCCGGGCACGATCTCGAAATACAGGTGGGTGCGCGCCACCGCGTTCACCTCGGTGACGACCGCATCCGCCGACAGCGGGTCGCCGGTCACCAGCCGAACCACATCTGCTCCCGAACGGGCCTCGGCGACAAGGGCTTTGGCCACCTCCGCCGGGTCGCCGACCGCCGGCCGGACATCCGGGCCGGCAGACACGACCGCACGCTGGTCAGCTGAGCCCCCGGCGGCGTCCGGGCCCGGTTCGGCCGGTCCCGAGACCGGCGGCAGGGCCGTGCCGATCAGCGCCCGCACCGGCTCGGGGACGCACAGATCGGTGAACACCAGCGCGGCGTTCGCCAGCACCGCGGCGGCTCGCGTCGTCAGCAGCGCCGGGTCGCCCGGACCTGCGCCTACGAAAGTGATCCGGCCGGGCCTCGGCTTACGGCCCCGCATGCTCACCTGGCGAGTCATGTGCTATCACTCCTCCTTGCGCGGCGTGTCACGCGCACTCGACATGAGTTCCCGCGCGCCCAGCTCGACCAGCTCCGCGGCCACCGAGAGCCCCAACTCTCGTGCCCGATCGGCGCCGCCGATGCCGGACGCTCGGATCACGTCGGATCCGTCCAGCGCCGCCACGCAGCCGCGTAGCGACAGCTCCGCGAAGACGCGGCCGTCCTCGTCGATGGACTCGACCACTTCGGCGATCGCACCCACCGGCGCGGAGCAACCCGCCTCCAGTTCGGCGAGCAGGGCCCGCTCGGCGGTGACCGCCGCCCGGGTGTCGGCGTCGTCGAGTTCCGCCAACAGCGCGACCAGCCCGACGTCGCCGACGCGGCACTCGACCGCCAGCGCCCCCTGCGCCGGGGCTGGCAGCATCTGCACCGGATCCAGCGTCTCGGTCACGTCGTCGAGTCGTCCCAGCCGGGCCAGACCCGCCCGGGCCACCACGACGGCGTCGAGATCGCCACTGCTTACCCTGTTCAACCTGGTGTCTAGGTTGCCTCGTAGGGGGCGGATTTCCAAACCGAGACCCAATGCTCTAAGCTGCGCGGTCCGCCGCGGCGAAGAGGTGCCCACCACCGAGCCCGCCGGCAACTCGGCCAGCACCAGCCCGTCACGGGCCACCACCGCGTCGCGCGGGTCCTCGCGGCGGGGTACCGCGGCGACGGCGAACCGCGGATCGTGGGCGGTGGGAAGGTCCTTGTGGGAATGCACGGCCACGTCGACGCGGCCGTCCTCGATGGCCTCCCGGAGCGCGGTGGTGAACACCCCGACCCCGATGGCGGCGATCGGCTGCGACGACCGGTCGCCCTCGGTGGTGACGACCACCAGCTCCGCGTGGTGGCCGCGCGCGATCAGGGCGTCGCGGACGCCCCCGGCCTGGATGATGGCCAACCGGCTGCCCCGGGTGCCTATCCGGATCACGTAACGGCTACTCGCTGGAATCGGTTGGAACCGCAGGCAATTCGCCTGCGGTGGCGACGGCGTCGACCGCGGTCTGGTCGAGTTGGAACAGTTCCCGCAGTGCCTCGGCGTAGCTGTCGCCGCCGGGCGCGCTGGCCAGCTGCTTGATGCGCACGGTGGGCGCGTGCAGCAGCTTGTCCACCACCCGGCGAACGGTGCTGGCCACCTCGTCGCGCTGCGCAGCCTGCAGCCCGGGCAGCCGGTTGTCCAGGCGCAGCAGCTCGGCCTCCACCACGTCGGCGGCCCGGCGGCGCAGCGCCGTCACCGTCGGAGTCACCTCGGCCATCCGCTGTCCGTCCAGGTAGGCGGCGACTTCGGCGGCGACGACGCGGCGGGCGGCTTCGACGTCGGCGGCCGCGGCCCAGGCCGACGGCTCGCGCTGCACCCGGTCCATGTCGACGATCCAGACACCCGGCAACCCGGCAACCGAGGGATCGACGTCGCGCGGCATGCCCAGGTCGCAGATGACCAGCGGCTGCGTGGCCTCGTCGCGTCTCCCGCCGGCCAGGGCATGGTGCACGTCGGCCAGCGACACCACCGGGCGCACCGCGCCGGTGCAGCTGAACACCACGTCGGCGTCGGCCAGCGCGGCGGTCAGCCCGTCCAGAGTGAACGCCTCGGCTGCCACGCCCGATTCGCGCACCTTGCGCGCCAGCCGCTGCGCCCGCGGCAGCGACCGGTTGACCACCCGCACCCGAGCGACGCCGGCTCGCGCCAGATGCGCCGCCGACAGCGCGCCCATCGCGCCGGCGCCGACCACCGCGGCGGTCTTACCCCGCAGTCCCTGCAGTCTGCTGTCGGCCATGCCCAGCGCCACCGACACCACCGAGGCGCCGGCGGCGTCGATCGCGGTTTCGGAGTGCACCCGCTTGCCCACCGCGAGCGCCCGCTGAGCCAGCTCGTGCAGCACCCGCCCGACGGTGCGGTTGGTCTCGGCGGCGGCGTACGCGCGGCGTACCTGCCCGAGCACCTGCTGCTCTCCGACGATCGCCGAGTCCAGGCCGCCGGCCACCGCGAAGAGGTGCTCGACGGCGGCCTCGCTGTAGCGGACGTAGGCGTACTTGGTCAGATCGCCCAGCGACATCCCGGACTGCTCGGAGAGCGCCTGCCCGATCACCGACAGCCCCCCGTGAAAGGCGTCCACCACCGCGTAGACCTCGACCCGGTTGCAGGTGGAAAGGATCATCGCCTCGGTCACCAGAGACGACTGCAGCACCTGGTCGACGATCTTGATTTGATCGGCTTCGTCGGCGCTGAGCTGCTCCAGAACGGAGACCGGCGCGCTGCGGTGCGAGACACCGAAGAGCAGGACGCTCACGGCTGAATCACCTGGCCTGCCCCCTTGCGTACACCAGTGCGTCCACTGATTTACACGGTAGACGCTGAGCAGGTAGGCCACCAAATTTTCGCGGGGCCGCTCACCGGGCCAGATCGGCGCGCAACCGGGCCTCGTCGAGCGTCCAGTAGCTGTGCTCGCGGCCGTCGAGCAACACCACCGGCAGCCGGTCGCCGAACTCCGCGCGCAGCCGCGGATCGCCGGCGGCCGCGGCGGCGTCGACGTCGGTGACCGACAGGCCGAAAGCCAGGTCGCGGGCCAGCTCGCGGAGTTGCTGGTGCATCCGCGCGCAGACCTCGCACCCCGCGCGGGTCAACAGCTGCACCTGGTGACGGCTCACGGGCCCAGTCTGCAATACGGGGCGGATAGGGTTGAGGCGATTGACGACGGGTGCCGCGAAAGGAGGCCTGCGGTGGCGTCTTCAAACCCCGGTCCGGGCGGCGCGCCGGCCTCCGACGCCCCGGCCGAACACGCACTCGAGAACCTACACCTGGACGCCGCGCCCACGCCCGAACAGCCGCCGGTCGACCTGACCGCCGCGGCGTTCTTCGACGTCGACAACACCCTGGTGCAGGGCTCGTCGCTGGTGCACTTCGGCCGGGGGCTGGCCGCCCGCAACTACTTCACCTATCGCGACGTGCTCGGATTCGTCTACGCGCAAGCCAAGTTCCAGCTGTCCGGCCGGGAGAACAGTGACGACGTGGCCGCGGGCCGGCGCAAGGCGCTGACGTTCATCGAGGGTCGCTCGACGGCCGAGTTGATGGCCCTCGGCGAGGAGATCTACGACGAGATCATCGCCGACAAGATGTGGCCGGCCACGCGTGAGCTGGCTCAAATGCACCTCGACGCCGGCCAGCAGGTATGGCTGATCACCGCCACGCCCTACGAGTTGGCAGTGACGATCGCCCGCCGGCTCGGGCTGACCGGCGCCCTGGGCACGGTGGCCGAATCGGTCGACGGGGTGTTCACCGGACGGCTGGTCGGCGAGATCCTGCACGGCACCGGCAAGGCGCATGCGCTGCGCTCGCTGGCGATTCGTGAGGGTCTCAATCTCAGGCGCTGCACCGCCTACTCCGACAGCTACAACGACGTGCCGATGTTGTCGCTGGTGGGCACGGCCGTGGCCGTCAACCCCGATGCGCGTCTGCGCGCGCTGGCCCGCGAACGGGGCTGGGAGATCCGCGATTTCCGAACCGCGCGCAAGGCCGCGCGCATCGGGGTGCCGTCGGCGCTGGCGCTGGGCGCGGCCGGCGGCGCCCTGGCGGCGGCCGTGTCGCGTCGCCACGAGCGCGAGTAACGCGCGAGAGGCGCACCGACCGCGACAACCCCGTGTCGCGTCGCCACG
>NZ_JAVKSH010000123.1:0-3929 GCF_039583805.1 Mycobacterium sp. | reverse complement strand
CCGTGTCGCGTCGCCACGAGCGCGAGTAACGCGCGAGAGGCGCACCGACCGCGACAACCCCGTGTCGCGTCGCCACGAGCGCGAGTAACGCGCGAGAGGCGCACCGACCGCGACAACCCCGTGTCGCGTCGCCACGAGCGCGAGTAACGCGCGAGAGGCGCTGATAAGCTGCGCCGCTGAGCCCGCATACGAGTGGAGGGCAGCCCATGCCGGTACCCGAAGGCACCGCAGAACTCATCGGCACGCACTACCGGTCCCCGGACTACTTCGAGGTCGGGCGTGAAAAGGTCCGTGAGTTCGCGCGCAGTGTCACCGACGACCATCCCACGCACTACAGCGAGGCCGACGCCGCCGCAGCCGGCTATCCGGGGCTAACCGCGTCGCTGACGTTCCTGGCGGTCGCCGGGCGGCGCGTCCAACTGGACGTCTTCACCAGGTTCGCCATCCCGATCAACCTGGCCCGGGTCTTGCACCGCGACCAGAAGTTCTGCTATCACCGCCCGATCGTGGCCGGTGACCGGTTGTACTTCGACACCTATCTGGACTCGGTCATCGAGTCGCACGGCACGGTGATCGCCGAGATCCGCAGCGAGGTCACCGATGCCGACGGCAAGCCGGTGATCACCAGCATCGTCACTATGCTCGGTGAGTCGTCTCACCCGGACGCGGACGCCAGCGCGACGATCGCAGCGATTGCGTCGATTCGGGGCAGCGCCTAGTGTCGGGCGCGACCAGGAAGGGAGCTTCAGGGCCAGTGGGCAGCGACCTCACGCCGCACTTCGACGACGTCCAGTCGCACTACGACCTGTCCGACGACTTCTTCAGGCTTTTCCTCGACCCCACCCAGACCTACAGCTGCGCCTACTTCGAGCGCGACGACATGACGCTCGAAGAGGCCCAGCTGGCCAAGATCGACCTGTCGCTGGGCAAGCTGGGCCTGCAGCCCGGCATGACGCTGCTCGACGTCGGCTGCGGCTGGGGCGCCACCATGCGCCGCGCGATCGAGCGTTACGACGTCAACGCGATCGGCCTGACCCTCAGTAAAAACCAGGCCGTCCACGTGCAGAAGTCCTTCGCCGGGATGGACAGCCCGCGGTCCATGCAGGTGCGGCTGCAGGGCTGGGAGCAGTTCGACGAGCCGGTGGACCGGATCGTGTCGATCGGCGCGTTCGAGCACTTCGGCCGGGACCGCTACGACGAATTCTTCGCCATGGCCTACCGGGTGCTGCCGCCCGGCGGAGTGATGTTGCTGCACACCATCGTCAAGCCCAGCGACGAGGAGTTCGCCGCGCGCGGGCTTCCGATCACCATGCGCCACCTGCGGTTCTTCAAGTTCATCATGGACGAGATCTTCCCCGGCGGGGATCTGCCCCAGCCGGTGGTGGTGGAGCGGCATGCCGCCGGCGCAGGCTTCGCGCTCACCCGCACGCAATCGCTGCGGTTGCACTATGCGCGCACCCTGGACACCTGGGCGGCGAACCTGCAGGACCGCAAAGACGAGGCCGTCACGATCCAGTCCGACGAGGTATACCAGCGATACATGAAGTATCTGACCGGCTGCGCCGAGCTGTTCCGCGACGGCTACACCGACGTCTGCCAGTTCACCTTGGCCAAGCCGGCCTGACCGACGGCCCGGCCAGTCAGCCGAGGAAGATGTTGCGGCGCCCGGCCAGCAGCCGGTACAGCGTCTGCTGGATTGTCTCGCGCACCTGGTCGGTCAGCTCGAAGGTGACCATCGGGTCGTCGGCGTCGGCGACGTCGTAGCCGGCCGTGGGGATCGGCTCACCGAAAGCGATGTGCCACTTCGACGGCAGCGGCACCAGTCCGACCGGACCGGCCAGCGGGAACAGCGGGGTGATTGGGAAGTACGGCATGCCCAACAACCGCGCCACCAACGTGACGTCGGCGAGCATCGGGTAGATCTCCTCCGAACCCACGATCGAGCACGGCACGATCGGTGCCTTCGTGCGCAGCGCCGCCGACACGAAACCGCCGCGGCCGAACCGCTGCAACTTGTAGCGGTCCTTGAACCGCTTGCCCAGGCCCTTGTATCCCTCGGGGAACACCGCGGTGAGCTCCCCGCCGGCCAGCAGCCGGTGCGCATCGGCGGTGCACGCCATGGTGTGACCGGCCTTGCGCGCGGTCTCGGCGATCACCGGAAGGTCGAACACCATGTCGGCGGCCAGCAACCGCAAATCGCGGTGCGCCGGATGCTCGTCGTGCACCGCCACCGACGTCATCAGCCCGTCGAAGGGCAGCACGCCCGCGTGGTTGGCCACCACCAGTGCCGCACCGGTGTCAGGCAGGTGCTCGATGCCGCTGACCTCGACCCGGAACCAGGACCGGAAGAAGAACCTCAGCAAAGGCCGCACGATCGCGTCGTTGAAGTGCGGATCGAAACCGTACTCGTCCACGCGATAGTCGCCGGTCAGCCGGTGGCGGAGGAAATCGGCGACGGCGGCCACGCGCCGAGCGAGGTCGTTGACGGGTGCATCGGGTTGCGCGCCGACGTCGGCTACGCTCCGATGCCGGTCGATGTCGCGGACGACGGCGGCGAGCTGCTCGGCCGACGCGCGAAGACCGGGTCCGGTGCGCACCGAGGAGGGCTGACGGGGAGCCTGCGAACGCCGGCCGGCTCGCCGCCGCGCAGCCGTGTGGCCCGAATTCGCATGCAGCGGAATGACTTTCGCTCTGTTCTCGCGCGTCAAGAGAGTCACCTGCCCCCACCAAATGGTATTGGTTTCCAGCCGCCTACACGATGCGCCGCCGCCACGGCCCGGCCTTCCAAGGAGAGTACCAACTCCGGTCGGATAATGGGAGACAGATTTCGGCCGCGCAGATAATCGTCAAATGCCTGCTCCGTTGTCCACTTCGTGTGGTAGGCGAGCTCGTTGCGCATCCGGGTGGTGTCCATCACCCGGCCGTAGCTCAGATACTCGAGTTGCTCACGGTTGATCTCGCTGTAGCGATTAGCCTTGCGCAGCGAATCCAGCGTCCACACAGCAAACCCCGGGATCGGCAGCGGAATCCGGCCCGCCCGCCGGATCGCCTGCGAGAGCATGATGATGCCGCTGGCGCCCACGTTGAAGGTGCCGGCCTTGCCGACCATGGCGGCGTGCCCCAACGCGCCCAGCGCATCCTGCTCGTGCAGCAGCTGGAGGCGGGCGTCGCGGCCGACTACGCTCGGCACCAGCGGCCCCGCCAGGTAGCGCGACAGCGTGGTGTCCATCGCCGGGCCGATCATGTTCGCCAGCCGCAGTATGGTGACCGCGATGTCGGGGCGGCGCCGGCCCAGCCCGCGCGCGTAGCCCTCGATGTCCAGGCTGTCTTTGGGAAAACCTCCCCGCAGGGGACGACGACTGCTGCTGTCCTCGGTGAACATCACCGGATCGCGGGCACTGGAGCCGTAGACCTCTGACGTCGACTTGAGCACCACGCGGCGCACCGAGGGTGCCTTCTGGCAGGCCGCGAACAGCTGCATCGCCCCCATGACATTGATCTCCTTCAACGCCGCTCCACCCCCGGGCCGCGGCGCGTACGAGGCGGCTGCCGCATGCACCACGGTGTCGACGTCGCTGTTGCGGATCACCTTGGCGATGAAGGGGTTGCGGATGTCGGCGCGCACGAACTCGGCGCGGCCCATCCGGCGCAGCATGTCCCGGCTAGGTGCGATCGCGTCCACGGCGATGACCCGGTCGACAGACGGCTCCTGCGCCAGCCGGGCCGTCAGATAACCGCCCAAAAACCGGCACGCGCCGGTGACCAGCACGACTTTGGGATGCTGTGCAGCTTCGCCGCGAGTGGCACCCTTTTCTCCGCTTGTTTCTCTGCTCGACTGACCGTCCGACGAATCCACGCCGACAGCCTAGTGGGCGGCGGCGGCGCGCGGTCATCAGCGAGTGGCGGCCGGCGCGACTACTTTCCGAGTT
>NZ_JAVKSH010000122.1:0-10371 GCF_039583805.1 Mycobacterium sp. | reverse complement strand
CCGGTGTGAGCACCTGAAAATCTGTCGAGTGTGCGATTTCGTACGCGACGCGCCGGCGCTGGCGTACGAAACCGCACACTCGACGACTAGCCCTGCTCGACGCGATTGCCGGACAAGGCTTTTGGGCAATTGTCGCGCAGAGGCGGGCACGACGCACATCGCCTCTTCCACCGGCCAGTGGTACTGATGTGGCCAGACGGCAATACTGGGATCGGGAGGTCTTCGGGTGCACGACGCCGCGACAATGCCCTCGGTGGCGGTCGGGACCTCGGTGGCGGTCGGGACCTCGGTGGCGGTCGGGACCTCGGTGGCGGTCGGGACCTCGGTGGCGGTCGGCTCGATACGACACCAACGTCGTTTGAGGTGTGTTGCGCGGCAACGTAGTGCCGACGCGTCGCTTCGCGTCCAGGTGCTCCTGGCGATCGGCCACCCAGCAGGCTCACTGGTGCGTTCACGCCCTTCGGTAGCTCAGCGGGCTGCAGCTACCACAAACCGCGAATCGTGAGCCAAGTCAGGTACCAGGGTCACGGCTTCACAGCCCGGCATGCGGCCTCGAAACCGGCTGCAATTACAGCGATCTGGCGGGCCGCACTTGGCCGGCGGCGATCAGCGGGTCGAGCACGAGGTCTGGATGGTGGCGCTGAATCATTTCCATTCGCCATTTGTCGCTGAACAGCGCCAGCATCGCACCGTCGGTGCGGGTGAGCACCTCGACACCCGACAGGGAGTCGAGAATCCCAACGTCTTGGGGCCGGGTTCGCCGCACGACGGTGTAGTTGAGGTGTTCGAGCGCGATCGGGGTCCGCAGTTCACCGGCCATGCGGTGGCTGGTCACCTCGAATTGCATGGGCCCGACCGCAGCCAGCACAGGGGCTTGATCGCCGCGCAGATCCGAGCGCAGAACCTGGATGACCCCCTCTTGCTCGAGTTGGCTGATACCGCGCCGAAATGCCTTGTGCCTACTGGAGTCAGCAGCTCTGGCCACAGCGAAATGCTCGGGTGTGAACTGTGGTATCGCCGGAAATTCGACATGGTCGCCGCGGTAAAGGGTGTCGCCGACGCGTAACGCGGTGGCGTTGACCAGGCCGATCACGTCGCCCGGCCAGGCGGTGTCGAGGATGGTGCGTTGTTGGCCGAATACCGACTGCGCGTACTTGGTGGTGAAAGGCCGTCGGGTGGCGGCGTGGGTGACGATGTCGCCGCGGCGAAACACGCCCGAACAGACCCGCGCGTAGGCGAGGCGGTCGCGATGCGCGCTGTCCATGCCGGCCTGCACCTTGAACACGAACGCGCTGAACTCGTCGTCGACCGGACGCTCGTCCCCGGCGATGTCGATCTTGGCCGCCGGTGACGGGGCATGCTGCACCAGGGCGTCGAGCAGCTGGTTGACTCCGAAGTTGAGCACTGCCGAGGTGAACAGCACCGGGGTGCTGCGACAGGCCAGGAACGTGTCGGGATCGAAGTCGGCGCCATCGGCGGTAAGCAACTCGCATTCTTCGACCGCCCGCACCCAGTCCGATCCGGCCAACTGTGCGGCCCCGGCCGAATCGAGGTGCTCCTCGGGCGCGATGGTCGCCCCACCGGCGGTGCGGGTGAACCGGATGAAGTGTCCGCTGCGGCGGTCGAGCACGCCATGGAAGTCCCCGGCGATGCCGACCGGCCAGGTCAACGGTGTCGGTCGCAGCCCGATGCGGCTTTCGATCTCGTCCAGCAGCTCCAGCGCATCGCGCCCGGGCCGGTCCCACTTGTTGATGACGGTGATGATCGGTATTTGCCGCTGGCGGCACACCTGGAACAGCTTGAGCGTCTGTGGTTCCAGGCCTTTGGCGGCATCGATGAGCATGACCGCACAGTCGACGGCGGTCAGCACCCGGTAGGTGTCTTCGGAGAAGTCGGCGTGGCCGGGGGTGTCGAGGAGATTGATCACGCAGTCGGTCTCGTCGGCCGTGCGGTAGGCGAACTGCAGTGCGGTGGAGGTGATGGATATGCCGCGCGCCTTTTCCATGTCCATCCAGTCCGAGACGGTCGAGCGCCGCCCGGCCTTGCCGTGGATTGCCCCCGCCTCGGTGATCACCCGCGCATGCAGTGCCAGCGCCTCGGTCAACGTCGACTTACCGGCGTCGGGGTGGCTGATGACCGCAAAGGTCCGCCGACGCCGTGACTCCGCCGCCACATGCGACGCCGAAACCTGCTCCGGCGCAGCTAGTTCAGAACTCATCGATGCTGCTATCGCCAGCCATCGACCGGGTTGCTTCCCCGTGTAGAACGCACATACGCGACCGCACCACCACCGCGACCACATCGCGGCCGCGAGGCTTGCCCAGCCGACGATCAGCAGCCGGGGTCAAGTGCGGCTCCGCCGCTCTTTTGTTTCGGCTTTTGTTTCGGCCCGCTCAGCCAGCAGACGCGCAAGCTCCTCGGCGTAGGCGAGCTGCCGCCGTAACCGGTTCGCGCTGTCGTCGGTCTTCGTGCGGTACTCACGCAGGCGCCGGACCGATGCCTTGCGGTCGGCCGCCGACGCTTTCCTGCTGTCCAATACGTCTAGCGCGGCAAGGAGCTCTTTCATCTCCGCCAGGGTGAACCCCAGTGGCTTCATCCTGCGGATCACCAACAGCCGGTCCACATCGGCCTCGGTGTACAGCCGAAATCCGCCCGAGCTGCGCGCCGACGGGGCCACCAGCCCAACGTCGTCATAGTGACGCACGGTGCGGATCGACAGCTCGGTTCGCTCCGCGACCTGTCCGATCTGCATATGGACGTCGCACGTGGTACCCACCGTGACTCAACCTTCCGCCCATCAGTCCGTTGTTCTCGACCAGCTGGTCACGCGTGAACTCTCACCGATCGGCCAGCGGGCCGGCCCGGCCCGAACTCTACTATAACGTAGGGGTAGGTTAAGGGTTTCGTGCGAAGTCGCCAACCGTTCGATGCTCTACAGAGTGGACGCGCAAACGCGTCAGGGCTCAGCCACTGGATTCGCGTTGGTGGTCGTCTTCAGCAGCGCTGTCGCGGGTTGGCTGGCGAATTCGCCTGTCGAAACACACTGTGGGCGAACCAGAACCGGAGAAGGAGTTGGCGAAAATACCGACACACGACCAAGAACAAGAGCGCGAATACCTCGACAAGACGCTGCAGCTGCTGACGGCGGAACTCGAACGCGTCACCGACTCCATCGACGAGTCCGCCAGAACCATCCAGGAGCAGAAGGAGCACCTCTGGACGGCCCGGCGTGATATGGATTTCGCCGAGAAAGCCACCTTCCGCGAAGACATCAACATCTCAGTCCGCCTGGGTGAGCGCGCCGTCATGACCCGAGAACGCGTCAACCGGCTTCTCAAGTCGCCTTACTTCGGGCGGGTCGACTTCCACCCGAGAGGCACCACGGAGCCCTGCACGTACTACCTCGGTGTGCACAATTTCTTCGACCCGGAGACCCGGGAGATCCGGATCCACGACTGGCGGGCTCCGGTGTCCAGTCTGTTCTATGACTTCGAATCGGGACCAGCGTCCTTCGAGGCCCCCGAGGGCGCCAAACACGGCGACATCACCGGCAAGCGCCAATACAAGATCCGCGACGGGCATCTGGAGTACATGTTCGAAAGCGCACTGAACATCGGCGACGACGTCTTGCAGCGGGAGCTGGGTCAATCCGCCGACGACAAAATGCGCAACATCGTCGCCACCATCCAGCGTGAACAGAACGCCGTGATTCGCAACGAGACCGCGCAGGTGCTGATTCTGCAGGGGGTGGCAGGTTCCGGGAAGACGTCGATCGCTTTGCACCGGGTCGCATTTCTGCTCTACCGCTTCAAGGACACCCTGTCGTCGGACAACGTCATGATCCTTTCCCCCAACCGGGTTTTCAGCGACTACATTGCCGACGTGCTTCCGGAGTTGGGCGAGGAGCAGATCGCCGAAAGCGACTTCAACAGGATCGCCGCGACGTTCCTCACGAAGGTCACCGATTATGAGTCGTTCAGCGAGCAGGTGGTCAACCTGCTCGACGGCGTCGACGAAGCGGCGACCGAGCGCATGCGTTACAAGGCGACGCCGGAGTTCGTCACCTATCTCGATGAGTGGATCGCCTCCCGCGCCGAAGAATTCGCGCCCGATGAGATCAAGCAGGGGCCTCATCGGATCTCCGCTGAATGGGTTGCCGAGACCTTCACCGAGTGGCAAAGCCTTTCGATCTTCGCGCGACTCGACCGGGTGGCGAACACCGCCGCCCAACTTCTCAAAAGCCAGGCCGTGGACCGGGGAGGCAAGTGGACGACCCGCGACACTGCCGGCGTCCGCAGGCAGGTCCGCGCGATGTTCCCGCACAAGGACGCCTTCGCCATCTACAAGGCTTTCTACCGAGACCCGTTCCGCCGCAACCTATTCAAGCCACTCGGCCGAAAGAAGATCGAATACGCCGATGTGTTCCCGCTGATCTACACCATGATCCGAACGGGCCGTCAGGACAACTACGGCCACATTCGCCACCTGCTGGTCGACGAGATGCAAGACTACACGCCCATCCAATACGCTGTGCTGCGCCAATTGTTTTCCTGCAAGATGACGATACTGGGAGACTCCAACCAGTCAGTCAACCCATTCAGCTCCTCGTCACCGTCGATGATCCAGCGCATCTTCCCCGAGGCCGACAGTCTGGAGTTGTGCAAGAGCTACCGCTCCACGACCGAAATCACCGATTTCGCCCAGAACATTTCCAGGAACTCCAAACTCATCCCCATCGAGCGCCACGGACTGCCGCCCCAGGTGATCGCCTGCGCGGACCAGCAGGACCAGCAGACCCAAATTCTGACGCTGATCGAGCGGCACACGCGCGGCGATCACCGCTCGCTGGGCATCATCTGCAAGACCGTTGTTCAGGCAACAACGCTCCACGCCAACTTGACAGAGGCCGGTGTCGAGCTGACCTTCCTCGACTACGACAGCATCGCATTCGCCGGAGGCATCGTCATCACCTCAGCGCACATCGCCAAGGGACTGGAGTTCGACGCGGTGATCGTCCCGGACGTGGACGACGTGAACTACGCCAACCAGATGGACAGGCGCATGCTCTACATCGCCTGTACCAGAGCCATGCACGAGCTGCACCTGACGCACCATGGGCTTGTCTCGCGCTTCTTGGAGTTCACAACGGAGGCGTCGAGATCCGCGATCGCGATGCCTGCTTGAATGGTCGACACAACGCCGACCTTCGCTCGGCGATGACCGGTGTCACGTGGTGGAACCGAGGTGACGTACCACACATCCGGTCCGGACGGGAGCGCTTGGCGTCGGGGGGATAAATCCCGACGACACTGGGGATTCCGCCAGGGCAGAGTTCAAACCTACCCTCACTAGAGGGTAGAGTACGTGCAGAGTCCGGTACACACGTCCGGGGGACGTCGGCCCAAGACCGTATCACCACCGGAATACCCAGTGACAGAGGAGAACTGCATGGTTTCGTGCTGCATCGCGCCCAGGCGTCACAACGGGCTTGGCGCCCGCCAATTTCGCAGGCGAAGCAGCCTCGACCGTGACGAAACGCGCAGTGAGAGCGAAATCACAACTGCACCTGATGGATTAGTGAAGAGCCGCCGCCGCACAGGGTCACGTTTGCGATGGTGCGCCACGTACGGCGATCCGCAGTCGCCCGCCACCACAGACGCCACCCGGGGGAATAGCGGTCCCTGACATCACCCGCCGGTAATCAGGGCCGGCCCGTCAACGAAGTGCGCGGTCGCGACGTCGTTCGCTGCCGTCGGCTGCGGTGTCACTGCGGCCGCGAGTGCGATCGCGGCCGAAACCAACTAGACCATCGGGACCGGAGAGAAGATGGATTTCGGGCTGTTGCCGCCGGAGGTTAACTCCGGTCGCATGTACGCCGGCGTCGGGTCGGGGCCGATGCTTGCTGCCGCAGCAGCCTGGGACGGTCTGGCCGAGCAGTTGTACTCTGCGGCGGCGTACCACGGATTGGTGATCTCTGATGTGGCCGCCGAGTGGCGGGGCCCGTCGTCGGCGAACATGGCGGTCGCGGCCGCACCGTATACGGCGTGGTTGAGCACCACCGCCGCCCAGGCTGAGCAAACGGCTAGCCAGGCCAGGGCAGCAGCGGCGGCCTATGAGACTGCCTTCGTGGCGACGGTGCCCCCGCCGGTTGTCGCGGCCAACCGTGCTCTGCTGACGTCGCTGATCGCCACCAACTTTATGGGGCAGAACACCCCTGCCATCGCGGCCACCGAGGCGCACTACGCCGAGATGTGGGCTCAGGATGCGGCCGCCATGTTCGGCTACGCCGGAGCCGCGGCGATGGCCTCCAAGCTGACGCTTTTCAGTCCGCCGCCCCGGACCATCGACCCGGCCGGGCAGTCGGGCCAGGCCGGCGCTTTCGCCCAAGCCGCCACCACGGCGGCTGGCGTGCACGCGCAGGCGTTGCCCCATGCGGTGTCCGCGACGCCGCATGCGCTGCAAAGTCTCGCCGCACCTGCTACGTCGGGGTCGACTGACTCGTCGTCGGTGCTCTCGTCACTTGACAACTTCCTCATCGGGCCGTTGTCGCCGGTCTCGTTGTCCAAGCTTCCCATTGTGTCTGAACTCCTAGGCGCACAGGGCTATTTACTGCCCCGAGTTGCGGCAAGCCTGGTGGGCGCGGCAGAGCACGCATCGACATTCCCGGCCGCGACGGGCGGGGCGTTGTTAGAGGGCGAGCTTGGTTCGGGAACGCGTCTGTTGGGCTCAGCCGGCTTGCCTGGGATATCGGCCGGTGTGGGGCGCGCCGGCATGGTCGGGGGACTGTCGGTGCCGCACGGCTGGGCGTCGGCTGCCCCGGCGATCAAGACAGCAGCCGCGACAGCGCCGCAAAGCAGCCCGGCGAACGCCACCGCCCCGGCGGCGCTCACCGCAACCAGCCAGGAAAGTCCGTTCGCCAAGGCGGCCCTGCCGAGTCTGGCCACACGGGCCATGACCGGCACCGGCGGTGCCGCCGCCCGGTCCGCGGGCATGCGGGGCGCCGCTGCTGAACAGCCCGCCACCGCAACCACAGCCGCGAACGTCTCCAACATCTTCGTAATACCCGAGGTCGCCGAATGACCAGCGCCGACACGGCCGCGACCAGTCGAGGAGTCTCGTGATCGATTACGCAACCTTGCCGCCGGAGATCAACTCCGCGCGCATGTACACCGGCGCAGGATCGGCGCCCATGCTGGCTGCCGCGGCGGCCTGGGACCGACTCGCCGCCGAACTGCGCTCCGCCGCCGCCTCCTATTCCACGGTGACCTCCGGGCTGACCACCGCGTGGCGTGGCCCGTCATCGGCCACCATGGCCGCCGCGGCCGCACCCTACGCAGCGTGGCTGCACACCACCGCCGACCACGCCGAACAGACCGCCAACCAAGCCAGAACAGCAGCCACCGCCTACGAAACCGCATTCGCCGCAACAGTGCCCCCACCAGTGATCGCAGCAAACCGCGCTACGCTCGCGTCGCTGTCGTCGACCAACGTCTTCGGTCAAAACACCGTGGCGATCGCCACCACCGAAGCCCACTACGCCAGCATGTGGGCCCAAGATGCGGCCGCCATGCACGGCTACGCCGCCGCCTCGGCGACGGCCTCCCACGTGACGCCGTTCAGCCCACCGCCGCACAACACCAACCCGGCCGGCGCCGCAGCGCAAACCACCGCGCTCACCCAGGCCGCCGCCACGTCAACCGCAGCAAACACCCAAACCACGCTCTCACAGCTGCTGTCCGCCGTGCCGCAGGCATTGCACAGCCTCGCCGCGCCCGTGACGTCGTCTGCGACGAACCCGCCGTCGGCACTCGCGACAATCGACAGCCTGGCCGGGGGGCCGTTCGCGCCGGGGTCGTTGTTCATCGTTCCCACGACCCCACAGTTCGTCGGCGTGGACTCCGTCGGGCTCGTGCTGGAGGGAAGCGGATTCGCGGCGACGGAGACGGATCTGATGCGCATACCCGCCTCGGCCGGGATAACGGCGGGTGTGGGGCGCGCCGGCATGGTCGGGGGACTGTCGGTGCCGCATGGCTGGGCGTCGGCTGCCCCGGCGATCAAGACAGCAGCCGCGACAGTGCCGCAAAGCAGCCCGGCGAACGCCACCGCCCCGGCGGCGCTCGCCGCAACCAGCCAGGAAAGCCCCTTCGCCAGGGCGGCCCTGCCGAGTCTGGCCGCATGGGCCATGACCGGCACCGGCGGTGCCGCCGCCCGGTCCGCGGGCATGCGGGGCGCCGCTGCTGAACAGCCCGCCACCGCAACCACAGCCGCGAACGTCTCCAACATCTTCGTAATACCCGAGGTCGCCGAATGACCAGCGCCGACACGGCCGCGACCAGTCGAGGAGTCTCGTGATCGATTACGCAACCTTGCCGCCGGAGATCAACTCCGCGCGCATGTACACCGGCGCAGGATCGGCGCCCATGCTGGCTGCCGCGGCGGCCTGGGACCGACTCGCCGCCGAACTGCGCTCCGCCGCCGCCTCCTATTCCACGGTGACCTCCGGGCTGACCACCGCGTGGCGTGGCCCGTCATCGGCCACCATGGCCGCCGCGGCCGCACCCTACGCAGCGTGGCTGCACACCACCGCCGACCACGCCGAACAGACCGCCAACCAAGCCAGAACAGCAGCCACCGCCTACGAAACCGCATTCGCCGCAACAGTGCCCCCACCAGTGATCGCAGCAAACCGCGCTACGCTCGCGTCGCTGTCGTCGACCAACGTCTTCGGTCAAAACACCGTGGCGATCGCCACCACCGAAGCCCACTACGCCAGCATGTGGGCCCAAGATGCGGCCGCCATGCACGGCTACGCCGCCGCCTCGGCGACGGCCTCCCACGTGACGCCGTTCAGCCCACCGCCGCACAACACCAACCCGGCCGGCGCCGCAGCGCAAACCACCGCGCTCACCCAGGCCGCCGCCACGTCAACCGCAGCAAACACCCAAACCACGCTCTCACAGCTGCTGTCCGCCGTGCCGCAGGCATTGCACAGCCTCGCCGCGCCCGCGGCGAATCCGTCGCCCCTTACCGCAGTGACGGGTACCCTCAGCAGCCTGAATTCCTCCCCGTTGGCGACGGTCGCCGCGAATGTCGAGCTGATATCGCAGGCGATCCTGCCGGCTAACTCCGCGCTGATCAACACCATCTTCGGCCTCGCGATCGGGGGTAAGGCCCTCGGGACGGCAGCAGCCGGTAGCGGGGTGCCATTGGCTCTGGCGGCGGGGCTCGAATCAGGCGTGCCGTCGCTGGGATCAGCGGTGGCGGCGAGCGTTGGCCAAGCCGGATCTGTTGGCCGGCTGGCGGTTCCGCCGGGCTGGGCTGCGGCCACCCCGGCCATCCGGACGGTTGCCGCGGTGTTGTCAGGCGCCGCGGAGGGCGTCGTTCCGACGGCCGCGGTGACTCAGGGAAGCCTGGTCAGTGCGATGGCTGCGGGGGGTATCGCCGGAGGCGCGTTGGGTGCCGCGCTTCCCCGGGTGGTAGCCGTCGCCGAAGGCCGGGACGCCGCGGTCAAAGACCGCAAAGACCTCAAAAACAGCGACTCGCCGCAGCAGCTGCAACGTCTGGTGGCTGAGATGGCCGAAAAGCCAGACAGCGTGCAGCACTGGCACACCGACCCCGAGAACCTCGACGGCCTGCTGGCCGAACTGCGCCAAAAACCGGGCACTCACGCGGTGCACGTGAAAAGCGTTGCGCAGAAGGTGACACCACCGAAAGCGCAGCCGGTCTGACTCCGTCTCTACAGTCGAAAGGCCGAAGACTTTTCCGAGCTCGAGGACCTGATCCGCGTCGTCGCGGTCTGACACGCCGACCACGCCCGCCCAAGCGTCGCCTGGCATTCCTCGTGCCCGCTAGACTCACACCCGCCGCACCCCGACAACCAGATCTACCGCCGGGAACGGCACCGGGACGCCCAGAACACCGTCGAAAACCAGCCGGGACGCCGAAAGCCCAGGTTCTAGGCAGATATTCGAAGACGTCCCCGGCCCTCGTAGCTCAGGGCCCTCGTAGCTCAGGGGATAGAGCACGGCTCTCCTAAAGCCGGTGTCGGAGGTTCGAGTCCTCCCGGGGGCACTCACTGTTGATGCAGTTCAGTGCTGGTTTTCTGGTGTCCTCCGACTGGTCTTTGCATCTTCTGGTTGGTGCCTTGGTCGGTGATTGTTTGGCATCAGATGACGCACCGTGACTCGCGATAGTCAGTCGCGCCGCGGCGTTGAGTCGGCAAGCGATGCCGGCCAGGTCTGTCGGAAACAGACCCGCGTAGTGGTTCAGCGTCATCGCCGCTGACTCGTGGAACGCCTAGCTCGGCTAGATCCGGCATAGCCGGAATTTTGAGTCAAGTTTGACGTGTTGTGTCAGGTGGTTTGCTTCATG
>NZ_JAVKSH010000121.1:0-10493 GCF_039583805.1 Mycobacterium sp. | reverse complement strand
ACGGAAAATCCCCTTATGCGCATCGGTCGTGGCTGGGCGGTGGCCGTCACGCTGGCGATATTGGCCGCAACGATCAATGCTCCCACCGCGGCCGCCGATGACAAGCTGTTGTTCGGCGGCGGGCTGGCATCGTCATTTGCGGCAGCTACTGCACCTTGACCACCATCGGCCACGACAAGACCGGGGAGCTGGTGGGTTTCACCGCCGCGCACTGCGGCGGACCCGGCGCCCAGGTCGTTGCCGAGGGCTCCGAAGACGGCGGCCCTGTGGGTACCGCGGTGGCTACCGCGAACGATGCTCACCTGGACTATTCGGTGACCAAATCTGACCCGGCCAAGGTGACCCCGGTCCCGGACTTCGCCGGCTTCGCGATCAACGGCATCGGCCCCGACCTGGAATGGCACCAGCCAGCGTGCAAGCTTGGCGCCGCCACCGGGGACTTCTATGAGGGCGCGGTTTCGATGACTTTAGTCCCCTCCACAACTGCCGTTGTCCCACTGGCCCCATCCCGGTTCGAGGTGCAACGTCACCGTCGTCATCGCTATTTATAACGCGGGAGGCCAGCATGTCAGGTGATGAAATTTCAGCCCAAACGACGCAATCCGGAGACGACCCAACAGCGTCTGCCGTGAAGGCCGATTCGGCCAATCTGCCGCGATGGCAGCGACCAAACATGGTCCATCACCTTACCCGGGGGGCCTGCCTTGGCGCTGGTGTCGTGTTGGTCCTCTCCGTCATCGCAACTGTCTTCTTCGCCGGCTTCTTCACCGGCAGCCACTACGGTGACCGTTGGAGCGATAGTTATTACGCCGGGCCGGACGAGGGCACCTGCATTCAGATTCGTTGTCAGCCGTTGGGACCGAAGTGGGGAGCCCTCTGCCGTCAGGTGATAGTGCCTTGCCGTTGAGTAGTCGCGTACCACCCGTCGACATATAGTCCTTGACCCGCGTCGCGAGCCGAAATGGTGAGGTTTGGAACGTACTTCGCGATCCGACCGTATCGCAGCGCACCTGCAAATCTGGCCGGAAATTGGGTGCGCAATTGGCCGCACACGGCCAGGCCGCAGAAGGCCGAGACGGATGGCGCAGCGACCGCGACCAAATCCAGCGTGCCGCACCGCGTTGATGAGACCACCTGTCAGCGCCCGGCGCGACGGGTTCCTACGCCTGTCCCACCGGCGGGAACATTCCGTTGTCGTGTGCCGTTGAGCCGGACAGCACCTTGAGTGGACGAGACTCAATACTGACTTGACAGCATCCCTCGCCCGACGGCAGTCTTGAGTCGTACTCACTCAGTATGGTGCACTGTCACGCTCTACTATCAGGGAGGATTCACCATGGCTCGTGCGGTCGGAATCGACCTCGGGACCACCAACTCCGTCGTCGCGGTACTCGAGGGCGGCGACCCCACCGTCATCGCCAATTCCGAGGGCGCCCGGACCACGCCGTCCGTCGTCGCGTTCGCGCGCAACGGCGAGGTGCTGGTCGGGCAGCCCGCCAAGAACCAGGCGGTCACCAACGTCGACCGCACCATCCGTTCGGTCAAGCGGCACATGGGCACCGACTGGTCGATCGAGATCGACGGCAAGAAGTACACCGCGCAGGAGATCAGCGCCCGCGTGCTGATGAAGCTGAAGCGCGACGCCGAGGCCTACCTCGGCGAGGACATCGCCGAAGCGGTGATCACCGTCCCGGCCTACTTCAACGACGCGCAGCGGCAGGCCACCAAGGAGGCCGGCCAGATCGCCGGCCTGAATGTGCTGCGCATCATCAACGAGCCCACTGCCGCGGCGCTGGCCTACGGCCTGGACAAGGGCGAGAAGGAGCAGACCATCCTGGTGTTCGACCTCGGCGGCGGCACCTTCGACGTCTCGCTGCTGGAGATCGGCGAGGGCGTGGTCGAGGTGCGGGCCACCTCCGGGGACAACCACCTCGGTGGCGACGACTGGGACCAGCGGGTCGTCGACTGGTTGACCGAGAAGTTCAAGAGCCAGACCGGCATCGACCTGACCAAGGACAAGATGGCGATGCAGCGGCTGCGGGAAGCGGCCGAGAAGGCCAAGATCGAGCTCTCGTCGTCGCCGAGCACCTCGATCAACCTGCCCTACATCACCGTCGACGCGGACAAGAATCCGCTGTTCCTCGACGAGCAGCTGACCCGGGCCGAGTTCCAGAAGATCACCCAGGATCTGCTGGACCGCACCCGCAAACCGTTCCAGCAGGTGATCGCCGACACCGGCATCTCGGTGTCGCAGATCGACCACGTCGTGCTGGTCGGCGGCTCCACCCGGATGCCCGCGGTGACCGAGCTGGTCAAGGAGCTCACCGGCGGCAAGGAGCCCAACAAGGGCGTCAACCCCGACGAGGTTGTCGCCGTGGGCGCCTCGCTGCAAGCCGGTGTGCTTAAGGGCGAGGTGAAAGACGTTCTGCTGCTTGACGTCACGCCGCTGAGCCTGGGTATCGAGACCAAGGGTGGTGTGATGACCAAGCTGATCGAGCGCAACACCACGATCCCGACCAAGCGCAGCGAGACCTTCACCACCGCCGACGACAACCAGCCGTCGGTGCAGATCCAGGTGTATCAGGGTGAGCGCGAAATCGCCGCGCACAACAAGCTGCTCGGCTCCTTCGAGCTGACCGGTATCCCGCCGGCGCCGCGCGGCGTGCCGCAGATCGAGGTCACCTTCGACATCGACGCCAACGGCATCGTCCACGTCACCGCCAAGGACAAGGGCACCGGCAAGGAGAACACGATCCGAATCCAGGAGGGCTCCGGCCTGTCCAAGGAGGAGATCGACCGGATGATCAAGGACGCCGAGGCGCACGCCGACGAGGACCGCACGCGCCGCGAGGAGGCCGACGTCCGCAACCAGGCCGAGACGCTGGTGTACCAGACGGAGAAGTTCGTCGCCGAACAGCGGAGCGCAGCATCCGAATCCGGCGGCTCGAAGGTGCCCGCGGACACCCTCGACAAGGTCGACGCCGCGGTCGCCGACGCGAAGAAGGCGTTGGACGGCAACGACATCGGTGCGATCAAGTCCGCGATGGAGAAGCTGGGTCACGAGTCGCAGGCGCTCGGGCAGGCGATCTACGAGGCCACCCAGGCCGAGCAGGCCGCCGACAGCAGCGCCGACGGGGCCGGGGCGTCCGGCGGCGCCGACGACGTCGTGGACGCGGAGGTCGTCGACGATGACCGGGAGGCCAAGTGAGTGAAGGCAACCGCGAACAGGTAACGGTCACCGACAAGCGCCGCATCGATCCCGAGACCGGCGAGGTGCGCCACGCCTCCGGTGAGCCGTCGGCACCGGCGCCGTCGGCACCTGCCGCCTCGGGAACCGAGGAGAAGGTCGCCGAGGACAAGGTCGCCGAGTTGACCGCCGACCTGCAGCGGGTGCAGGCCGACTTCGCCAACTACCGCAAGCGGGCGCTGCGCGACCAGCAGGCGGCTGCGGACCGGGCGACGGCCGCTGTGGTCAGCGCACTTCTCGGCGTCCTCGACGACCTCGACCGGGCCCGCAGTCACGGCGATCTGGAGTCGGGCCCGCTGAAGTCGGTCGCCGACAAGTTGACCGGTGTGTTGGCCGGACTCGGGGTGGCGGCCTTCGGCGCCGAGGGCGACGACTTCGACCCGGTGCTGCACGAAGCCGTCCAGCACGAGGGCGACGGGGCCCAGGACGCCAAGCCGGTGATCGGCACCGTGCTGAGGCAGGGCTACAAGCTCGGCGACCAGGTGCTGCGGCACGCCCTGGTGGCGGTGGTCGACACCGTCGGCGGGGAGGCGGCGGGCGACTCCCGCGGCGAGCCGGCGGACACGGCCGATAACGACACCCGGGCCGGCGACGACGACGC
This sequence comes from Mycobacterium sp., assembly GCF_039583805.1. Taxonomy (GTDB): domain Bacteria; phylum Actinomycetota; class Actinomycetes; order Mycobacteriales; family Mycobacteriaceae; genus Mycobacterium. The sequence continues at coordinate 6,645 of NZ_JAVKSH010000121.1, read as the reverse complement.
ACAATCAGAACCGCCGGAGGGCTGACGAACGGGCCGGCACCGATCTACCACACCCGAGCTGAGAGGGGGTGACGCAGGATGGCTCAGCGCGAATGGGTCGAGAAGGACTTCTACAAGGAGTTAGGCGTCGCCCCCGGAGCCAGCCAGGAGGAGATCAAACGTGCCTATCGCAAGCTTGCCCGTGACCTGCACCCGGACGCGAACCCCGGCGACGCGCGCGCCGAGGAGCGGTTCAAGGCGGTGTCGGAGGCGCACAACGTGTTGTCGGATCCGGCCAAGCGCAAGGAGTACGACGAGACCCGTCGGCTCTTCGCCGGCGGCGGGTTCGGCCGCCGGTTCGGCTCGGGCTCCGGCAACGCCGGTGGCTTCGACGTAGGCGGTGACGGCGTCGAGTTCAACCTCAGTGACTTGTTCGACGCCGCCGGCCAGACCGGTGGAAGCACGATCGGCGACCTCTTTGGTGGCTTGTTCGGGCGGGGCGCCGCGCCCCGGCCCAGCCGCCCGCGCCGCGGCAACGACCTGGAGACGCAGGCCGAGTTGAGCTTCGTGGAGGCGACCAAGGGCGTGGCGATGCCGCTGCGGCTCACCAGCCCGGCGCCGTGCACCACCTGCCACGGCAGCGGGGCCCGGCCGGGCACCAGCCCCAAGGTGTGCCCCGCCTGCAACGGCTCCGGGGCGATCAGCCGCAACCAGGGCGCGTTCGGGTTCTCCGAACCGTGCACGGACTGCCGTGGCAGCGGGTCGATCATCGAGCACCCGTGCGAGGCGTGCAAGGGCACCGGTGTCACCACCCGTACCCGCACCATCAACGTGCGCATCCCGCCGGGTGTCGAAGACGGACAACGGATCCGGCTGGCCGGGCAGGGCGAGGCCGGGTTGCGGGGCGCTCCGTCGGGCGATCTCTACGTGACCGTGCACGTGCGGCCGGACAAACTGTTCGGCCGCGACGGCAACGACCTCACCGTCACCGTTCCGGTAAGCTTCACCGAGTTAGCTTTGGGCACAACACTTTCGGTGCCGACCCTGGACGGCAAGGTCGGCGTTCGGGTGCCCAAGGGCACCGCCGACGGCCGTATCCTGCGGGTGCGCGGACGGGGCGTGCCCAAGCGCACCGGTGGCCACGGCGACCTGCTGGTCACCGTGAAGGTCGCGGTCCCACCCAACCTGGACGGTGCCGCCGAGGAGGCGTTGGAGGCCTACGCCGCCGCCGAGCGGGCCGGCGGCTTCGACCCGCGAGCCGGGTGGGCGGGTAACCGCTGATGGCCAACAACCCCAAGGGACAGGAGTCCCACACGTTTTTGATCTCGGTGGCCGCCGAGCTGGCCGGCATGCACGCGCAGACGCTGCGCACCTACGACCGGCTCGGGCTGGTCAGCCCGCGCCGCAGTTCCGGTGGCGGACGCCGCTACTCACAGCACGACGTGGAGCTGCTCCGCGAGGTGCAGCGCCTCTCCCAGGACGAGGGCGTCAATCTGGCCGGTATCAAACGCGTTATCGAGCTGACCAATCAGGTAGAAGCCCTGAAGTCGCGGGTCAAGGAGATGGCCGCGGAGCTGGAGCGGCTGCGGGCCGGCCAGCGCCGCGACCTCGCGGTGGTGCCCAAGAGCACCGCGCTGGTGGTCTGGAAGCCCCGGCGATAGCCGGCGACCACCTGGCGATGACCTGTCGCCGAGCGTGAACTGGTTGCGAAAAAATCGCCGATTTCTCGCAACAGCTTCACGTTCGGGGATCAGACCCGGATCGAGGCGGTCAGGAGACGCGGATCGAGAATTGCGCAACGGCGCAGTCGCCGGGCTGCGCGCTACGGTATCCGCCGCGCCGCAGCGCGTCGGTGGGCGCCGTCATCGGCTCGAAGCAGATCACGTCCTCGCCGGCCGGGGCGAAGATCTGCGCGGCCGGGTACCCCTGCTCGAAGTGCACCTCGATACGCCGTCCACCTCCGGACACCGCGAACACCGCGGCGTCGTCGACCTCGTCGTAGCCGTCGTCGAAAACCTTGTCGCCCAACGGCTCTGATGTGACAGGCTGTGGTGACCCCGCGCCGGTGGGCAGCCCCCGCCCGTCGAGGACCAGATGCCGGAGCGCCGGGGTCTCGACAATCCACTCCTCGCGCGGCACGCCGGGCAGCTGCAGGTAGGGGTGAAAGCCGAAACACCGCGGGACGGGTGTGTCGCCGGTGGGTGTCACCGCCGTCTGCACCGTGAGGGTTCGCTGTGTGAGCCGGATGCTCAGCGCCAGCAGGTGCGGAAACGGGAAGCTGGCCAGCAGCGTCGGGTCGGCGCCGTAGTCGAGCTCGGCGGTCAGTTCGTCGGCCGACTCGGCGAGCACCCGCCAGCGCGGGTACGCCGCCAGCACACCGTGGATCGGCAGCCCGGTGGGGTCGGGCTTCACCCCGCCGCGGCCGGGGGTGAGCGTCACCGTGGCGCCCTCGGCGGTATAACTAAGTCCGCCCAACCGGTTTGCCCACGGGTAGAGGATCGGGATGCCCATCGTCTTGGCGTCGCAGAGGTAGGCGTCCAGCCCGCGGCGCTGGCCCAGCAGCTGCACGCCGGCGTCGGTCAGCGACACGCCGACCATGCCCGCGCCAGGCACGAACTGCGCCTGTACGGCAGACGACGGGTCGTGCAGGGTGACACGGCGCACGGCACCCAGACTAGCCCGGCAGCGGGTCGTGCCGGATGCGCTCGGGTGGCGCCCCTTTGGCGATCAGCGCGGACCGGGTGGCATGTACCATCGCCGGGCCGCCGCAGATCAGGATCTGCCGGTCGCTCCAGCCGCCGTAGCCGGTGACCACTTCGGGAAGCCGGCCGGTTTGGCGCACGTGCAGGCCGCGCGGCGGCGTCACGTCGGGATAGTCGCCGGCCCAGCGCGGGTTGGTCGGGTATTCCGAGACCGGGGACACCGACAGCCACGGGTTCTGCGCGGCGATCTGCCAGAGCGTGGGCAGGTCGTACAGCTCGCACGGGTAGCGGCCGCCGAAGAACAGGTGCACCCGTGGGTTCACCGCCCACCGGGCGAGGTCCATGATGATCGCGCGCAGCGGCGCCAGGCCGGTGCTGCCGGCCACCATCAGCACGTCGCCGCCGTCGCGGTCGACGCGCAGGCCGCCGTGCGGGCCGGACAGCCGCCAGCGGTCGCCGGGCCGGGTTTCGCCGACGACGGCGGCGCTGACCAGGCCGCCGGGCACCGCTTTGACGTGGAATTCGACGGCGCCGTCGTCGTCGGGCGGGATGGCCGGCGTCAGGTAGCGCCACCGCCGCGGGCACTGCGGCACGGTGACGTGGACGTACTGGCCGGGGTGGTAGGGCAGCGGGTGGTCCAGCCGCAGCCGGACCACCGCCACGTCGCGCGACACCCGGTGGTGGTCGACCACCGTGGCGTCCCACCACGCGGGTACGTCGTCGGCGTCGGCGGCCCCGCTCATCACCCCGGTGATCAGGTTCAGCGACTGGCGGGCGGCGGCGTCGACGCGATCGGTCCAGGCGTCGGCCAGCGCGTCGCACAACGTCGCATACAGGGCCCGCCGCAGGGTGTGGTAGTGCTCGGGGGTGACCCCGTATTTGCGGTGGTCGCGGCCGAGTTGGGCCAGAAAGGCCACCGGCTCGTCGGCGTGCTGCGCCACCAGTTCCCCGTACACCCAGCGCAGGGCGTGCCCGAACGCCGCGCGCTGACCCGCCATGTCCGGCGGGAACAGGTCGCGCAGCGCGACGTCGAGGGCGAACCAGCGGGTGAAGAACCGGCCGACGAGCCCGTCGCCGGCGCAGGAGGTCTCGTCCTGGAAGACGGCGTGCAGCATCCGCAGCGCGTCCCGGTCGTCGAGGCCCACGGGCGCCGATTTTAGGCGCGCCGCCCGCGAGTCCGCCGAATCCCTTGACGCGGATCCCGCCGAGGTGCTAGGTAACTGTTAGCTAACCTTAAGGTTTGGGAGAGGTCGATGACGGCTCGTGGTGTTCGCTTTCTGAGTCTTGGCTTATTCGCGACGGCGGGTGTTGGCCTGCTGGGGGTGACGGCGGCGATGCACGCGCCGTTCGCCTACGGCGACGACGTCACGCTGGTGTACGGCGGCAGCGGACTGCCGATCCCGTCGCAGGAGATCGTGGACAACGTCACCAAACTCTTCGTGACCCCGATTCTGCCCGATTACACGGTTGCCAACGCCCAAAGCGCGTTCACGCCCGAGGGCTTCTACCCCAACGACCCGCTGACCGGGGTGAAGAGCCTGGCCGGCGGCCCGTCGACGGAGCAGGGCCTGGTCATCATGGACGGCGACATCAAGAGCCAGGTCGCTGCCGGTAACGACGTCGTGGTGTTCGGCTACTCGCAAAGCTCCGGCATCGCCACCGAGGAAGAGGAAAACCTGGCCGCCGACCTGGCCAACAAGGTGCCGAATACGCCCGAGCCGGACCAGGTGCAGTTCGTGCTGATCGGCGATCCGGCCGGTGAGGGTTCGACGTTGCCCGACACGCCCTACACCACCGACATCTACGCCCTGCAGTACGACGGCGTCACCCAGCCGCCGGCGTATCCGATCAACGTCCTGGCCGACCTGAACGCGGCCCTGGGTTTCCTCTTCGTGCATTCTAGCTACCCGGCGCTGACGACGGCCCCCGCAGATGAGCTCGCCCCCAACGGCGACGTCCTGCTGACCACCCTGCACAGCTCCGCGGGCGGCACCATCAACTACTACCTGATCCCCACCCAGAACCTGCCGTTGCTGGACGTGGTGCGTGACGTCTCGGTGATCGGGCAGCCGCTCGCCGACCTGCTGCAGCCGGACCTGAAGGTGCTCGTCGACCTGGGCTACGGCGCCGGCAACCTCGGCTACGTGCCGCCGTCGTTCGAGCCGTATCCGGTGGGGGTGTCCCCGGACGTCAGCCCGCTCACCGTGCTCGGCGAGCTGGCCACCGGCGCCCAGCAGGGCGTCAGAGCGTTCGTGTCCGACCTGCCGCAGGTGCCGGCGAACCTGGAGTCGGTGCTCAGCCAAGTGCCGGCGCAGGTCGCCTACGGGCTGACCCACCTCAACGAGCTGAACTACATCACCATCCTGTCGACACTGCTGGGTCCCGGCGCGGCGCAGGTGCTCGAGGGCGAGTACGCGCCGGTCGCCTCGCTGAACCAGATTCTGCCCACCCCGTCGGGTCCGTTCGCTCCGGTCACCGAGTTCGTCAACGCGGTGTCCAGCGCGGCGTCGTTCGACTACTCCATCCTGGAGCCGACGGCCGACAACCTGCTCACGCTGGCGCAGCTGCCGCTGCTCGACGTCGGTGCCTTCGCCGAGGAGCTCTCGCAGGGCAACATCGTCGACGCGCTGGGCCTGCCGGTCGCGCTCGACGTCGGCGAGGGGACGGACCTGTTCGCGTCGGAGACCGAGGTGTTCGGGCTGGCGGTGATGCACACCATCGGCGACTTCACCGCGCTGATCCCGTCGATGTGAGCTGCTAGCCGAGCCCGCGGAATCCCTTGGCGCCCACCAGGATTCCGATCACGACGAGGATGGCCGCAACCATCACCGCGTGGTTGCGCTCCATCCAGGTCTGCAGCCGGGCCAGCGGCGCGTCCAGGCGGTCGCCGGCGCCGGCGTAGGTCAGGATCGGGATCGCTGCCGACGCCGCGGCGACGGCCGCGAACATGACCACCGACAGCGCGGCACCCGCGATGCCCGGGCCGGTGGTGCCGATGGCCAAACCCGCTGCGGCGCAAACGAACAGCACCTCGGGCCGGGCCACGGCCAGCACCGCCGCGGTCACCGCGGCCCGCAGCGGCGTCACCGCGGTCAGCGACCGCATCCAGCCCGGCGTCGCCGCCCGGCGCCGCCGGGTCAGCCAGCGCAGCACGCCCACCACGACCAGCGCCGCGCCGACGACCACCCGCAGCCACGACGCCCACACCGGCGGCGTCTTGTGCAGACCACCGAGCAGGCCGGAGATGCCGACGAAGACCGCCGTCAGAGCGGCCAGGCCGACCAGCCAGCCGGCCAGGAAGGCCAGGCCGGTGGGCCGGGGCCGCGGCGTATGCAGCACCAGCACCGCCGGGATGATCGTCAACGGCGACAGCGCGATGACCAGCGCCAGCGGTATCAGCCCGGTGACGGCCGCACCCCCGGCGCCGGACCTGCCACACCGTCCGCCGCGTCGTGCCGGTCTATGTGCACAGCTTCCAGGCCCCGCCCTCCTTGACGAACCGCAGGACGCGGGTGCCCGGATTTCGGCCGCCTCGTTGGGTGACGGTGGCGGTCGCGGTGTCGCCGTCGACGGTGATCGAGTCGATGCTGACTTTCCCCGAGCCGGAAATGCCGGTGCCCGGCCCGCCGGGGTTGCGGTGGTGCTTTTCGATGACGTCGAAGATGTGCTGCACCTTCTGGCAGAACAGGCCACGGGCGGCGGTGACGTCCGTGCCGGCAGTGTGCGACAGTTGCGCGATCACCGACCGGATCTGAGCTTCGTCGGCGTTCTTGGAGGAGTCGCCCACTGCGAGGATCACCGTCGCGGCCACCACCATCGCCGCGACGGCGACAATCCCGCCCACGATCCAGCCGGTCCGGTTGCGCGGGGGCGGACTGTACGGGGGCGGACTGTACGGGGGCGGCCACCCGGCGGGCCCGCCAGGCATGGGCCGCGGCATGGGGTCCGGCGACGGCCACCCGGC
>NZ_JAVKSH010000120.1:0-10526 GCF_039583805.1 Mycobacterium sp. | reverse complement strand
TACCCGGCGCTCCGGTGCCTACCGGGACGGGACTTCCACCCGCTAGTCCAATCCAACTTTCAGGACGCACCATGGCGGACAGCCTACGATCGACGGTCATGCACGCCGACGACGATGCAGTGGGGGTACCGCCCGCCTACGGGAGAGAGCGGCGCTTGTGACGACCGCCCCGCCCGACGAACTCCTCAGACCGCAGGTACCCGTCGTCAGCCCGGGGCCGTTGGTGCCCGTCGCGGATTTCGGGCCGGCCGACCGCGGGCGGGGCTGGGCCATGACCGTGGCGATCACCGCGCTGGCCGCGCTCACCCGGTTCGAGAACCTGGGCTCGCCGACGGATGCCGGCACACCGATCTTCGACGAGAAGCATTACGCGCCGCAAGCCTGGCAGATGCTGCATAACCACGGCGTGGAAGACAATCCCGGGTTCGGCCTGGTGGTTCACCCGCCCGTCGGCAAGCAACTCATCGCGATCGGCGAGGCGGTCTTCGGCTACACCGGGGTGGGCTGGCGGTTTTCCGGCGCACTGCTCGGCGTGCTGGCGATCGCGCTGGTGGTGCGGATCGTGCGGCGGATCAGCCGCTCGACGTTGGTCGGCGGGATCGCGGGGCTGCTGCTGATCGCCGACGGCGTCAGCTTCGTCGCCTCGCGGACCGCACTGCTCGACGGCTTCCTGACGTTCTTCGTGGTCGCCGCGTTCGGCGCGTTGATCGTCGACCGTGACCAGGTGCGCGAGCGGATGTACCACGCGTTGCTCGACGGCCGCATCGCCGAGACGCGGTGGGGGCCGCGGCTGGGGGTGCGGTGGTGGCGGTTCGGCGCCGGCGTGCTGCTCGGATTAGCCTGTGCGACAAAGTGGTCGGGGCTGTACTTCGTGCTGTTCTTCGGGCTGATGTCGCTGGGGTTCGACGGCGCGGCGCGGCGCGCCTACCGGGCACCGCGGCCGTGGCTCGGCACGCTGCGCCGTGACGTGGGTCCCGCCGGCTACGCGCTGCTGCTCATCCCGTTCGGCGTCTACCTGGCGTCGTACACGCCGTGGTTTGCCTCCGAGACCGCGATCGACCGCCACGAGGCCGGGCAGGCGATCGGCGAGCACTCGGCGTTCCCGCTGCCCGACGCCGTCCGCTCGCTGTGGTACTACACCTACAACGCCTATCACTTCCATGCGGGCCTGACGAATTCGGCGGGCAATCACCATCCCTGGGAATCCAAACCGTGGGCCTGGCCGATGTCGCTGCGACCGGTGCTGTACGCCATCGACCAGCAGAACGTCCCCGGCTGCGGCGCGCAGTCCTGCGTCAAGGCGGTGATGATGGTCGGCACCCCGGCGATGTGGTGGCTCTCGGTGCCGGTGCTCGGCTACGCCGCGTGGCGGACGCTCGTGCGCCGCGACTGGCGTTACGCCGCAGTCCTGGTGGGCTACTGCACCGGCTGGCTGCCGTGGTTCGCCGACATCGACCGGCAGATGTACTTCTTCTACGCGGCCGCGATGGCGCCGTTCCTGGTCATGGCGATCGCGCTGATCTGTGCAGACATCCTCTATGCGCCCGGTCAGGGGTCGGAGCGTCGCACGCTCGGCCTGATCGTCGTATCGTGTTACGTCGCAATGGTGTTGACCAATTTCGCGTGGCTGTTTCCGGTGCTGACCGGCCAGCCGATCTCGCAGGCCACCTGGAACATGGAGATCTGGCTGCCCAGCTGGCGGTAACTCGTGGCGTTGAGACCGCAACCTCGTTGAGATTACGTCCAGAGCTGTCGATCGACCGGTATCCACAACCCTGCGCGCAATGTCAACGCGGGAATGGTGCCGCCAGCCAAGATTGTCGCATGTCCGACGTGTTCATCGGCACAGAGATGCTCGACCCGCCTGCGGCGCGCTTACCCGCGGCCAGTTGCGCTGGAAATACACGCCCCTATTTCCCGGCGTGTACGCACGACGGCGCGCGGCTCCGTCGCTGTGGCGCGATACCGTCAGCGCCAGGCTGTGGTCGGGTCGCAGCGGCGTGATCGCCGGGCGCGCCGCGGCGGCGCTGCACGGCGCGCTCTGGGTTGACGCCGTCACACCGATCGAGATGATCTGGCGCAGCGGCCGAGAACCGTCAGGAATTATTGTTCGCAACGAACGGATCTACGCTGACGGGATTGTCTACGTTGACAGGATCCCGGTGACCAGTCCCGCGAGGACTGCGCTCGACCTTGCCCGGCATCTGCCACGGGATGTCGCCGTGCGGCACCTCGACGCGCTTGCCCGTGCACCCGAAATCAAGGCATGCTATGCCCTTTCACTGGTTGAGCGCTATCGGCGGGCACGAGGACTGCGTCGTTACGAAGTCGCACTCGATCCGATGGACCCGGGTGCTTCAGTCACCGAAGGAAACGTGGTTGCGGCTCCTCCTCATCGACGCCGGACTGCCCGCGCCGCGAACCCAGATACGGGTGACCGACGGCGTCAGGCAGGCATTCATCGATATGAGATACGACGAACCGCTGGTTGGCCTCGACCATGACGGCCGGCAGCACAGCACCGATCGCAAGCGGTACGTGCACGACATCGGGCGTGCCGAGCGGATCGAGAGCCAAGGCTGGATCGACATTCGCGTGGTGGCCGAACACAGTCTGTGTTTCATTCTGCATCGGGTGAAAGATGCCTTTGCCCGCCGCGGTCATCCGGTGAAATTCGCACAGGGTCGTGAAATTCGCGCAACAACAGCCCTGAACGCAATCTCGGCGTCCGCTAGAGCGGATCGCGGGCGACGGGGCAGGACATGCAGCGCGGCCCGCCGCGGCCGGTGCCCAGCTCGGAGGCGGCGACGGTGAGCACTTCGATGCCGGCCTGCCGCAGCCGGGCGTTGGTCTGCACGTTGCGGTCGTAGGCGACGACGACACCGGGCGACAGGGCCAGCGTGTTGTTGCCGTCGTCCCACTGTTCGCGTTCGGCGACGACGGGGTCGCGCCCGGTGTCGATGACGCGCAACCTGTCGATGCCCATCGCGGCGGCCGCCGCTACCAGGAACGGCGCCTCGTCGGAGATCGTCACGCCGTCGCGGGTGCGCGCAATCGTGAACGCCGACAACGTGTCGACGACGTTGGCGTACATCACCACGGCGTCGGTGTCGACCATCGTGCACACCGTGTCCAGGTGCATCTGCGCTCGTTTCTGCTCGATCGGCACCGCCAGCACGGTGTCGGCCAAGCCGTCGTCGAACAGGCTGCGCGCCAACGCTTCCGCGCCCGCGGGCGTGGTGCGCTCCCCCACGCCGACCGCAACCACGCCCGGCGCCAACAGCAGCACGTCGCCGCCCTCGACCGGCGCGGTGTGCGACTCGTAGGCGCGGCGCACCCCGGTGAAACGCGGATGGTGGGCGTAGATCAGGTCGGTCAGCGACGCCTCACGCGAGCGCGCCGGCAGCGCCAGCGACGGGATGATTACCCGCGGCCCGACCCAGATCGACGAGTCGCGGGTGAACACCAGGTTGGGCAGCGCCTCGATGACGAAGTCGGCGCCGTGGTGCATGAGCCGCACCAGCGACACGTCGGTCCGGGTGTCGGGCGGCAGTTCGGCGAACGTCATGCCGGCCGTCAGCACATGCGCCAACCACGCCGGCTGCAAGCCCCGCAGGTATTGCGAAAGTTCCTGCGCCAGAGGGAATCCCAGTCGACGGCTGTCCACCGCCGCGGCGATGCCCTGCATCCGGGCGGCCCCGCTGGCCAGCGCCTCGGTGAGCAGATCGGACAGCAGCAGCACCTCGACCCCGCGCGAGCGCAGCAGCTGCGCGAACGCGTCGTGTTCCTGCTGCGCGCGGTCCACCCATGGCAGCCCGTCGAAGAGCAGGCTGTCGTTGTTGCGCGGTGTCAGCCGTCGCAACTCCGCACCCGGCCGGTGCAGGATGACCACCCGCAGCGTCCCGACCTCGGAATTGGAGCCCAGCTCGCAGACACTCACACCTAGCACGGTAACGCCCACCCGGTGCCGCGCGGGTCGAGTCAGAGCACCTGCGCGCCGGGCTCAGGTCCTGACCGCGGCCACCGCGGCGGTGAGCAGGTCACGCGCCCGCTGGGTATCGACCGCAGCGACCGGCCTGTCCGGCGCCACCAGGGGATTGGCGGTGACGATCACCTGGTAGTCACCGAAGTGGGCGGAGTAGTTGTACATCTCCCCGGTGCGGGGCCGTCCGCCGGCGATCGTCTGCAGGATCCGGTGCACGCCCAGCGTTCGCACGCCCTTGATCTGCGGCGCCTCGACCACTTCGAGGAAGCCGCGCACCCCACGCCCTTGGAATGCCACCTTCTTGCAGTTGCGTCCGGGGTCGTTGAGCGGCACCGGTTGTGACGTCTGCAGTGCGATCGCGATGTAGCGGGCGCCGTCTCCCTCGGCGGTCACCGCGGCCATGTTGCCCTGCACTCCGGGCGGCACCTGTTCGCCGATCACGAATTTCGCGCAGTTCGCCGGCTCGAATTTCAGGCCTTCCGGCAGCTTGCGCGACGACAGCACCTGGGGATCGACACCCGTCTTGGCGATGTCTTTGACCTGGAACCCCGGGCCGAAACTCGACTTGACGTCCGCGATCTTGGTGATGTCGGCGGACGCGTGTCCGCCCGATCCGGATGAGCACGCCGCCGCCGCGCACACAGCCGCGAGCGCGAGCACCCTCCTGCACATCCGGCTCAATCTAGCCCACTATGGCCGGCTGCTCAGCGCCGACACCGATTTGACGAGAAGATCGCCGGCGAATTGCGGCGCCAGCGCCGGCCGGACCGAGCCGGGATCGCTGACCAGCGTGCTGAACGCATCGTAGGAGTCCAGGTAGGCAATGAACGTTGTTGCCCGCGAAATGATTTCGTTGCCGCCCTCGGCCGGTGCGATGGTGTCGGCGGTCATGCCCAGGGTTGGCACGCCGTCGATGCGCGGCGGCGCGGTCAGACGGACGCGGGCGCGGGCGCGCCCGTCGGTCATGGTCCACTGCGGGCAGGCGGCCACCAGTCTCGGCTCCGGCGCGGCGTGCGCGGCCATCACCACCGCGTACACGACCCCGCCCGGGCCGGACCCCGAAATGCCCTGGGCGATCGCGGACTGGCCGGGGTCCGGCGCGGCCAACTCCGCGCACCGCGGCGGGTCGGCCGTCGCGCCCGCGGCCAGGCCCCACGTCGCGGCCGGCCCGCCCTGCGGCGACACGGAGGTCACCTCGTAGCCTGCGGGCAGCTCGCGGGCCACCCGCTTGATGTCGACCGGGTTGATCCGGCCGGCGGGTGAGCTCTGCGACGGCGTGGTCCGAGGTGCGTGGACACATGCGCTCGCCAGCACGCCCACCACTGCGGCCGCAAAGAGTCGCATCCACGTCGCGGTCAAGGTAGGTCAGCCCATTGCCTGAATAACTTGCCGCGCAACACGTTTGATCTCTTCGGTCAGGTCGTGCCCCAGCGACAGGGTGTGCGGGCCGGGCACGCCGACCACGGTGGTGACGACGCCGACGTCGTCGCGTACCCACACCGCGCCGCAGCGGTCCATGATGGTCCGCATGGGCAGGTTGTCGGCGAGCACCCGCGCCGAAAAATGTTCGACACCGTCGAGGCGGGCAGCCACCGACAGCGCGGCGATCAGGAAGGAGCCGATACCGCGGCCCTGAAAGGCGTCGGCGACGGTGAACGCGATCTCGGCGACGGCGGGGTCGTCCTCGTCGCGAACGAAGCGGGCATCGGCTATGGGCTGGCCCGTGAGGTCGGTCATCACCCACACGAAGTGATCGACGTAGTCCACCTCGGCCAGGTAGTCCATCATGGCCGCGCTGGGAATGCGCGGCGACATGAAGCGCCGGTAGAGCGTCTCCTTGGAGAACTGGATGTGGCCGTGCAGGGTGCGCTCGCTGTCGCCCGGCAGCACGGGGCGCAGCAGCAGGTCGGTGCCGTCGCGAACCCGGACCGGGATGGGCGTGACGAAGGCGGCCAGCCGCTGGCGGACCGTGCGGACCAGCCGCTCCATGATCCCCGGGACGCGCACCATCCGGGCGAACGCGTCGCCGTCGCCGATCCAGCCGGTCAACGGCTCGGTGGTGGTGACGGTCGCGGTGCGCGGGATGTGGCGCAGCAGCGCGATCTCGCCGACGATCATCCCCGCGGACACCTGCTCGACAATCACCGCGTCGTCGTCGCCGACGTGCGTGACCTCGGCGGCGCCGGACGACACGAGCAGGAAGGAGACGGCCTGCTCACCCTGGCGCATCAACACCAGCCCCGGGGCGGCCTGCACCGGCTGCAGCCCGGCCGCCAGCGGCACCAGGTCCTGCGGGGCACATCCGTCGAAGATGTCCAGCGCGGCGAGTTCGTCAGCGCGTGCAGTCGATTCGGTCACGGTTCTCGGATCGCCATGGACTGCCGCCCTGTTCCCGTCAGCCCCGCCGCGTCGCACCCGATGGTGCGGTCGTGGCCCAGGTTATGGCGTTTCCTCGGGCCGCGGCAAGAAGCAGCGCCGCGCGTCGCGGGTACGTACCGACGGGAGCCTGCCGCGCCGACGGCCCTGTGCAGATGCGGGTTTGCGACGACGCGGGCAGCATCGGCGGACGCTCGCCGTTTTCCCGGCCGTGGTAAGTTACCGACTCCAGCGGGTGGTGCCCACGCGCGTGGTTGGCCGCCCTGTTGGTGAGGTGTCTTCGGGGTGGAGGTTTTACGATCAGCCGACAGCATGGCATTCAGCGCGACCACCGGCACCGTCGTCGGGTGCTGACCGCGGTTGCGACGGTGGCGGTCACGCCGCTGGCGGCGGCGCCCGCCGCGCACGCCGACATCTTCGACCTGCTGGTCGACCCAGTGATGGGCGCGGTGGACGCGGGCAGCTCGGCGGCGGCTCCGGTGCTCGACGCAGCGGCCGGTTCGGCCGCGGACGTCAGCAGTGCGTTGGCCGCGGCGAGTGGCGGCCTCGAGCAGTCGATCCAGTCGCTGATCGTGGATTCGGCGGTCGGGCTTTCGCAGGCCTACATCACCAGCCCGGTCGGCGAGGTCATCGACGGCGTGGTCAACGCGCCGTCCGTATTCCTGTTCGGCCGTGACCTGATCGGCAACGGCGTCGAGGCCGGCGCCGCGACCGTCGGCAACGACTCGCTGATCGGGGGCCTCGCTCCGCAGCTGTTCGGCAACCTCACCGACGGCGGATACCTGGCCGGCAACGGCGGCGACGGCGCGGCCGGAGTGGCGGGTGTCGACGGCGGCGAAGGGTTCGCCGGCGGGTCGGCGGGGCTGATCGGCGACGGCGGCACCGGCGGCGACGCGGCGACCGGCGGCGCCGGCGGGGCCGGCGGCGACGCGGGGTTGATCGGCAACGGCGGCGACGGCGGAACAGGCACCGTCGACGGCACCGCCAGCCAGTACGGCGGCGTCGGCGGCTTCGCCGGCACCCTGTTGGGCAGCCCCGGCGTCTCCGGTGCGGGCGGGCCGACGAACGTGACGGTGCCGCTGCAGATCAACGACGTCACCGAGCCGGTGATCGACCTGTCCGTCAACGGCGGACAGACCGTTCCGGTGCTGGTCGACAGCGGATCCGCCGGCCTGGTCATCCCAATCCAAGATCTCGGGCTGGCGCATGTGGGCTTGCCCACCGGGTTGGGTATCAGCTCCTACAGCGGCGGGCTCACCTACGTCTACCTGACTTTCCCGGGGACGGTGAACTTCGGTGACGGGCTGTCGAGCGGGCCGACGAGCATCGACGCCGAGTTGTTCGCGTTCCCCTCGTCGCTGCAAGGCTTCCTGCAGCCCGCCCAGGCCGTCGGGATCTTGGGCGTCGGGCCCAATGCGGACGGCCCCGGCCCGAGCCTGGTGACCACCGCGCTGCCCGGCGGCCTCAGCCAGGGTGTGCTCATCGACGAGCCCATGAATGAACTGACGTTCGGCCCGCCCACGCTGCCGGACGGGATCTCCGTCGCCGGGTCGCCGATCACCAACCTCGACGTGAGCATCGACGACGGCCCGGCTCAGTCGGTGTCGGCGATCGTCGACTCCGGTGGTGTCTTCGGAACCGTCCCGTCGTCGCTGCTCGATTCCGGTCAGACCTCGGGGACATTGCCGGCGGGCACCACGATTACGGTGTTCGACGGTCAGACGCTGCTGTACACGTATTCGACGACCGATGTCGTCAGCCCGACGGTGACGTCGGGGAGCCTGTTGAACACCGGCTACGTTCCGTTCTCGATGTTCCCGGTGTACATCGACAACGCCGGCAACGGCACGACAACCTTCTACCCGGACGCTTTGCCGTAACTCCCCGCCGATCGGCGCGGCTGCGGCGTCCGAACTGGGAATCGGCGAAGTGGGTTTCTACGCCCGTCGCGGTCGGGATCCAGTTGGCGAAGTTATCCGGGATGGGGCGGTTCAGATCGGAAGATGCGATGATGCAGCCCGCAGCAAGGCGGCGCCGGTGCGAGCGAAGAGGTGCAGCGGTGAACGGACATAAGATGCTCGCGTACGTTACCGCCGTCGGCATGATCGTTGGCGCGGCTAGCACGCCGATCAACCAACCCGCCCCCGCTGACGTGACTCTGCTGTCTGCGGACGGCCCGCTATCTGGCAGCGACACGGCGATCATCCTCGGCGGAACCACCGAGCCGACGCCGTCGACCGCTTTCGCGCAGACCGCCGAGGCTCTGTATCTGCACCCGCTGGGTTTCGACGATGGCGCGACCGCCTCGACGGTCTGCGACATGAACGGCACCGACCCGTGCAGCGCCCCGTTGCAGGTGCTGACGACGCCCGAACTGATCCAACAGGGCCCGAGCAGTCTGACGGGAGCGTCGGACGTCGTTCTCGCCGTGGAGAACGAATTCAACGCGGACCCGGGCGCTTTCAGCGCCGAGCACCCGCTGACGCTGTTCGGATACTCGCAGAGCGCCACCGCCGAGTCGATCGCAATGAGCCGACTCGCAGAAGCCGGCATCCCCAGCGCAGATCTGCACTTCGTGTTCATCGGCGACCCCTCCGCTCCGGGCGGCATATGGCCCAACCTTGCAGCAGACATGGACGCGACACTCGGTCCGAGCACCATGAACTCTCTTCTCAACCTTTCCGGCGCCGATGGTGTCCTCGGCGACGTGACGCCGGATGACCTGTACCCGGCGACCATCTACACACTTGCCGGCGACGGAGTCGCCGACTTCCAAGAGGACTTCACGGCCGGGGGCCTGCTGGACCCGATCGTGCACCTATTCACCACGCACGTGGAGTACCTGGGGTTGACACCGGCGCAGGTCGCTGACGCGACCACCTCGACCAACGCCGACCTGACATATGTCGACATCTCCGACCACATCAACAACTTCGACGCGTGGGTTGGCGCAATTGAGCACGGGGTCGCCAACAGCGGACTATTCCAGAGCATATTCGAGTCCCTGCAACTGTTTTTGTTCAACACGTTCTGACCCGACGATCTCGACACGCTGCTGGAGTTCTACCGTTACCTGCCGGACACCGGGTGCACTTGAGGACAACTAATCCGATCGGAAGTGCTTTCGCCACAGCCACCGCTGGGGACTTTTCCATGACCACGGACAGGTGGTGTCGAGCAGTTCAGCGCCGGCGCCTCGGTCGAACAGGTCCGCGGCGATCGTCTGCGTGACGGCGCGGCGACTGGTGGTGATCTCGTGGAGATCGAGGTGCTGCAAGCCGTACTCGAGCAACAGTTCGACGTGGCGATCCTCGATCTCCTGGCGTGTGGACACGTCGGTGAGATCGATCAACGGGCCATCGAGTTTCAGGACTGTGGGAACGAGGACGTGCTGTATGCGCCACTGCGCGGTGACTGGCTTTTCAGCGAAGTCTTGGGCGGCCTCAGGCCCATAGCGCTCGACATGGCGGCGCAGCGCGCCGAGGTTGGGCCGGACGTCGGCCAGCACCTCGCGAAGACACGTTTTCGCCACATTGGCGCAATAGACGGTGCGGAAGCGCCGGTAGATGTCGTCGAAGCGGTGGCTGAACTGGAACAGCTGCAACGGAGTGAAGCCGAGCGGATCAGCGTAATAGCCGACCCGCCACAGGGTTCGCCCCACCTCGGGCGGCGCGATCACGACTGGAAGCTGGCGACCTGCCGTGCGGCCCGTACGACCATCGCGAACTCCGCGGTGTCGATCGCCGCGCCAAGCACCTCGATCGGCGCGCGATCGTCCAGGCGCGTGTTGGTGCCAAAAAGCCACGCCCGCGCCGTCTTGTCGTCATAGGCATCGACGAGCATCCGGACGACCTTGTAGCCCTCACGTAAGCGGCGTTCGGTCGCGCCGTGTGGTTCCGGACCGCCCTCGCGCGCATAGCGACCGATTTGCTTGGCGTCGGCCAAGCCGGCCATCGCCGCCGCGACGCGCTGACCGACAGCCCCTTGTAGATACGCGGCGATCGCACGGATCGAACGCGTCGCTGCCTCATCGTCGAGTCGCTGCGCCGCTGAGACGGTCAACACCGGCATATCGCACCTCCACCTCCGCGCCGGATCTACCTGAGATGCTACCAAGTAAGCACCTTAGAACACACCCTTAAGCTACACCTAATAGCTCACCAGG
>NZ_JAVKSH010000119.1:0-10538 GCF_039583805.1 Mycobacterium sp. | reverse complement strand
CTGAGGTCCCGACCGCCACCCCAGGTCCCGACCGCCACCCAGGGCATTGTCGCGGCGCCGTGCACCCGAAGACCTCCCGATCCCAATATTGCTGTCTGGTCACATCAGCAACACCGGTCTCTGGAAGAGGCGATGTGCGCCGTGCCCGCCTCTGCGCGACAACCACATTCGCAGCACCGCGCTACCAGAATTGTCGCTCAGAGCCGGGCACCTCGGGTGCCGACCGGCGCAGGGACGCCGGTGGCAGTTGTGACCAACGCGACGTGGCCGCCCCCGGTGTGCACCAATGTGAGCCACGTCGGGACCGGCCCGCCCGGGGCGATCATCCCCCGGGGCCACCATCCCCCGGGGCCATCATCCCCAGGGCCCACCCCTCTGTGACGTTGTCGCTGTGAGGCGGGCACATCGTGCATTCCCTCGGTGCGGTGACTCATGGGGCAGATGTGGCGATCGACAGCGCGATGCCGTCGAGGATGTCGTGCTCGCTGACCACCAACTCGTCGATACCGGCCCGCTCGCGCAGCGCCACCGCCAACTCCTCGACGATGATCGCCCCGGCGCCGATCACGTCCGCACGGCCTGGGTGCATCGGGCCCAGCGCGGCACGCTGCGCGCCGGTCATGCGGATCAACCCGTCGCACACGTCCAACAGCCGATCGATGCAGACGCGCGAAAGATGAATGGCCGCAGCGTCATACGCCGGCAGATCCTGCGCCAGCGCTGCGATCGTGGTCATTGTGCCGGCCACACCCACCCAGGTGCGGGCCCGCGCCACCGGGACGGCCCGCAGGGCTTCGTCGAGCCGCGCACGCACCACCGCACGCGCATCGGCCACCTCGTTGGCGGTCGGCGGGTCGGTGTGCAGGCACCGCTCGGTCACCCGCACGCAGCCGATGTCGGCCGAAAAACTCGCCGTCACCGCCGAATTGCCCAGCACGATCTCGGTGGACCCGCCGCCCAGGTCAACGACCACGAAAGGTGCACCAGCACTGTCCAATTCCCCGACCGCGCCGCGGAACGACAGTTCAGCCTCCTGAGCGCCGGTGACCACTTCGGCGCTCACACCCAGCACCTCGGCCGTCATCGCGAAAAACACGTCGCGGTTGGCTGCGTCGCGGGCGGCCGACGTGGCGACCATCCGCACCCGCTCGACACCGTTTGCCGCACACAAGGCGGCATAGTCGGCCAGCGCAACCCGGGTGCGCTGCAGCGCCTCGGCCGCGAACCGGCCGGTAGCGTCGACGCCCTGCCCCAGCCGCACGATCCGCATCTCGCGGTGCACATCGCGCAGCCTCCCGTCGACCGAGTCGGCGATCAGCAACCGAATCGAGTTGGTACCGCAATCAATTGCCGCGACCCTAGTCACTTGCGCCGCTCTCCCCCGCAAGCGGGCGGTACCCCCACCTCATCGCTGCGCTGTGCATCGTCGCCGGCGCGTCATGCCCACTCCCCCCGCACCAGGATGCCGGCCGTCGACGGATCACCGGCCAGCACCGCCAACGCCTCGTCGCCGAGCGGGTTCACCCCGCGGCCCTTGGCCAGCGAGTGCGCGATCAGCACGTGCAGGCACTTGACCCGGTCCGGCATGCCGCCGGCGGACACCGAAGTGCCCAGCGGTTCGATCGCGTCCCGCTCGGCCAGATACGACTCGTGGGCTCGCCGGTAGGCGGCGGCGAGGTCGGGGTCCCGTCGCAGCCGCTCGGTCATCTCGGCCATCAGGCCTGCCGACTCCAGCCTGCCCGCCGCGACGGTTAGCACCGGGTGCGTCAGGTAGTACAACGTCGGAAACGGCGTCCCGTCAGGTAGTCTCGGCGCGGTCTTCACCACGCCCGGTTCGCCGTCGGGACAACGGTAGGCGATGCCGAGCACACCGCGCGGCTCACGGCCCAGCTGGCGCGCCACCGCGTCGAGGTCGGCACGGTCAACCACCGGGCGGCGGGGGTGGGACGGCGGCGGGCGGACCGTGCGGGGTGTCGGCGATGGTGCGCCACAGCGCCGTGTACCACGGATCGCCACTGGCTGTGATGCCGGCCTGCGAGCCGGGCTGCGCAGGCACCGCGGTCGTCGGCGGCAGCTGGACCTGGTAGGGGATGTCGCCGGGCTGGACGAACCCGAGCCGTTCGCGGGCCTGCGCCGCGATGTAGGCCGGATCGGCCAGCCGCGTCTTCTGCTGCTCGAGATCAGCGATCCGGTGCCGCAGCGCACGCTCCGACGCGGCCAGCTGCTTCATCTCTGTGCGCTGCGCGAAGTAGGTGCGGACAGGGCCCGCGATGGTCAGCGTCAACACACATACCACCGCCGCCAGGATGGCGGCGCGCCGCGCGGTCAGGCCGAGGCGCTGCTGGTCGCGCTGCTCGATCGACTCGGCGACGGCACGCTTGACGGTCTCCACGGACTCCGGCTGTGCCCGCGCGCCGTCGGATCCCCGCCGGCCCGCCGCCGACCTGCGCGGGCGGCCCCGGGCCGCATCCCCGGCCCGGCTCGGCCGCGACGCCGGTGGGCGCCGCTTAGGATCCGACCGTTTGGGTTCGGGCATCGTAATCGGCTGCGCTACTTGGGTTCCAGTGCAAACCGAGGGAACGCCAGGTCGCCGGCGTAGCGGGCGGCGTCGCCCAGTGCCTCCTCGATGCGCAGTAGCTGGTTGTATTTGGCGACGCGCTCGCTGCGGGCCGGTGCGCCCGTCTTGATCTGCCCGCACCCCGCCGCCACCGCCAGGTCGGCGATCGTGGTGTCCTCCGTCTCGCCGCTGCGATGGCTCATCATCGTGCGGTATCCGCTGTGGTGCGCCAGCGCCACCGCGTCGAGGGTCTCGGTCAACGTACCGATCTGATTCACCTTGACCAGCAACGCGTTTGCCACACCCTTATCGATACCCTCTTCCAGCCGTTCGGGATTGGTGACGAAGATGTCGTCACCGACGATCTGCACCCGGTCCCCGAGCGCGGTCGTCAATGACACCCAGCCGTCCCAATCATCCTCGGCGAGCGGGTCTTCGATGGACACCAGCGGATAGGCGTCCAGCAGCCCGGCGTAGAAGTCGGCCATCTGGCCCGCGGTCAGCGTCTTGCTCTCGAATCCGTAACCGGCTCCCGCGGTGTAGAACTCGGTCGCCGCCGCGTCGAGAGCCAACGCCACGTCGGCGCCGAGCGTGAAACCCGCCGACTCAACCGCCGCACCGATCACGTCCAGCGCTGCCGCGGTGCCGGGCACGTCGGGAGCGAACCCGCCCTCGTCGCCCAGGCCGGTGGACAGGCCCTGCTTCTTCAGCTCCGACTTGAGGGCGTGGTATACCTCCGCCCCCCACCGCAGTGCCTCGGCGAAGTTCGGCGCCCCGATCGGCGCCACCATGAACTCCTGGATGTCCACGCCGGTGTCGGCGTGCACGCCGCCGTTGAGGATGTTCATCATCGGCACCGGCAGAATGTGCGCGTTGGACCCGCCGACATAGCGGAACAGCGGCAACCCGGCCGAGTCGGCGGCAGCCTTGGCCACCGCCAGGGACACGCCCAGGATCGAGTTGGCGCCCAGCCGGGACTTGTCCGGGGTGCCGTCCAGGTCCACCAGGGCCTGGTCGACCAGCCGCTGGTCGTCGGCGTTCAGCCCGATGACGGCCGGTGCGATCTCGTCGAGCACGACCTGCACGGCCTTCTTGACGCCCTTGCCGGCGTAGCGGTCGCCGCCGTCGCGCAGCTCGACCGCCTCGTGCTCGCCGGTGGACGCCCCGGAGGGCACCGCCGCCCTGGCGAACGTCCCGTCGACCAGAGCAACCTCCACCTCGACGGTCGGGTTGCCGCGCGAATCGAGGATCTCGCGGGCTCCGACCTGCTCGATTATCGGCACTGGGTTTCTCCTTGCTTCGTCGGCTGCGCTGCGGTCCTAGCCTAGAGCCTGTTCACAGCGGGTGACCCGCCGCGTACGCGGTGGCCCAGTCGCGCACGGCGCGCGCGTACGGTTCGGAATTGTTGTAGGCCCGCAACGCGGTGATCCATCCGATCGGTGTCGTGAGATCCTTTCCACGCCAGCACAAGTAGCCCGCCGCGGACAACGCCGCATCGTCGATGTTGTCGACGCTGACGACTCCGTCGTTGTTGGCGTCGACCCCGTACAGCCGCCACGTCTGGGGAATGAACTGCATCGGGCCCATCGCCCGGACAGCCGGGGAATCGCCACCCATGCCGCCCGCGTCGCTCTCGACGATACGCAACGTGCCGCCGGTGCCGTCCAGGCGCACGCCGCGAATCGGTGGGCGCACGTCGCCGTTGGGTGCGATGGTGGCGTGCCGGTAGGTGCCGTGATGGCTCTCGATCTCACCGATGCCGGCCAGCGTCGTCCAGGACAGATGGCAGTGGGGATTCTCCACCTCCGCGACGCGCGCCGCGTAGGCATACGCCTCCAGCGCGACGACCGGGATGCCCAGCTTCGGGGCCCGCTCGGCCGCCCACCGATACAGCTGATCGGCGGGCCGGCCCCTGGCGTGCGTGTTCACCGGCGGCACCGGATCGCCCGCGGGCGGCGGCACGCCCCTGGGTATCGGCGTGCCCAGTTGCCAGGTGCAACTCGCCGCCAGGATGAGCGCCGTCGCACCAATGACGGCGATCGTCTGCAGCCAACGCAGCGGCGCCACAGAACTCCCTCGGCTCGCTCGAACCACGTCCTTGCGACCATCGTCCCACGCAAACCGGCCAGGTCGCGGGGTAACCGCAACCCCATCCGGCATACCCCGTTCAGCCGGGTTGGCTAACATCCGCTGGTCGGCCAGTGAGCACGCCACTGCGACTCGGTGAACGCACCGGACGGGCCGGCGTCGAGTTCCCGGGGAACGCCGGATCCGCGGCGCTCGGCGGCGATCGCCTTCTCCGCGGCTCGAAAGGTGTCCATGAATTCCAGGACAGCCGCCCGCAAATCGGTTTCGGGGTCGCTGTCAATCCTCACGCGCACCGAGGTGACGGTGTCCGGGATCAGGTCTTCTGGAAGCCCGGCCTGGCCGGCTCGCGCAATCACCTTCTGGGCCAGAGCCAACGCCGGTGCGGAGACCGCGACGTCGTCCATGACCGAATCCAGCAACCTCGCCTTCTTTTCGCGGGCTTTGCGCTCCGCCCACTGAGCCAGCTGCTGCTCGAGCGAAACCGATTCGCCGGCAAGGACTCCCGGGATCCGATTGCCCAGTTTGCGCATCAGCGTGTCGGCGACGTCGTCGATGGTGAACGGTTGCGCCGCTGCGTCTTCGGCGATGCGGGCGTGAAAAAGCACCTGCAGCAGAATGTCTCCGATCTCTTCGCGCAGCGCGTCCGCGTCACCGCTGCGGACGGCGTCGAAAAGCTCGTAGGTCTCCTCCACCAGGAACCGGTGCAGGGAGTCGTGGGTCTGTCTGCTTTCCCACGGGCCGTCGGTGCGCAGCGTGTCCATCATCGCGACCGCGTCGACCAGCCGTTGGCCGCGCGCCGGGTCCGGCGCGCGGATCAGCCGCTCACCCGCGGCCAGCCGCGCCGCGACCGCCGGGTGCCCGGGGTCCGAGGACAGCAGCACCGGGGCGTCGTCGCCGATGTGCGCCGGGCGCGCCGCGGGCAGCGACCACGGCACCGCGACCGGCATCTCCTCGGTATAGGCGACTTCGCCGGTGAGCAATCCGATCGCTGCCACCGGAATCAGCGAAGGGCGGCGCGGATCGACCAGGACGACAGTCATGCGCCTCGCTCCCGTCTGCTCGCCCCCACGTCGACGGCGGCCATGTCGAGATCTCCCTGCGGTTTCCCGTGCAGCGCCGCCACCAGGTCAGCCACCATCTGCACCAGTTCGAGGTCCCGGATCCGGGGTGCGCCCACGCCGCCGGCGCGCGGGATCGGGACCTGCACCGTCGACGTGGTGGCGCGGTATCGGGCACCCGGATACATCCGCGCCAGGCGGACCTGGGCCGAGTCCGGCAGGGTCAGCGGTGACAGCCGCAAGGTGGACGCGGACACTGCGTTCACTTCGGTGATACCGGCCTCGCGGCAGCGCAACCGCAGCCGCGCCACCGCCACCAGCCGCCGGGCTGGTTCGGGCAGCGGGCCGTAGCGGTCGGTCAGCTCGTCCACGACAGCACTGACGCCGGCGTCGTCGCCGGCGGCGGCCAGGCGTCGATAGCCCTCCAGCCGCAGCCGGTCGCTGGGAATGTAGTCCGGCGGCAGGTGCGCATCGACCGGCAGGTCGATGCGCACCTCCTTGGGCTCCTCGGGGCTGGTGACGGTGGTGCCGTCGGCGGCGGCCCGGTACGCCGCCCGATACCCCTCCAGAGCCTCGCCGACCAGCCGCATGTACAGGTCGAAGCCCACCCCGGCGACGTGCCCGGACTGCTCCACGCCCAGCACGTTGCCGGCGCCGCGGATCTCCAGGTCCTTCAGCGCGACCGCCATACCGGCGCCCAGCTCGTTGTTCTGCGCGATGGTGGCCAGCCGGTCGTGGGCGGTCTCGGTCAGCGGGGCGTGCGGCGCATAGAGGAAGTAGGCGTAGCCCCGCTCTCGGCTGCGGCCGACCCGGCCGCGCAGCTGGTGCAGCTGGGACAGCCCGAAGGTGTCGGCGCGCTCGACGATCAGCGTGTTGGCGTTGGAGATGTCCAGGCCGGTCTCCACGATCGTGGTGCACACCAGAACGTCGTAGTCGCGGTTCCAGAATCCTTCGACGGTGCGTTCCAGCAGGTCCTCGGGCATTTGTCCGTGCGCGACGACGACGCGGGCTTCGGGCACCAGGGCCCGCACCCGCGCGGCGGCGTCGTCGATGGAGCTGACCCGGTTGTGCACGTAGAAGGCCTGCCCGTCGCGCAGCAACTCACGTCGCAGCGCCGCGGCGATCTGCTTGTCGTCGTGCGGGCCGACGTAGGTCAGCACCGGGTAGCGCTCCTCGGGCGGGGTGAGGATCGTCGACATCTCCCGGATGCCGGCCAGGCTCATCTCCAGCGTGCGCGGAATCGGGGTGGCGCTCATGGTCAGCACGTCGACTTGGGTGCGCAGGCTCTTGATGTGCTCCTTGTGCTCGACGCCGAACCGCTGCTCCTCGTCGACGACCACCAGGCCCAGGTCTTTCCACCGCACTCCGGTCTGCAGCAGCCGGTGGGTGCCGATCACGATGTCCACGCTGCCGTCGGCCATCCCGTCGAGCACCGTGCGGGACTCGGTGGCGTCGGTGAACCGCGACAGCCCCCTGATGCTCACCGGGAAGCCGGCCATCCGCTCGGCGAAGGTCTGCAGATGCTGGTCCGCCAACAGCGTGGTGGGCACCAGCACGGCGACCTGCTTGCCGTCCTGCACCGCCTTGAACGCCGCCCGCACCGCGATCTCCGTTTTGCCGTAGCCGACGTCGCCGCAGATCACCCGGTCCATCGGCACCGGTTTCTCCATGTCGGCCTTCACCTCGGTGATCGCGGTGAGCTGGTCGACGGTCTCGGTGAACCCGAACGCATCCTCCAGCTCGGCCTGCCAGGGGGTGTCCGGGCTGAACGCGTAGCCCGCGGTGGCCTGCCGCTTAGCGTAGAGCGCCACCAGTTCGCCGGCGATCTCCCGGACGGCTTTGCGGGCCCTGGTCTTGGTGGTGGCCCAGTCGCTGCCGCCGAGCCGGGACAGCGCCGGGGCCTGCCCGCCGACGTAGCGCGACAGCTGGTCCAGTGAGTCCATCGGCACGTAGAGCTTGTCGGCCGCTTGCACTCGTTTGCCGGATGCGTACTCCAGCACCAGGTATTCGCGCCGGGCCCCGCCGACGATGCGCTCGGTCATCGCCACGAACCGCCCGATGCCGTGCTGGTCGTGCACCACCAGGTCGCCGGCGGTCAACGCCAGCGGGTCCACGGTGTTGCGCCGCTTGGCGGCCAGCCGTTTGCCGTCGGGACCCGACACCCGGTTGCCGGTCAGGTCGGTCTCGGTGACGACGACGAGGTTCGCGCCGGGAACGATCACGCCGTCGTGCAGCGGGCCTTTGAGCACCCCGACGACACCTTGCCCGGGCGCTGCGCCGGGCTCCAACATCGTTGCGGGCGTGTCGGATTCGGCAAGCTGCTCGACCACCCGGTGCGCGGTCCCGGTCCCGGGTGCGACGACGGCGGCGTACCCGCCGCTCATCACGTGCGCACGCAGCATCGCGAAGATGCCGTCGATGTCGACGGCGCCCTGCCGCCCGCGGGCCGACGGCGTCGCGCGGACGTCGAGTTCGACCGCCGACTCGCCGGACAGCTGGGACAGCGTCCACCACGGATGCCCGGACTGCCGTGCCGCAGCCCGCACCTCGTCGAACTCGACGAACCCCGAGCCGCCGAGCTGCTCCACGTCGATCGGCGCGTCCGAACCCAGCGCGGCCACCGACCAGGACGCCTCGGCGAACTCGCGGCCGGTGGTGATCAGGTCCGCCGCGCGGGTGCGGACCTTTTCCGGGTCGCAGACCAGCACCGGGGTGCCCTCGGCCAGGTGGTCGGTCAGCAGCGCGAGCTCGCCGGGCCGCAGCACCGGCAACAGCGCCTCCATGCCGTCGACCGGAATGCCTTCGGCGAGTTTGGCCAGCATGTCGGCCACCGCGTTGTCCCGATCCCCCGCCCCCAGCTCGGCCGCCCGCGCCCGCACCTCTCCGGTGAGCAGCAGTTCCCGGCACGGCACCGCCACCAGCGTCGCCACGCCGATCTCGGGGATAGTTCGCTGGTCGGCCACCGAGAACATCCTCATCTCGGCGACCTCGTCGCCCCAGAACTCGACGCGAACCGGGTGCTCGGCGGTCGGGGCGAAGACGTCCAGGATGCCGCCGCGGACCGCGAACTCACCGCGCCGGCCGACCATGTCGACCCGGGTGTAGGCCAGCTCGACCAGCCGGGCGATCACGTCGGCGAACCCGACCTCGTCGCCGACGGCCAGCGTCAGCGGCTCGACGTGGCCCAGTCGCGGCGTCATCGGTTGCAGCAGCGAGCGCACCGCGGTGACCACCACCCGCAGCGGCGGGCCCAGCCTGGTGTCGTCGGGGTGAGCCAGCCGGCGCAGCAGCAGTAGCCGGGCGCCGACGGTGTCGACGCCCGGCGAGAGCCGTTCGTGCGGCAGCGTTTCCCAGGACGGGAACATCGCGGCCGCGTCGCCGAAGACGCCGCGCAGCTCGGCGGTCAGGTCGTCGGCTTCCCGGCCGGTGGCGGTGACCACCAGCAGCGGGCCCACGCGGGCCAGCGCGCTGGTGACGAACAGCCGCGCGCTGGCCGGTCCGACCAGCGTCAACTCGTCGGGCCGATCAGCGGCACGCTCGGTGAGCCCGGAGAGTGTGGATGCCGTCAGCGCGAATTCGACGAGCCCCGCGATCGGGGTGTCTGGGGATGCCGGCCCCGCTGCGGTCATGATGCGGCTATTCTATGCGGCGCCGGCAGCACTGTGAAAAGCGTTGCTGCCACTCGTTATTCGTCCTGCAGCCGCGGATCGGCCTCCAGGTGGGTCAAGCCGTTCCACACCAGGTTGACCAGGTGTGCGGCGACCACTTCCTTTTTGGGTTCGCGCACGTCGAGCCACCACTGCGCCGTCATCGACACCGAACCGACCAGGGCCTGGGCGTAGAGCGGGGCCAGGTCGGGGTCCAGGCCGCGGCGGGCGAAGTCGCCGGCCAGGATCGAGCTGACCTGGCTGACGGCGTCGTTGAGCAGGCTGGAGTAGGTGCCGGAGCTGATCGACGCCGGCGAGTCGCGGGTCATGATCCGGAAGCCGTCGGTGCGCTCCTCGACGTAGGTCAGCAGCGCCAGGGCCACCCGCTCGACGCGCACCCGGGAGCGGTTGTTGGTCAGCGACGAGGTGATGCCGTCCAGCAACGCCGACATCTCCCGGTCGACGACGACGGCGTACAGGCCCTCCTTGCCGCCGAAATGCTCGTAGACGACCGGTTTGGACACGTTGGCGCGCTGCGCGATCTCCTCGATGGAGGTGCCGTCGTAGCCGCGCTCGGCGAATAGCGACCGCGCGATGCCGATGAGCTGCTGCCGGCGTTCGCTGCCGGTCATCCGGGCGCGCGGCGCCCGCACCTCCTTGTCCGCAACTGCCACGGAGTACAGGGTATCGGGCTGCACTAGAGTCACAGGCGCGTTGGGCAACCAATCCGTCGTGGTGTAATCGGCAGCACATCAGATTTTGGTTCTGAGAGTTCAGGTTCGAGTCCTGGCGACGGAGCTCGGCGTTTGCTGTACCTTTTCCACCGCGCTTTTGCCCCGAGCGTGCGGATAATGACACGCTGAACGGCGTGTCGGCGGACAAACACGCACACTCGCGGCGAAGAGGTGCATAGAAGAGGTGCATAGATGACGGCTCACGGTGAGACAGCGGTCCTGGTCCTGGCGGCGGGGGCCGGAACCCGGATGCGCTCGGACGTCCCCAAGGTGCTGCACACCATCGGCGGGCGCAGCATGCTGGCGCATTGCCTGCACGCGGTCGCCAAGCTGGCGCCGCAACACCTGGTGGTGGTGCTGGGCCGGGACCGCGACCTCGTCGCGCCGGTCGTCGCCGAGCTGGCCGACACCCTCGGGCGTCCCATCGACATCGCGATGCAGGACCGCCAGCTCG
>NZ_JAVKSH010000118.1:0-10549 GCF_039583805.1 Mycobacterium sp. | reverse complement strand
CAGGGCCACGGGTGGTGTCGAAGTCGATGCCGGGCGCGATGGCAACCCCGGTGTCCGCCAGCAACGTCGAACAGAACGTCATCGAGTCGGTGGTGAAGTCCGAGACATCGGCGTAGACGTAGAAGGCGCCGTCGGTGGGCGCCAAGCGGTCGATTCCGATGTCGCGCAAACCTTCCAGTAACACCCTGCGGTTGATCGCGTACTGGTGCAGATGTCCGTCGGCTTCGGCAATCGCCTCGGGGGTGAACGCCGCGACGGCGGCATACTGCGACAGCACCGGCGGGCAGATGGTGAAGTTGCCGGTCAGGCAGTCCACCGCGCGCCGCAGCCCGGCCGGCACCAACAGCCAACCCAGCCGCCAGCCCGTCATCGCGAAATACTTGGAGAAGCTGTTGACCACCATGGTATTTCGCGACGTCTGCCAGGCGCAGCTGGTCTGCGGGGCACCCTCGTAGACCAGCCCGTGGTACACCTCGTCGCTGATCAGCCGGACACCGGTGGCGTCACACCAGGAGGCGATCGCCGCCAGTTCCGTCGGCGCGATCACCGTGCCGGTCGGGTTGGCGGGGCTCGCCACCACCACGCCGGCCACCGGCGGGTCGAGCGCGGCCAGCATCGCCACGGTCGGCTGGAACCGGGTCTGCGGCCCGCATTCGACGTCGACGACCTCACAGCCGAGCGCAGCCAAGATGTTGCGGTAGCAGGGATATCCGGGGCTGGCCACCGCGACCCGGTCGCCGACGTCGAAGCAGGCCAGAAACGTCAGCAGGAACCCGCCCGACGAGCCCGTCGTCACCACCACGTCGTCGGCTTCGACCGGCAGCCCGTACCGGTCCCGGTACGACGCCGCGATCGCCTCGCGCAACTCCGGAATACCCAGCGCTACCGTGTATCCCAGCTGATTGTCGCGCAGAGCCGCTGCCGCGGCGGAGCGCACCGGCCCGGGCGCGCCCGCACTGGGCTGCCCCGCCGCCAGGTTCACCAGGTCGCCGTGGCTGCGTTGACGTTCGGCGGCCGCCAGCCAGACGTCCATCACGTGAAACGGCGGGATGCCGGCGCGCATGGCGACGCTGTTCATATCGCTTACGCTAGAACACCTCCGACTCGAGCCGGCGCAGCTGGTCCCGCGGCGGGCCGAGCAGGTGCGAACTACCATGCGCGCGTTTGAAGTACAGGTGCATGTCGTGTTCCCAGGTGATCGCGATGCCGCCGTGCAGCTGGATGCCTTCGGCCGCGACCGTGCTGAACGCTTCGCTGGCGGTGAGCCGGGCCAGCGCCGCCGACGCCGGTGACGGGTCGGTGATCGCCTCGTCGACCACCGCGCGAGCGGCCTGCACCGCGACATGCAGGTCGGCCATCCGGTGTTTGAGCGCCTGGAAGCTGCCGATCGGGCGGCCGAACTGCACCCGCTCCTTGGTGTAGGCGACGGTCAGTTCCAGGCAGCGGGCCGCGGCGCCGACCTGCTCGGCGGCGACGAGGATCGCGGCGGTGTCGGCGATGCCGGGGTCGGTACCGATGACCGCGGTGGCCTGGGCGGTGACGCGGCCGAGCCGGCGGGTCGGGTCCATGGTGGCGACGGGCTCTGCGCTGAACAGCGTCCACCGGGTGAGCGTGTCGCCGTCGGCGTCGATGACAATGTCGGCGACGTCGCCGTTGACCACGTAGCCGGGGTCGAACACCACCGCGCCGATCGCGGTGCCGTCGGCAAGCCGCGCCAGCGCGTCGCGGTCGGGTTCGTCGGCGGCCAGCAACGCCAGCTCGGCCAGCGTCGTGCCCAGCAGCGGAGTAGGCACCAGCCCACGGCCGAGCTCACGCAGAACCGTTGCGGCGTCGGCTAATTGACCACCCGCTCCGCCGAGATCCTCGGGGATCACCAGTGCTGCGGCGCCGACCTGCTCGCACAGCAGGAGCCACAGCGTCTGGTCGTAGCCACGCGGCGAGGCCATCGCGGCCCGCACCGCTTCAGGCCCGGCATGTTTGGCTACCAGCGCGGCGACGGTGTCGCGCAGCAGTTCCCGTTCGTCGTTGGACGTCGTCACAGCGCCTCCAGCACCCGACGGCGGTGCGCGGCCGGGTCACCCCAGGCCGGTCGCAGCGCCTGCACCCGCAACAGCCACAGCGACAGGTCGTGCTCGGCGGTGAAACCGATGGCGCCGTGGGTCTGCAACGCCGCCCGGGCCGCCAGCAGCGCGGCATCCGATGCGGCGGCCTTGGCGGCGCTGACGTCGCGGGCAGTGTCGGGCGAGTGCGCAGCCAGCGACAGCGCGGCCCCGTAGACCAGGGGCCGGGCCAGGTCAAGCGCGATCTGCACGTCGGCCAGCTTGTGCTTGACCGCCTGATACGACCCGATCACCCGACCGAACTGGCTGCGCTGCGTCGCATAGTCCACCGCGGTGTCCAGCATCGCCCGACCGGCGCCGACCAGCTGCGCGGCGGTAGTCAGCGCCCCGAACTCGTAAGCACGGGCGACATCGGCCGCCCACGACGCGCCGGACGCTGTCACGTCGAACAGCCGGCGGCTGGGGTCGACAGATTCGTGCCGCGCGCCCACCTGAGCCGTGCAGGCCTGCCCGTCCCCGGCGAGCAGGACCAGCCCGGCGGTGTCGGCGTCGACGGCGCGCGGCACCTGCGGCGGCAGCGCCACGGTGGCGATCAGCTCACCGGACGCCAGCGCCGCGCACCGGTCGTCGTCGGCCAGCAGGACCGGCGCGACCGCGACGGATTCCGTGACGGGGCCGGGCACACACCACCGGCCGAGCCGCTCCGCCGCGACGGCCAGGTCGGCCGGGTGCGCCGCGAGGCCGTCGAAGCGTTCGGGCACCAGCAGCGCGGTGACGCCCAATTCGGCCAGCCGCGACCACAATTTGCGACCGGGCGCGGTGTCGCCGGCCGCCCAGGCGCGCACCGCCACGGGCACGTCGGCTGCCGCCAGCGCGGCGTCGATACTGGCCGCGAAGTCACGCTGCTGTGCGTCGAGCTCGAATCTCATCTGGGCTCCCGGGGCAGGCCCAGCAGCCGCTCGGCGATGATGTTGCGCTGAATCTCGTTGGTGCCGGCGTAGATCGGGCCGCCCAGCGCGAACAGCAAGCCGTCGCTCCACGAGTCGGCCAGTTCGCCGTCGGCGCCGAGGATATCCAGCGCGGCCTGGTGCAGCGCCACGTCGAGGTCGCTCCAGAACACCTTGGTCACCGAGGACTCCGCGCCCAGTTCGCCGCCGGCGGCCAGCCGGGTCACGGTGCCGAAGGTGTGCAGCCGGTAGGCCTGCGCCTTGATCCACGCGTCGGCCACCCGGTCGCCGAATGCCGCCGGCGAGCCGCGGTCCTTCCACAACCCTGCCAGCCGCTCGGCGGCGGCCAGGAACCGCGCCGGGCTGCGCAGCGACATGCCGCGCTCGTTACTCGTCGTGCTCATCGCCGCCCGCCAGCCGCCGTGCACGTCGCCGATAACATCCTCGTCGGCCACGAACACGTCGTCGAGGAAGATCTCCCCGAAACCGGTGTCGCCGCCCAGCTGGGCGATCGGGCGAACGGTGACGCCGTCTGCCCGCAGGTCGAACATGAGATAGGTCAGCCCGCGATGGCGCTCGGCCTCGGGATCGGAACGGAACAGCCCGAAAGCCTTGTCCCCGAACGGTGCCCGTGAACTCCAGATCTTCTGCCCGTTGAGCAGCCAGCCGCCGTCCGTGCGCGTGGCGGTGGACCGCAGTGACGCCAGGTCGCTGCCGGATTCCGGTTCCGACCACGCCTGCGCCCAGATCTCTTCGCCGCTGGCCATTTTGGGCAACACCCGATCGCGCTGCTCTTCGGTGCCATGCGCGAACAATGTGGGCGCCAGCATCGACGTGCCGTTGGCGCTGGCCCGCCCCGGCGCGCCGGCGCGGAAGTACTCCTCTTCGAACACCACCCACTGCAGCAGCGTGGCGTCACGGCCGCCGTATGCAAGAGGCCAGGTGATCACCGAAAGCCCGGCGTCGTAGAGCACCCTGTCCCAATGCCGATGTTGCTCGAAGCCTTCGGCCGTGTCGTAGGACGTGGTCGGGAAGTCGCCTGTGTGCGTCGCGAGGAACTCCCGCACCTCGCCCTGGAACGCCAGCGTCTCGTCGTCGAAATCGAGATCCATCAGGCCATCTCCCGCAGCACCGGTTTGATCACCTTGCCGCCGGCGTTGCGCGGCAGCGCGTCGACAAACCTGACCGAACGCGGAGTCTTGAAGTTCGCCAGATACTTTCGGGCATAGGCGATTACGGCGTGTTCATCGAGACCGGATCCGCACCGGGTGACCAGAAACGCCCGTCCCACCTCGCCGAGCCGCGCGTCGGGGACGCCGATCACCGCGACGTCGAGCACACCGTCCAGGCGGGCCAGCACCTGCTCCACCTCGGCCGGGTAGACGTTGAACCCGCCGCAGATGTACATGTCCTTGAGCCGGTCGGTGATCATCACATTGCTTGCGGCGTCAAGCGTTCCGACGTCACCGGTGTGCAGCCATCCGTCGGTATCCACGGCCGCCGCGGTGGCCAGCGGGTCGTCGAGGTAGCCCAGCATGACGTTGGGTCCGCGCAGCAGCACCTCGCTCTGCTCGCCGATGCGCAGTTCGAAGCCGGTGATCGGGCGCCCGCACGTGGTGGCCACCGTGACCGGATCGTCGTCGGCGCGGCACATGGTGGCGAAACCTCCTGACTCGGTTAGGCCGTAGGCGGTCAGCACGATGTCGATGTCCAGCTCGCGTTGCATGCGCTCGATCAACACCACCGGGACGGTGGCGGCGCCGGTGACCGCGAACCGCAGTGAGCTCAGATCGAATTCGGCGCGCGCGGGATGGTCGAGGAGGGTTTGGAAGACGGTGGGCGGACCCGGCAGCACGGTGATGCGATGCTCGGCCACCGCGCGCATGGCCTGCTCGGCGTCGAAGGTCAGCTGCGGGATCAGGGTGGCGCCGGTCTGCAGGCAGGCCAAAATTCCGGCTTTGTAGCCGAAGTTGTGGAAGAACGGGTTGATGCACAGGTAGCGGTCGTCGCTGGTGATCTTGCCGCAGGCCGCCCACGCCGCCGGCCCGGCCAGCGACTGCCGGTGCGCGCACAGCACGCCTTTGCTGCGGCCGGTGGTGCCGGAGGTGAACAGGATGTCGGAGACGTCGCCGGGCCGGACCGCGGCGGCGCGGGCGTCGGCGGCCTGCACGGCCTCGATGTCCAGGCCGGCGCTCACGAACTCGTCCCAGGTTCCGTCGTCGGCGGCTGTATCGTCGTTCGCCTCTATCGGCACCTGCACCACGTGACGCAGCTGCGGCAGCGCGTCCCGGTCGAGGCCGGCGACCTTGTCCGCGCCGAGGAATTGGCCCATCGCGATCAGCAGGCGTGCGCGCGTGCGCGCGAGGATGTCGGTGGCCTCGGCCACCGTGTAGCGGGTGTTCACCGGCACCATGCTGGCTCCGGCGTAATGGGTGGCCAGGCAGGCGACCACCCAGTGCCAGGTGTTCGGCGACCAGATCGCCACCCGGTCACCGGCGGCCACACCCAGCGTGATCATGGCCGCAGCGACCCGGCGCACCTCGTCGCGCAGTCCGGCGTAGGTGAGCCGGCGATCCGGCGCGACCAGCGCGTCGTGGTCGGGGAGTTCGCGCGCGATGCGATCCAGCGCCGCAGGAATGGTCTGCGGACGGTTCGACATCGACGCTCCTCGGCTCGACGGAATCGGTCAATTGCCCGCCTCCTGGTCGGGCCGCTGCACGGCCCGCATCGTCGCCAGGCTACAAAGCAAGTGCTTGGTAGGTTAGCCTACAGGGCATGCAGTGCGTCGAGGAGTTCCGGGCCGAGGTCCGCGGCTGGCTGGCCGAGAACCTGGCAGGCGAGTTCTCCGCGCTCAAGGGCCTGGGTGGGCCGGGCCGCGAGCACGAGGCGTTCGAGGAGCGGCGCGCCTGGAACCAGCACCTGGCGAAGGCCGGGTTGACGTGTTTGGGCTGGCCTGTCGAACACGGCGGGCGCGGACTATCGGTGGCGCACCGGGTGGCGTTCTACGAGGAATACGCCCGCGCCGACGCGCCGGACAAGGTCAACCACTTCGGCGAGGAGCTGCTCGGACCGACGCTGATCGCCTACGGCACGCCGGATCAGCAGCGCCGCTTTCTACCCACAATTCTCGACGTCACCGAGCTGTGGTGCCAGGGCTATTCCGAACCCGGCGCGGGCAGTGACCTCGCCAACGTGTCGACCACGGCGGTGCTCGACGGCGGCCGATGGGTGATCAACGGGCAGAAGGTGTGGACGTCACTGGCGCACCTGGCGCAGTGGTGCTTCGTGCTGGCTCGCACCGAGAAGGGCTCCACACGGCACGCAGGCCTGTCGTATCTGCTTGTGCCGCTCGATCAGCCCGGTGTGCAGATCCGGCCGATCGTGCAGCTGACCGGCACCTCGGAGTTCAACGAGGTGTTCTTCGACGACGCCCGCACCGACGCCGATCTGGTGGTCGGCGCACCGGGTGACGGCTGGCGGGTGGCGATGGGCACGCTGGCCTTCGAGCGCGGTGTGTCGACGCTCGGACAGCAGATCCGCTACGCCCGTGAGCTTTCCGCGCTGGTCGAGGTTGCGAAGCGCAACGGTGCCGCCGACGATCCGCTGATCCGGGAGCGGTTGACCCGGTCCTGGGCGGGCCTGCGCGCTTTGAGGTCCTACGCGCTGGCCACCATGGATGTCGAGCAGCCGGGGCAGGATAGTGCGTCGAAACTATTGTGGGCCAACTGGCATCGCGACCTGGGCGATCTGGCGATGGACGTCGCAGGCAAGGCCGGACTGGTCGCGCCGGACGGCGACTTCGACGAGTGGCAGCGACTGTACCTGTTCAGCCGCGCCGACACGATTTACGGGGGCTCCAACGAGATCCAGCGCAACATCATCGCCGAGCGGGTGCTCGGCCTGCCGAGGGAGGCTCGGTGACCTTCGAGGCGGCACCCAAAGAGGTTGCCGGGCATGGGCTTCTGGCCGGCAAAGTGGTGATCGTGACGGCGGCGGCGGGTACCGGCATCGGGTCGGCCACCGCGCGGCGCGCGCTGGCCGAGGACGCCGACGTCGTTGTCTCCGATCACCACGACCGACGACTGGGCCAAGTTCGCGACGAACTGTCGGCGCTGGACAAGGGACGGGTGGAGAGCGTGCTGTGCGACGTGACGTCCACCGCCCAGGTCGACGCGCTGATCGCCGCCGCCGCGCAGCGCATGGGCCGCATCGACGTGCTGGTCAACAACGCTGGCCTGGGCGGGCAGACACCGGTGGCCGACATGACCGACGAGGAGTGGGACCGGGTGCTCGACGTGACGCTGACGTCGGTGTTTCGCGCCACCCGCGCGGCGCTGCGGTATTTCCGCGACGCCGGCCACGGCGGCGTGATCGTCAACAACGCCAGCGTGCTGGGCTGGCGGGCGCAGCACTCGCAGGCGCATTACGCCGCCGCCAAGGCCGGGGTGATGGCGTTGACCCGCTGCAGCGCAATCGAAGCCGTCGAATACGGGGTGCGGATCAATGCGGTGTCGCCCAGCATTGCCCGGCACAGCTTCCTGGACAAGACCAGCTCGACCGAACTGCTCGACCAGTTGTCGTCCCAGGAGGCGTTCGGGCGGGCCGCCGAGCCGTGGGAAGTGGCGGCCACCATCGCGTTTCTGGCCAGCGACTACTCCAGTTACCTTACTGGCGAAGTGATTTCGGTTTCGAGTCAGCACCCGTGAACCGGCGCGACGAACTTCTGCAGCTGGCGGCGACGATGTTCGCCGAACGCGGGCTGCGCGCCACCACGGTGCGCGACATCGCCGACGGTGCGG
Organism: Mycobacterium sp.; assembly: GCF_039583805.1. Classification (GTDB taxonomy): domain Bacteria; phylum Actinomycetota; class Actinomycetes; order Mycobacteriales; family Mycobacteriaceae; genus Mycobacterium. The sequence goes on along the minus strand of NZ_JAVKSH010000118.1, from coordinate 2,743 downwards.
GCATCCTGTCCGGCAGCCTGTACCACCACTTCTCGTCCAAGGAGGAGATGGCCGACGAGGTGCTCCGCGACTTTCTGGACTGGCTGTTCGACCGCTATCAGGAAATCGTCGATACCGAGCCCAATCCGCTGGAGCGGCTCAAGGGGTTGTTCATGGCGTCGTTCGAGGCGATCGAGCATCGGCACGCCCAGGTCGTCATCTACCAGGACGAAGCCAAGCGGCTGTTGGCGCAGCCCCGGTTCTCCTATATCGAGGACATGAACAAGCAGCAGCGCAAGATGTGGATCGACGTGCTGCAGCAAGGGATCGAGGAGGGCTACTTGCGGCCCGACCTCGACGTCGACCTGGTTTACCGGTTCATCCGCGACACCACGTGGGTGTCGGTGCGCTGGTATCAACCCGGCGGACCGCTCACCGCCGAGCAGGTGGGCCGGCAGTATCTCGCTATCGTCCTGGGCGGAATCACCAAAGAAGGAGTCTAGAAATGGTTGCAATTTCCCAAGCCTACGTGATCGACGCGGTGCGCACCGCGGTCGGCAAGCGCAACGGATCGCTGGCAGGTGTACATCCGATCGACCTTGGCGCGCAGGCGTTCCGGGGACTGTTCGACCGCGTCGACGTCGACCCTGCCGCCGTCGACGACGTGATCGTCGGCTGCCTGGACACCATCGGCGGGCAGGCCGGCAACATCGGCCGCAACGCGTGGCTGGCCGCGGGCTACCCAGAGGAGGTTCCCGGCGTCACCGTCGACCGCCAGTGTGGGTCCAGCCAGCAGGCGATTTCGTTTGGCGCCCAGGCGATTATGGCCCGCACCGCAGACCTGATCGTGGCCGGCGGTATGCAGAACATGAGCCAGATCCCGATCTCCTCGGCGATGGAGGTCGGCAAGCAGTTCGGTTTCACGTCGCCGACCAACGAGTCCACGGGCTGGCTGCACCGCTACGGCGACGAGGAGATCTCGCAGTTCCGCGGCGCGGAGTTGATCGCGCAGCGCTGGAATCTGTCCCGCGAGGAGATGGAGCAGTTCGCGCTCGCCAGCCACCAGCATGCGCTGGCCGCCATCCGCAGCGGGCACTTCGACCACGAAATCGTCGCGGTCCGCACCGACGGGACGGACTTCCGGATCGACGAAGGACCGCGCGAGACGTCGCTGGAGAAGATGGCCGCGCTGCCCGCGCTTTCCGAGGGCGGCCGCTTGACGGCGGCGCTGGCCAGCCAGATCTCCGACGGCGCCAGCGCGGTGCTGCTGGCCTCCGAGCAGGCCGTCAGCGACCACAAGCTGGCCCCGCGGGCCCGTATCCACCACATCAGCGCCCGCGGCGCCGACCCGGTGTTCATGCTGACCGGGCCGATCCCCGCCACCCGCTATGCGCTGGACAAGACGGGGCTGTCGATCGACGACATCGACATCGTGGAGATCAACGAGGCGTTCGCGCCGGTGGTGTTGGCCTGGCTCAAGGAGATCAAGGCCGACCCGGAGAAGGTGAACCCCAACGGCGGCGCGATCGCACTGGGCCACCCGTTAGGAGCAACGGGGGCAAAGCTTTTCACCACCATGCTCAATGAGTTGGAGCGCACCGGCGGCCGTTACGGGCTGCAGACGATGTGCGAGGGCGGCGGCACCGCCAACGTCACGATCATCGAGCGGCTCTAACCTTCCTGCCCCGACTGTGCAATTCACGACGCCCCAGCGGCGTGTCGTGTCGTGAATTGCACACTGAGCACGGTGTCGGGGGGTCGTGCCAGCATTCGCCCATGGACAAACTCACCTGGCCCTTCTTGGGTTCGGAGGCAATAGCCGCGAAGGCCATCCCGGAACGGGCGATGCGGTTGCTCTACGAGCCGGTCTACCCGGGCGTCTACGTGCCGTGCGGTATCGAGCCAACGGCAAGCCAGCGCGCGCGATCGGCCTGGCTGTGGTCGCGGCGCAGGGCGGTCGTCGCCGGCAACTCCGCGGCCGCACTACTCGGCGCGAAGTGGGTAAGCCCGGCGCTCGATGCCGAGCTGATCCACCGCAATCGCCACCCAACGGCCCGCATCAGGGTGCACACCGAGACCTTGCTGCCGGGCGAGGTTGTGGAAGTCGACGGGATGCGCGTAACGAGCGCTGCGCGAACGGCATTCGACATCGGGCGGCGAACGACGTCACGGCTGCCGGCGGTCCAGCGGCTCGACGCTTTGGTCAACGCGACCGACGTCAAGCCGACCGATGTCGAGGTTGTCATCGCCGATCATCCCGGTGCACGCGGCGTCGTCCGGCTTCGCGCGGTCCTACCGCTGGTCGACGGCGGCGCCGAATCTCCTCAGGAGACGCGAACCCGGTTGGTGTTGATCGACGCGGGGCTGCCCAGGCCGCAAACGCAGATCAGAGTTGTCGACGATTACGGGGACTTCGCCGCACGCATCGACATGGGTTATGAGGATCTACGCGTCGGCATCGAGTACGACGGCCCCCAGCATTGGACGGACGCCGGGCAGCGGGATCGGGACATCGACCGCTACAGCGCGCTTCACGCTCTGGGCTGGGTGATCATCAGGGTCAGCAGCGACCTGCTTCGATACCGGCAGGCTACGTTCGTGGCCCGCGTCGTTGCCGCCATGAAAGCCGCGGGATGGCGTTCGTGACTTTCATGCGCCGACTGTGCAATCCACGACGGCTCAGCGGCGTGTCGCGTCGTGAGATGCACACTCGCGCGGGGAGTGGGGGGTGGGGGCAAGCGCCGGGGGGTGGGGGCAAGCGCCG
>NZ_JAVKSH010000117.1:0-10845 GCF_039583805.1 Mycobacterium sp. | reverse complement strand
GGTGACGGGTTGCGGTCGACGTTGGCGAAGCCGAAATCGGCCAGGCTACGGGTGGGGAAGACGTGCACATGCAGGTGGGGAACCTCCAGCCCGGCGATGATGACGCCGGCGCGTTCGGCGCCGAACGCGCGGCACACCGCCCGGCCGATCCGTTGTGCCACCGCCATCACGCGACCGAACACCGCGCCGTCCACGTCCTGCCACTGGTCGATCTCCGCGCGCGGCACCACCAGCGTGTGTCCCTGCGTCATCGGTTCGATGGTCAAGAACGCGACGACCTCGTCGTCCTCGTAGACGAACCGGCCCGGCAGCTCGCGGTTGATGATCCTGGTGAAAACGGTGGCCATGCGCTCCAGCATATGGGGCGCTTGCTCACTCCTCTTTGCCGAACGTCATCGCGTCGAGGTTCCAGTAGCCGCGCATGTTGGCGATCAGACCGGCGTCGTCGACCCGGTAGGCGAACACCCCGCGCACGGTGCTGGTGAACCCGCCGTCAAACCTGCTGTGCAGCACCAGGATATGCGCAACCTCGTTCGGCGAGCTGGACGGGAAAGTCTCCTCGCAGGTGATAGTCAACCGGTTGGCGGCGATGTTGGTGTCGTAGAAAGCCGCAACCGCCTCCTTGCCCCGAACCCCGGTGCCGTCCGGGTTGGTGACGGATTTGCCGATCGGGTCCTCGATGACGACGTCGTCGGCCATCAGAGCCAGCCAGCCGTCCCGGTCGTGCGTTTGCACGCACCGCCACGACGACTGCGACGCTGTGAGCGCGGGCGTTTGGGCAACCGTTTCCTGGGACATGGCTCGCGCTCCTAGTGGTCGTCGTCGGTGTACCGGATGACACCGCGAATGTTCCTGCCCTCCAGCATGTCCTGGTAGCCGTCGTTGATCTGCTCCAGCTTGTACTGGCGGGTGACCATGTCGTCGAGGTTGAGCTTGCCGACCTTGTACATGGACAGTAACTGCGGGATGTCGTACTGCGGGTTTCCGCCGCCGAAGATGGTGCCCTGCAGGTTCTTCTGCATCAGCGACAGCATCGCGAGGTTGAGTGTCACCTGGTTGTCGATCAGGCTGCCGATCGCCGTCAGCACGCAGGTGCCGCCCTTGGCGGTCATGATCATGTAGTTCTCGATGTCGGCGCCCTTGACTTCGCCGACGGTGATGATGACCTTCTTGGCCATCAGGCCGTAGGTGACCTCCATGATGCCGCCCAGCGCCGCGTTGATCTCCGGATAGACATGGGTGGCACCGAATTTCAGCGCCTGGTCGCGCTTCCACTCCACCGGGTCGATGACGAAGATGTGGCGGGCGCCGGCGTTGACCGCGCCCTGCAGCGCGGCCATGCCGACACCGCCGACGCCGACGATCGCGACGTCGTCGCCGGGCCGGATGTCGGCGGTCCGGGTGGCTGAGCCGTAGCCGGTGGTGACGCCGCAGCCCACCAGGCAGGCCACCTCGAACGGGATCGACGGGTCGATCTTCACCACCGAGCTCTTGTGCACGACCATCCACGGCGAGAACGTCCCGAGCAGCGTCATCGGGAAGACGTTCTGGCCGCGGGCCTGGATGCGGAAGCTGCCGTCGCTCACCGACGCGCCGTTGAGCAGCCCGGCACCGAGGTCGCACAGGTTGCGCAGGCCCGCCTGACAGGACTGGCATTTGCCGCAGGACGGGATGAACGACAACACCACGTGATCGCCCACCGCGAGGTCCTCGACCCCCGGGCCCACGTCGGTGACGACGCCGGCACCCTCGTGCCCGCCGAGCACCGGGAAGCCCGCCATCGGGATGCCGCCGGTCACCAGGTGGTGGTCGGAGTGGCACATTCCGGCCGCCTCCATCCGGATCTTGACCTCGTCCTTGCGCGGGTCGCCGATCTCGATCTCCTCGATCGACCACGGCTGGTTGAACTCCCAGATCAGTGCGCCCTTTGTTTTCACCGCGAACCTGCTTTCAGCTCGGACTGTCTGCGGACTTGTTCGACAGAGCAGTGACGATCGCCAGCGCGGCGAAGCCGGGCGCAGCGGGTCGCCACCCGACAGAGTAGTGACGTGGGTCGCACTCGGCGGTGCCGGGTGTCCGTCGGCTCACCACAGCGGCACGGGGGTCTTGCCGAGCGGGTAGTAGCCGGGCACCGGCTCGCCGGACATGCCGCGCTGGATGCGCTGCTGCAAGCCCGCCGACAGCTTGCCGGCCTTGATCAATTCCAGGTAGAGCGCCGAGACGTGCCCGTAGTCGAAGAAGTCGCGCTGCCAGTTCCATTTGCCGCTGCCGGCATACCGGAACCAGCTGCCGCCGATGCCGTGCACCTCCCGCTCGGTGCCGTCCGCGTCCCCTGCTGACGAGCCGGCCACCTGCTTCCAGAAGCCGACCACCTCGCCCTGACGCTCGTCGACGACGACCCGCTGGTACGGGTAGCGCCAGCCCCGCAGGCCCGCCATCTCCTGACCCAGCGCGATGTCGCGGATCTCGTCGATCCCGACGCACATCACGTCTTCCCTGGGGCCAATGTTCCAGCCGTAGGTGGCGTCGTCGGTGTAGAACTCGGCCAGAATGCGCCAGTCGCCGGTGCGCTCGGCCTCCCGGTTGGCGTCCAGCCAGCGCTCGACGACGTCGTCGAGCTCCGAGCGGGGGAACCCCGGTGCGTGCGTCATGGTTTCTCTCCTAAATCCAGCATCGACAGCGCCTGCGTGGGACAGGCGCGCACGGCCCGCTCGATCTGGGGCCGGGCCTCCTCGGGCCGCTCCACGTCGAGGATCTCGACCTGGCCGCGTTTGGGCACCCGGAAGTAGTCGGGTGCCTCCAGTTCGCACATCGCGTGTCCCTGGCACAGATCCAGGTCGGCTTTGACCGTGTAACCCATCTCAGCCTCCAGTTCTGCGGCGGTAGCGCACTCTGGCCGGCTGGGCCAGCTGCACCACCATCTTGGAATGGTCGTTGCGGTAGCTGTCCGACGGTTGGGCCATCTCGAACTCGTACTCGCGCAACAACACCGAGAAGATCGCTTTGATCTGCATGGTGGCGAACGCCGCCCCCACACAGCGGTGCCGGCCGGCGCCGAACGGAATCCAGGTCCACCGGTTGACCAGGTCCTCCTGACGCGACTCGACGTAACGTTGCGGCACGAAGTCGTCGGGGTCGGGGAAGTCCTCGGGAATCCGGTTGGAGATCGCCGGGGAGGCGGCGACGAAGTCGCCCTCGTGGATCGGGTAGCCGCACACCTCGAACTCGCCCTTGGCCACCCGCATCAGGATGATCAGCGGCGGATGCAGCCGCAGCGTCTCCTTGAGCACATTCTCCAGCTGCGGGATCTGGCGCAGCGCATGAAAACTCACGGATTGGCCGTCGGCGTAGAGCCCGTCGAGCTCGTCGATCACGGCGGCGTGGACCTGCGGGTGGCGCAGCAACTCGATCAGCGTCCACGACGCGGTGCCCGAGCTGGTGTGATGGCCGGCGAACATCAGCGAGATGAACATGCCGGTGACCTCGTCGGCGGAGAACCGCGGAGTGCCGTCGCCGTCGTCGATCGACACCAGCACGTCGAGCATGTCGCGGTCGGCCTTGTCCGCCGGCGGGTGGGCGGCCCGCTGGTTCATGATCTCTTGCACCAGCGCCACCAACCCTTTCCGGGCCGCGTCGCGCCGTCGGAAGCTCTCTATCGGAAGGTAGGGGTCGACGTAGCACAGCGGGTCGGTGCCGCGTTCCAGTTCGTGGTAGAGGTGGGCGAACCGGGCGTCGAGCTGGTCGCGGAACTTCGCGCCGATCAGACACGCGGTCGAGGTGTAGATGGTGAGCTCAGCGAAGAAGTCCAGCAGGTCGATTTCCCCTGTGTCCGACCAGTTCTCGGTCATCCGGCGGACTTCGCGCTCGATCGTGACGGCGTGGCCCTTCATGTGCTCACCACGCAGCGCGGAGTTGTGCAGCATCTCCTTTCGCCGCTCCGGGCTGGCGTCGAACACCACGCCTTCGCCGAAGATCGGCGTCATGAACGGGTACGCCTGAGCCTGATCCAGTTCGTCGTCGCCGGCCCGGAAGAAGAACTCGTTGGCGTGCGCACCCGAGAGCAGCACCACCTGCTTGCCGGCCAGCCGGAAGGCGCCGACGTCGCCGCACTCGTCGCGCACCCGCGCCATCAGCCCGATCGGGTCGGTGCGGAACTCGTCGAGGTGGCCGTGTTCGTCCTGGCCACCGGAGACTCGTGGAACGTCCTGGCGTTCTGTGCTGTTCACGAATCCTCCGGATACGTCAGATGTTGACGGTCGGCGGGTGCGCTCGTCAATGGCGCCTCGGGTTGGAGCTCCATCGACGTGACGAACCCGCCGCGCGGAGTCTCGGCGACGAACGCGATCGCCCGGGCGAGATCGGACGCGCGCAGGAAGTAGTTGTGACGGGCCTGGCCCCACTTGGCCCAGTCCTGCAACATCGGTCCGATCGATTCCGGCGGCAGGCTCCAGCCCATGCCGGTTCTGGTCGGGCCCGGGTGCACGATCGACGCGCGCACGCCGGTGCCCTCGAGTTCCATCTGCAAGTTGGTGACCATGGCGGCCAGTGCCGCCTTGGCCGCGCCGTAGGCGCCCATGTGCGGGCGTTGGCGCAGCGCGACGTCGGACCCGACGAAGATGAGGTCTCCGCGCTGGCGTGCCAGCATGCCCGGCAGCACCGCGGCGGCCAACCGGTTGGCGCCGATGAGGTGGATCTGCACCTGCGATTCGAAGACGTCGGTGCTGATCTCTTGCAGGCGACCGACATACGTGTCACCGGCGCCGGTGACCAGCAGCTCGATGTCGCCGAGATGTCCGGTGGCGCCATGTACGAACCTTTTCACCGACTGCGGATCGGTGACGTCGAGGTGCAGCGCGACGGCATCGCCGCCGTCCGCCCGGATCTTCTCGACGAGCTCCTGACATTTCTCGACGCGTCGTGCGCCGAGCGCGACGGGGAAGCCGCGGGCGGCCAGTTCGGTGGCGGTGGCCGCCCCGATGCCCGACGACGCCCCGGCGACGATGGCGGGTCGGCGAGCCGGATGCGGTGCGAAGCGGGGCATCTACGCGGCCTCCACGGTGATCGGCAGCCGGGCGAAGCCGCGGACGTTGCTGGAATGCACACGCACCGCGTTGGCCTCGTCCACCTGGTAACCGCGGATCCGGCTCAACAGTTCCTCCAGCGCCACCCGCGCTTCCATCCGGGCGAGGTGCGCGCCCAGGCAGAAGTGTGCGCCGCTGCCGAAACTGACCAGGTTCGAGCCGATGTCGCGGCCGATGCGGTAGCTGTCGGCGTCGTCGAACACCCGCTCGTCGCGGTTGGCCGAACCCGGCAGCAGCAGCAGCACGTCGCCTTCGGGCAGGGTGGTGTCGTAGAGCGTGAGTTCCTGCGCCACGCTGCGGGCCAGGATCTGGCTGGAGGTGTCGTACCGCAGCGTCTCCTCCACCCACAGCGGGATTTTCGCGGGGTCGGCGTACACCGCGGCAAGCTGGTCGGGGTTCCTGGCGCCCCAATATGCAGCGTTGGCAAGCAGTTTGGTGGTCGTCTCGTTACCGGCCACCACCATCAAGAACAAGAACGCCCTGATTTCATCATCGGTCAGGCGGTCTCGGTCGATCTCGGCTTGCAGCAACGCCGACGTCAGATCCCCTGCCGGTTTCCTGCGACGCTGGGCCACCAAATCGGCGTAGTAGGACATCAGTTCGGCCGACGCTCGCATCGCGGATTGGGGCACGTCGGCCACACCGTCGTCGCGGTGCACGACGCCGTCGGCCAGTTCCCGGATACCGGCCCGGTCGGGTTCGGGCACGCCCATCAACTCCGAGATCACGTCCATCGGCAGCTTTCCGGCGAATTCGGCCACGAAATCGAAGCTTTCAGCCTGCAAGGCGTTGTCGAGGTGCGCGACGGCCAGGTCCCGCACCCGCGGCTCCAGTTCGCGGATGCGCCGCGGCGTGAAACCCCGCGATACCAGTGTGCGCAGCCGCAGGTGGCCGGGGTCGTCCATGGCGAGAAACGACATGACACGGTGGGCTTCGGGGCTGCGCGACAACGGATCCAGCGACACGCCGTAGGCATTCGACAGCGCGACGCTGTTGCGAAAACCGTGCAGCACGTCGGCGTGGCGGGACAGCGCCCAGAACTTGAGGTCGTCGTTGCGGTACACCGGGGCCTCGTCGCGCAGCCGCCGGTAACACGGGTAGGGGTCCTGGTGGAAGTGGTAGTCGTAGGGGTCGAGGATCAGCTCGGGTGTTTGTACGGTCGGTGTTTGTCCGGTCGGTGTTTGTCCGGTCGGTGTTTGTCCGGTCGGTGTTTGTCCGGTCGGTGTTTGTACGGTCATCGGCGTTGTGTGTCACCGGGCAGGATCAAGGCGCTCACGTACCCCAGCCGGTCGGCGATCTGGTGGTAGGTGAGGGCGCCGCTGGCGGCGTTGACGAGCGCGCCGAAGAACGTCATCTCCAGTGCAGCCACGGTGCGGGGATCAGCCCCCGGCCCGATCGCCGACGCGATGCGGCGGTGGATCTCTGCGCCGATCCGGTCGCGCACCCGGCGAACCGCCGGATCGCCGCCGCCACCCAGCAGCGCCGTCGTGCACGCCGCCGCGACCTGCGGCTCGTCGGCGACCACCAGCGCCAGGTGCCGCAGCGTCTTTTCCACCCGGGCAGGCATCTGCTCGTTGACGTCGGTGAAGTACGGAACCTGCCGCACCAGATCCAGGTACACCTCGGCGATCAGATGGTTCTTCGACGAGAAGTAGGTGTAGGCGGTCGCCGGGGCAATCCGGGCGCGGGCGGCCACCGCCCGCACGGTCACGCCGGTGTACGACGTCTCCCGCAGCACCTCCACGCCGGCGGTCAGCACCCTGCGGAAGGTCTCTTCCTGGCGCCGGTTGCGCGGCGCCGCCCCGGTCGCGAGGTCGGGCATCGGCGTGACCGCCGCCACAGCGTCGTTAGACACGTGTCCAAGTTATCGGACACCGCTGACAGGAGGCAAGCCCGACCGGGTGGAAAGCCTTCCGAGCAGCGGTTTCTGTAGGTCGATCAGCTAGTCAGCCCAGCCGGCCTTGCACCGCCGAGGCCTGGACAGCTATCGTTCGACGGAACGGTTTCAGACATGTGTCCATCGAATTGGGCGGGTGATGGTGGTGTTGGCCGACGGCGTGAGCGCTCTGCTGATCGACGGGAAGCTGACGCCCGGCGGCGCCGGCACCTTCCCGACGGTCAACCCGGCTACCGAGGAGGTGCTGGGGGTGGCCGCCGACGCCGACGCCGACGACCTGGACCGGGCGGTCGAGGCCGCCCGGCGGGCCTTCGACGACACCGACTGGTCGCGCAACACCACGCTTCGGGTGCGCTGTGTGCGGCAGCTGCGCGACGCGATGCGCGAGCACCTGGAGCAACTGCGAGAGCTGACGATCTCCGAGGTCGGCGCGCCGCGGATGCTGACTGCCAGCGCCCAGCTCGAAGGCCCTATCGACGATCTGCAGTTCTGGGCCGACACCGTCGAGTCCTACCGCTGGAACCAGGATCTGGGCGAGGCGGCGCCGCTGGGCATCCCGACCCGGCGCACGATCGCACGCGAACCGCTCGGCGTCGTCGGGGCGATCACACCGTGGAACTTCCCGCACCAGATCAACCTGGCCAAGCTGGGGCCGGCGCTGGCCGCGGGCAACACGGTCGTGCTCAAGCCCGCGCCCGACACCCCGTGGTGCGCCGCGGTGCTCGGGGAGCTCATCGTCGAGCACATCGACTTCCCGCCCGGTGTCGTCAACATCGTCACCTCCAGCGACCACGCCATCGGTGCGTTATTGGCCAAAGACCCTCGGGTGGACATGATCTCGTTCACCGGATCGACGGCCACCGGGCGCAGCGTGATGGCCGACGCGGCCGCGACCGTCAAGAAGGTGTTCCTGGAGCTGGGCGGCAAGTCGGCGTTCGTGGTGCTCGACGACGCCGACCTCAGCACTGCGTGTTCGGTGTCGGCGTTCTCGGCGTGCGTGCACGCCGGGCAGGGGTGTGCCATCACCACCCGGCTGCTGGTGCCCCGGGCCCGCTACGACGAGGCCGTCGCGACGGCGGCGGCGACCATGTCGTCGATCAAGCCAGGAGATCCGTCCGACCCCGGCACCGTCTGCGGCCCGTTGATCTCGGCGCGCCAACGGGATCGGGTGCAGGGTTATCTGGATCTGGCCGTGGCCGAAGGTGGTTCGTTCGCCTGCGGCGGCGGCCGGCCCGCGGACCGCGCGGTGGGATTCTTCATCGAGCCCACCGTGATTGCCGGGCTTTCCAACGACGCCCGGGTCGCCCGCGAGGAAATCTTCGGCCCGGTGCTCACCGTGATCGGCCACGACAGCGACGACGACGCCGTGCGCATCGCCAACGACTCGCCCTACGGGCTGTCCGGCACCGTGTTCGGGGCCGATCCACACCGCGCGGCCGCCGTCGCGGCGCGGCTGCGGGTGGGCACCGTCAACGTCAACGGCGGCGTCTGGTACTCCGCCGACGCGCCGTTCGGAGGTTACAAGCAATCCGGCATCGGCAGGGAGATGGGCGTGGCGGGGTTCGAGGAATACCTCGAGACCAAACTCATTGCGGCAGCGGTTAATTAGGAGCACCACATGGCGCGGTTCGACAACAGGGTGGCGATCGTCACGGGGTCCGGCGGCGGTATCGGGCAGGCTTACGCCCGGGCGCTGGCCCGCGAAGGCGCCGCGGTGGTGGTCGCCGACATCAACGCCGGCGCCGCGCAGGGGGTGGCCAAACAGATCGTCGCCGACGGCGGCACGGCGATCCACCTCCCGGCCGACGTCTCCGACCCGGACTCGGTGAACGCCATGGCCGCTGCCACCGTCGCCGAGTTCGGCGGCATCGATTACCTGGTCAACAACGCCGCCATCTACGGCGGCATGAAGATCGACTTGCTGCTGACCGTACCGCTGGACTACTACAAGAAGTTCATGAGCGTCAACCTCGACGGCGCGCTGGTGTGCACCCGCGCGGTGTACAAGCAGATGGCCAAACGCGGCGGCGGGGCGATCGTCAACCAGTCGTCGACCGCGGCGTGGGTGTACTCCAACTTCTACGGGCTGGCCAAGGTCGGCGTCAACGGGCTCACCCAGCAACTGTCGCGCGAGTTGGGCGGGATGAACATCCGGATCAACGCGATCGCGCCCGGACCGATCGACACCGAAGCCACCAGGACCGTCACGCCCGGCGCGATCGTCGACCACATGGTCAAGCAGATTCCGTTGTCTCGCAGGGGAACGCCGGACGATCTGGTCGGCATGTGTTTGTTCCTGCTGTCCGATGAGGCGTCGTGGATCACCGGGCAGATCTTCAACGTCGACGGCGGGCAGATCATCCGGTCATGACCCGACACGTGAAGCTCGGCTACGTCGGGCTGGGCAACATGGGCGCGCCGATGGCGATGCGTCTGGCCGACTGGCCGGGCGGGCTCACGGTTTTCGACGTCCGCGCCGACGCGATGACACCGCTGGCCGAAGCCGGCGCCGCGCCGGCCGACAGCCTTGCCGACGTGGCCGCCGCCGACGTCGTCAGCGTCATGGTGCTCGACGACGCACAGGTGCGCGCGGTGGTCACCGAGGTGGCGGCGGCGGCGAAGCCCGGCACGGTCATCGCGATCCACTCCACGATCAGCGACACTACCGCCGTCGAGCTGGCCCGCGAACTCGCACCCCGCGACGTCCACGTGATCGACGCCCCGGTCAGTGGCGGTGCGGCTGCGGCCACCAAGGGCCAGCTGGCGGCCATGATCGGCGCCGCCGAAGACGTGTTCACGAGGGTGAAAGAGCCGTTCTCACGCTGGGCAAGTCTGATCGTGCACGCCGGACCGCCGGGGTCGGGCACCCGAATGAAATTGGCCCGCAACATGATTACCTTCGTGTCCTACGCGGCCGTCGGCGAGGCGTCGCGGCTGGCCGAGGCCGGCGGCCTGAGCGTGCGCGATCTGGGTGCGGTGGTGCGGCACACCGATGCGCTCACCGGCGGCGCAGGAGCGGTCATGTGGCGTGACAGCAGTGCGGCACTGGATTCGGATCATGTTCTCTACCAACCGTTCCTGCACGCCCGAGACCTGGGCGAGAAGGATCTGAGTCTGGCGCTGGTGCTCGGGGAGGCGGCCGGTGTCGAGATGCCGCTGGCCCGGCTCGCACGCCAGTTCTTGGCCGACGGTCTGGGTGTGCCGCACACCGCCGGATCGACCTGACGAGGAGGGTTCGTGGACGAACTGCGCCGCACCGGCCTGGACAAGATGAATGAGGTGTACGCCTGGGACATGCCCGACATGCCCGGCGAGTTCTTCGGGCTGACCGTCGAGCACCTGTTCGGCAGAATCTGGACCCGGCCGGGACTGTCGATGCGCGACAAGCGGATCATGACGCTGTCGGTGGTGACGGCGCTGGGGCTGCAGGACCCGGCGGAGGTGCAGGTGAACGCCGCCCTGCACAACGAGGAGCTCACCGACGAGGAGTTGCGCGAAATGGCGATCTTTCTCACGCACTATGTCGGCTTCCCGCTCGGCGCGGGGCTGCACGGCGTCATCGAACGCGTGACGGCCAAGCGAAAGAAGGCGGCGGCCGGCTCTGCCGCCGACGAGAAGAAAGCCAACGTCAACGCGGCGGTGCGCAAGCACACCGGGTCGGGTCTGGAATAGGGTCGCGCGGGCGCCGGCGCGACTGTCTCAGGAGTCCCACCCGTCTCGGAAAGTTCGGCATGTGCCGTAGTGCCCGCCTCTGAGCGACAACGGCACCCGAAAGTCGCTCGGAGCTTCGAGGGGGCTGCGCCCCGGTGTGAGCACCTGAAAATCTGTCGAGTGTGCGATTTCGTACGCGACGCGCCGGCGCTGGCG
>NZ_JAVKSH010000116.1:0-10976 GCF_039583805.1 Mycobacterium sp. | reverse complement strand
CACTGTGCGCCCACGGCTTTCACTGTGCGCCCACGGCTTTCACTGTGCGCCCACGGCTTTCACTGTGCGCCCACGGCTTTCACTGTGCGCCCACGGCGGGCCTGAGCGGCGTGCCGCCGCCCCCACCGCACAGTCGTCGCCGTGGACGCACAGTCGACACGGAGCCCGTCGATCCGCGTCACTGCTCGTCGGATGGTGGCTCGGCAGGTGAAGGCTCGTCGGGTGAAGGCTCGTCGGGTGAAGGCTCGTCGGATGAGGGCTCGACTGACGGGGCCGCACCGCTCAGCCGGGCCCGCAGTTGCTCGCGGTCCCGCCGCCGTCGCGCGCCGGCCTGCTCGAGCGTGGCCGTGGCCCGGCGCCGCAAGGGTGCGAGCAGCCAGATGCCCAGCGGCATCCCGATGATCAATGCGAACAGCACGGCGACGACAACAGGGAACTCGCGCACACCCAGCAGCCGGGCCGTTCCGTAGATCACCCCGCTGAGCAGCACCACCAGCGCCAGCCGGGCCGCCGCGTAGAGCGCGACGTCACCCACGGCGCGGGGGGTGGAACCGCGACCGTCTGGCACAGTGCGAGCCTACGACGCAGGTATATTCGGGCCAAGGAGGTTATCGAGTGCTGTACCTGCTCCTGGTCCTCGTTCTGGGGACGCTGATCTACATCGGATGGCGGGCCGCCCACGCACAGGTGAGCCGGCCGAAAACGCGCGTCATCGGCCCTGACGATGATCCGGAGTTCTTGCGGCGGCTGGGCCCTGGCAACAGGTGACAACCCCCGTTGAGCAGCCAACCTCCCAGCCGGGCTAGATGAAATCGCGGCGCTGGTCGCTGGGAAAGCCGTCGGCGACAACGGCCGCCAGTTCGATGAACGCTTCCCGGGTTTCCCGCCTGAGCCGATCCAGGTTGATCTCGGCGCCCTCCTCCAGATGCGGGTCGAACGGCACCAACCGAACCGCCCGGCACCGGCGCGAGAAATGGTCCACCACCTTTTGCATGTCGACCTTCCCCGAACGCGGCCGCACGGCGTTGATGACCGCGATCGAGTTGCGCACCTGCTCCTCGTGGCCGTGCGCGTCCAGCCAGTCCAGCGTCGCCGAAGCGCTGCGTGCGCCGTCGATCGACCCGGAGCTGACTACGATCAGCGTGTCGGCCTTGGCCAGCACCGCCGACATCGCCGAATGCAGCAAACCGGTGCCGCAGTCGGTGAGCACCAGGCCGTAGAACCGTTCCAGGATTTCCAGGGTTCGGGTGTAGTCCTGGTCGCTGAACGCCTCCGACATGGCCGGGTCGCTTTCCGAGGCCAGCACCTCCAGCCGGCTGGGACCCTGCGAGGTGTAGCTGCGGACGTCGCTGTAGCGCTGGATGCCCTCGGCGTCCCGCAGCAGATGCCGCACCGTCGCCGGCGTCTCCGACGGCACCTTCTGGCTCAGCGTGCCGCGGTCGGGGTTGGCGTCGACGGCCACGACCCGGTCACCGCGGATCGAGGCGAAGACAGCACCGAGACCTGCGGTGACGGTGGTCTTGCCGACGCCGCCCTTCAGCGACAACATCGCCACCCGATAGCAGCCCCGCAGCGGCCGGTTCACGTGGACCAACAGGTCGTTGTACCGCATGACCCGCGGGCTTTCGCCCAGATTGATCAGCTGTCCCGACATCAGATACAGCCACCTGCGCCAGCCTTCCGACGGCGCGGGTTTGACCTGACGCAACAGCGACCGCGTGGACAGTTCCGGGTAGGGCGTGGGCGGCGCGGGCATGTGCTGGTAGGGCGTCTGAGCGTGGCCGCCGCCCGGCTGCCCGCCGTAATACCCGCCGGTGTAGCCGGGCGAATCCACGACGCGCGGCATCCCCTTGGCCGGCGTGGCCGCCCACGCGCGCGGCTCGGCGACGGTCTGCGGCGGCGGTACCGCCCGGGTTCGGTTGTCGGCGACGCGACGCTCCGTGCGGAAACCGGCGAATGCCCTGGTCTCCGCGTCGCCGGTGGGAGCGGGCGGCTCGCCGAAGGGCGGCTGGGGCGGCAACTGCGTCGTCGGCTGGTCCGGGTTGCCGCCAGCCGCCCCGGCGCCCCGCGTCGGATGGTCAGACACGTGCACTTCCCCTCATTGCAGCCCTCGTCGCAGCCCTCGTCGCAGCACCCCAAAAGTTAGCCGACACCCGCATACGAGTGCAGGCCCACGGTCACCAGGTTAACGAAGAACAGGTTGAACACCATGGCCGCGAAGCCCACCACGTTGATCCAGGCCGCCTTACCGTCCCGCCAGCCTACCGTCGACCTGGCATGCAGATAGGCGGCGTACACGATCCAGGCGACGAACGCCACCGTCTCCTTGGGGTCCCAGCCCCAGTACCGGCCCCAGGCTTCCTCGGCCCAGATCGCGCCGAATATGACGCCGAAACCGAAGACCGGGAACGCGAAGATCGTCGTGCGGTAGGCGATCCGGTCCAGCGTCGGCGCGTCGGGCAGGCGCTGCACCACGCGGGCAACGGCACCGGACGCGTCCGCGTCGCCGAACCGGGACGTCCGCAGCAGAAACAGGATGCTGGCCACCCCCGCGACCAGGAAAACCCCCGAGCCGAGGCTGACCACCGACACGTGGATGGGCAGCCAGTAGGACTGCAGCGCCGGCATCACCGGGGCGGCGTTGGCGTAAAGCCAGTGCCCCGACACCGTCAACAAGATCAGCACCGGCAGCAGCACGAACACCCACAGCGGGCGGTACTGGGGGCGGCGCAACACGATCGCACCGGCAACCAACCCGCACAAGCAGGTCAGGTTGATGAACTCGTACATGTTGCCCCACGGCACCCGCACGGTGGCCAAACCGCGCAGCACGATGCAGGCCAGCAGCGCCCCGGTGCCCGCGTACACCAGGACCAGACCCGCCCGGCCCGCTCGTTCGTCAACCGGGCGCCGCGGTGCGTCGAGCACGACGCCGGGTGTGACGCTGTCGGCCCCCACCGCCCCGGCCGTCACCAGCGGGCGGTCCGGCCGGCGGGTGCGCGCGTAGGCCAGCTCGGCGGCCAGCAGCAGCAACGCCACCACCAGCAGCACCACCGCCGACGTGAACGCCCAGTCGGAGGCTCGGGCCAATCCGACGTGGATGTGCGGGGTGTTCATCGGCGTCACTCCTCAATCCCAACCGGCTGGGCAGCCGCGGGCGCGCCGAATCCGGCCACCAACCGCCCGGTGAGCCGCTCGAATTCGTCGCCCCACCCGGAATTGTCGGTGCGCGCCAGACCACCCAGCTCGATGTTCACCGTACCGAGGGTCTCGCCCGGCGCGACGCGGACCCAGACCCGTCGTCGGCGCACCAGCAGCGACACCACCAGCCCGGCCATCATCGTGACGGCGAACACCAGCACCGCGACCTGACCGGGATCGTGGGAGACCTGCAGGTTGACGAACGGCACGGCGCCGTCGAAGCGCACCGCGGTGCCGTCGGAGAGCCGCACCTGTTCGCCGGCCCGCAGGTTCACCCGCGCCAGCTTGGTCAATCGGTGCTGGTCGACGAGCCTGGTGTCCAGGGTGTAGAGCGACTGCGGCCGGCCGGTGTCCAAGCCGGTGTCGCCGGCATAGACGTCGATCGCGACGGCCGGCGCGTTCAGGGCGGGAAAGCTCGACGACAGCAGGGTGCCGTCGAGCTGTTCGGTGGGCGCCAGCAGGCCCTGGATGGCGATCTGGTGTTTGCGACGCTCGGCGGCGTCGGGATAGGTGCCGGCCGGCGGGTCGACGCGCGCGACCCCCGAGGACAGCAGCGTCTGCGGGTTGTCGGGCCGCCATTGCACGGTCGACGTGCGGGTCTGCCCGTCGGCGAAGGTGACCGTGAAGGTCGGCGCGTAGCCGTGGCCCTGCAGGTACACCCGGTTGCCGCCGATGCGCAGCGGGTGGTTGACCTCTAGCCGGTAGGGCCGCCACCGGTCGACGGCTAGGTCGGGGCCGGCCTGGTAGTCGATGCCCGCCGCAAAGGACGTGGCCTGGCCGGAGGGCAGGTAGTGCGCGGCGAAGTCGTCGACCCGGATGCACAGCGGATGCAGGGACGTGCCGTCGACGACGTTGCCGGCGCGGAACGAGTCGAACGCGGCCGGGGACGCCGAGCAGAATCCGGGGCCGCCGTCGGCGATCACGATCACGTTGCCCTCGTAGCCGAACAACGCACCGATGCCGACCGCCACCAGCAGGCCCAACAGCGAGAAGTGGAACGCCAGGTTGCCGGCCTCGCGCAGGTAGCCCTTCTCCGCGGACAGCTCGGCGGTGCCGTCGTGGTGGCGGACGACGGTGCGCCAGCCGCGCAGCCGGCTTGCCATCGCCGCGGCCACCGCTCCCGGGTTTTGGGGGTCGCCGATCAGCTGCGCGCTCGCGTGTTTGGGCAGCCGCCCCAGGTTGCGCGGTGCGGCCACCGGTGTGGCGCGCACGCTGCGGACGTGCTCCAGCATCCGCGGGGTCAGGCAGCCCACCAGCGAGGTGAACAGCAGCACGTAGATGGCGGTGAACCAGAAGCTGGAGAACACGTCGAACGCCTGCACCCGGTCCAGCCACGGCCCGAGCAGCGGATGGGCGGCCAGGTAGTCGTCGACCCTGCCGGCGTTCAGGCTGCGCTGCGGCAGCAACGCGCCGGGCAGCGCGCCCAGCACCAGCAGGAAAAGCAGCACCAGCGCGGTGCCCATCGACGTCAGCGAGCGCCAGGTGTTGCGCCCATTCTGCGCGAGCCAGCGGGCGGCGCCCACCGCTCGCCGCCTCATATCGGCAACCTCACGTCGGACACGAACGCGTCGCGAACCCACCCGACGACACCGTTCCAGACCCCGGTGGCCAGCGCCAACCCGACGGCGACCAGCAGGATGCCACCGACGATCTGCAGCGCCCGGGTGTGGCGGCGCAGCCAGCCCAGCCCCGCGACGGCCGTCGCCGACCCCAACGCCATCAGCACGAACGGGGCACCCAGCCCCAGGCAGTAGGCGACCACCAGCACGATCCCGCGGGCCACGCTGGCGCCGTCGGTGGCCGACGCGACGGTGATCACGCCGGCCAGCGTCGGACCCAGGCACGGCGTCCAGCCCAGCGCGAACACCGCGCCCAGCAGCGGCGCCCCGACCAGCGTCGACAACAGGCGCGGCGCGAACCGGGCCTCGCGCTGCAGGCCCGGGACGAACCCGACGAACACCAGGCCCATCACCACGGTCAGCACACCGCCGACCCGCTGCAGCACCAGCTGATCGGTGATCAGCGTGGTGGTCATGCCGAGCACGGCGACGGTGCCCAGCACGAACACCGCGGTGAATCCGGCCACGAACAGCACCGCCGAGCCGGCGACACGCCACCGCGCACCGGGCGGGGCCTGCTGCGTGCCGGGCGCCGGCGTCTCGTCGACGCCCACGACCGCGGCCAGATAGGACAGGTAGCCGGGCACCAGCGGCACCACGCACGGCGACGCGAACGACACCAGGCCCGCCAGCAGGCACACCGCCAGCGCCAGCGCCAGCGGGCCGGCGGCGGCGATCTCGGTGAACCCGTTCACTGCGGTCCCGGGTGCGGCTGCCCCTCGGCCGCGATCCGCTGTACCACCGGCCGCAGGTCCTCGGCCAGCAGTTCGCGCAGGAAGACCGCGGCCACCCGGTGCTCACGGTCGAGCACCAGCGTGGAGGGGATGACGGTGGTCGGGTATCTGCCGCCGAAGGCGATCATGGTGCGCATCGCCGGGTCGTAGATCGACGGGTACGTCACGTTGCGGTCGGCCACGAAGTCCTGGGCGGCCTGCCGGCTGGTGTCGCGCACGTCGATGCCCAGGAATGCGACGCCGTCGGCGCGGGTGGCGGCATACACCTGCTGCAGCTGGCCGACCTCGGCCCGGCACGGCCCGCACCACTGCCCCCAGACGTTGACGACGACGACGTCGCCGGGAAAGTCGTCGACCGACAGCGTGCGCGCCGGGTCCGTCAGGTCGGGCCCGGCCACCCGCCCCGGGCGGCCGCGGCCGGCCGGCGGGTCGTAGAAGATGTCGGTTTTGCCGCCGGGGGCGACGAATTCGAAGGTGCCGCCCTGCGCGACGGCCCCCTCACCGGGCGAACAGCCGGCCAGCAGGACGGCCAGCAGCGCCCCGATGATCGCCGGCCGCCGCATCGTCATCCACCCGCCGGGACCGCGTATTCCACGTCGGCCAACCGGTCGCCGTCGTAGACCAGCGAGGTCACCGACGCGACCGCGCACTGCCGGCGGCGCGGGTCGTGCCAGAGCCGTCTGCCGGTCAGCTGCAGCCGCAGAGTCCAGACCGGCAGTTGGTGGCTCACGCAGATGGCCTCGTGGCCGGCAGCGCGGGCGCGCATCTTGTCGACGGCGGTGGCCATCCGGGCGGCGATCTGCGCGTACGGCTCACCCCACGACGGGGTGAACGGATTGCGCAGCTGCCACCACATTCGGGGGTCGCGCCAGGCGCCGTCACCGGGGCCGAGACGCCTGCCCTCGAAGACGTTGGCCGACTCGATCAGGTCCGCGTCGGAGTCCACCGCAAGGCCGTGGCGCGCGGCGATCGGGGCGGCGGTCTCCTGCGCCCGCTGCAGCGGCGAGGCGATCACCGCGACCACATCACGGTCGGCCAGCGCGTCGGCCACCGCCTGCGCCTGCCGATTTCCCTTGTCGGACAGGCGGAATCCAGGCAGCCGCCCGTAGAGGATGCCGTCGGGGTTGTGCACCTCGCCGTGACGCACCAGATGGATCCGGGTCAGTTCGGCCATCAGGGTCGACTCTCCCCGGCGGCTGCGGCGGCGGTGGGCAGCGCCGCGTCGATCGTCTCGAACGCGGCGTCGTCGAGAGCGGCCGAGACGAACCACGACTCGAACGCGCTGCACGGCGGGTACACGCCGGCGTCCAGCAGGGCGTGGAAGAAGGCCGGGTAGCGCCACGTCTGACTGGCCCGGGCCGACGCGAAATCGGTCACCGGCGTGTCACCGAAGAACACCGACAGCATGTTGCCGGACCGCGAAATACTGTGTGGCACCGAGAATTTGCTCAGAGCATCGGAGAGCATCCCGGCCAGCCGGTCGGCGTTGGCATCCAGCGCGCGGTACACCGCGTCGTCGGCGGCGCGCAGCGTCGCCAATCCGGCGGCCACCGCCACCGGGTTGCCCGACAGCGTGCCGGCCTGATACACCGGGCCCAGCGGCGCCAGCCGGTCCATCACCTCGGCGCGCCCGCCGAACGCCGCGGCCGGCAAACCGCCGCTCATCACCTTGCCGAACGTGAACACATCGGCGTCCACCGGATCGATTCCGTACCAACCACTTCGGCTGACCCGGAAGCCGGTCATCACTTCGTCGACGATCAGCAGCGCGCCGTGCCCGGCGGTGATCCTGCGCAGCGCGGCGTTGAACCCGGGCGCCGGCGGGACGACGCCCATGTTGCCGGGGCTGGCCTCGGTGATCACCGCGGCGATGTCGGCGCCGAACCGCGCGAACGTCTGTGCGACGGCATCGATGTCGTTGTAGGGCAACACAATCGTGTCGGCCGTGGTGGCGCCGGTGACGCCCGGCGAGGACGGCAGACCCCGTGACGATCGCGAGCGCGGCGAAGCCGGGCGCGGTGGGTCGTCACACAAGCCCAGCGTCGCCACCCCCGATCCGGCGGCGGCCAGCAGTGCGTCGACGTGTCCGTGATAGCAGCCGGCGAACTTGACGATCTTGGCCCGCCCGGTGAACCCGCGGGCCAGCCGCACCGCGCTCATGGTGGCTTCGGTGCCGGAGTTCACCAGCCGCACCTTGTCGACGGGCGCCACCCGGCCGATGATCTCGGCGGCCAGCTCGCTCTCCGCCGGGGTCGGCGCGCCGAACGACAACCCGCCGGCGGCGGCCCGGACGACGGCGTCGACCACCGCGGGGTGGGCGTGACCCAGGATCATCGGCCCCCACGAGCAGACCAGGTCGACGTAGCGGTTGCCGTCGGCGTCGGTGAGCCGGCAACCGTCGGCCCCGGTGATGAACAGCGGGGTGCCGCCGACCGCGGTGAAGGCCCGCACCGGCGAGTTCACCCCACCGGGGATGACCGCAAGCGCGGCGTCGAACAACGTCGCCGACGCCGCCGTGCGGGCCGCCGTCGCGTGCTGTGTGCCGGACATGTCCCCAGTGTCCCAGCTGATCCGAAGTTGTCGACTACAGGGTGTAGTTTTCGTGCGGGCGGGGCCGGGCTGCCACCGGGGCATGGCGCTCAATGACCACGGCTCTCAATGACTGAGTAGGCGGCGGCTCGGGCCGCCGTACCATGCGGGTATGCAGCTTCCGCAGCGGCTCGCCCGGTTCAACCGTCGCGTGACCAACCCCATCCAACGGCTGTGGGCCGGCCGGCTTCCCGGATACGGCATTCTCGAGCACGTCGGGCGCCGCTCCGGCGCTCTGTATCGCACCCCGTTGACGGTGTTCAGCGCAGACATCGACGGCACGCCGGGGGTGGCGATCCTGCTGACCTACGGCCCGGACCGCGACTGGCTGAAGAACCTCAACGCCGCCGGTGGCGGGCGAATGCGGCGCCACGGCAAAACCTTCGGTGTCACCGATCCACGAACGGTCACCCGCGCCGAGGCGGCGCGGTACCTGAGCCCCCGACTGCGGGCGATCTTCGCCAGGGCGCCCTTCGAGCAGGCGGTGCTGCTCACCAAGACCGGCTGAGACTCGACCTTCCCGCCGGTCACGCTGCGCAGCAGAGCATTTCGCGGATCCGATCCAGTCGGGGCACGCCGCTTCCCAAACAAGGCCACCCCCGCATGGGTCACCCCCGCATGCCACGATCGCCGGCACGACCGGGAGTACCGCGGCGACACCGGGTCGTGACGGTCCTCTCAGCCGGACAGTGTGGTTGGGGCCAGCGCCACATCCACGGCAGGCTCACTGGACAACACGTGGGTCACCGGAATCGCATACGCCGAGCGGGCCCGCTCGACCAGGTGCAGCCGTGGCCAGCTGGAGCGGTCTTCGGCGATCACCAACTGGTCCGGCGCGAAGCGCTCGATCGCATCGGCCAGCGCGTGCAGCGGACGGTCGTCGCCGATTTCTCCTGCGGCGCTCAGTCCCGCGTGGCGCATCGCGGTCAGCATCGCCTCCAGCCGGTGATGCGCGGCCTCCCGGGTGGCATCCCAGACGTACACCGGGCCGGTGGTCTCCGCCTGCCCGGTGCCGATGGGGCTGGCCGGCACACAGATGAAGTAGTCGGCGCGCCGTTGCCTGTCGACCCGGCTCAGGGCACCGAAAAGCTGTCTGGCGGAAAGGTCTTCGTTGGCCAGGATCAGCACCCGCCTGGCTTTGCCGGTCGGCGGTGCGCCGAAGTCCGGCTCGGCCGGCCGGCGCCAGCGGCGGGCGGCGCCGTACAGCACCAAGACCACCGCCCAGGACAGCAGGCTCAGCCAGAGCTGGGTGCGAGCGCCGTCGTCGAACACCATCTGCGCGAGGATGGCGACCATGCCGGCCAGGGTGAGGATCGACAAGCCCGGGAACAACCACATCGTGACCCGCAGCCGCTCCGGCGCCGTCCGGCGACGCAGCACGATCTGCGACAGGGCAATCAGCATGTACACGAACAGCACGGTGGCGCCGGACGATTTCAGCAGGAAGACGAACACCCCGGCGGGGGCGATCCACGCCATGACCACGCACACAAACCCCACCACCGACGAGCACAGCACGGCGATGTAGGGCACTCCGCGACGTCCGACCTTGACCAGCCGGGCGGGCGCCTCGTGGCGGGCGGCGAGTACGAACAGCATTCTCGACGCGGTGTACAGGCCCGAGTTCAGACACGACAGCACCGCCGTCAGCACCACGGCGTTCATGATTCCCGCCGCGGCGGGAATCCCCATAGCGGTCAGTGCGGCAGCATAGGGCGAGGTGCCGAGTTCACTTGCGTGCCATGGCACGATGACCGCCAGCAGGAACACCGAGCCCACGTAGAAGACCAGGATGCGGGCGACGACCGACGTGGTGGCGCGCCGGACGGAGCGCTCGGGATCCGCGGTTTCGGCGGCGGCGATGGTGGCGACCTCGGCCCCGACCATCGTCGAGATCACCACCGCGACGGCGCCGAAGATCGTTGCGACGCCGTGCGGGAAGAGTCCGCCGTGCCCCATCAGATTGCTGAGGTCGAGGTGACGGCTGGGCCACAGCCCGAGAACGAAGAGCGAGCCGACACCCAGGAAGACCACGATGGTGGCGACTTTGATTCCGGCAAACCAGAATTCGAACTCGCCGAACGAGGACACCGAGATCAGGTTGGTGGCTGTCATCGCCAGCATCAAGACCAGCGAGAGCAACCACAGCGGAGCGTCGATCCAGTAGCCCACGACTCGCCCACCCGCGACGGCCTCGAAGCCGACCACGATCACCCAGAAATACCAGTACAGCCAGCCCACCGAGAAGCCCGCCCATTCGCCCAGAGCCTGGCGGGCATAGTCGGCGAAAGATCCGGTCGCCGGGTTGGCGCTGGCCATCTCGCCCAGCATCCGCATCACCAGGACGATCAGCACCCCGCAGATCGCGTACGTCAGGAACGCGCCGGGTCCCGTCTCGCCGATGATGACTCCGGACCCGACGAACAACCCGGCACCGATCACCCCGCCGATCGCGATCATGTTCAGCTGTCGCTGCGAGAGCCCTTGCCGCAGCTTCGCCGTGGTGGCCGGGCCGTCCTGCGGTGTCGGCAGCATGGTCGGACGCTAACACCCGTCGGGGCCGTCGCGGCCGATCAACACCGGCACCGACGGAAATGACACCAGCCGACCGCCCAGGCTTTCAGGGTTGACGACGCACGCCTGAGTTGGGGCCGGTTCCGGTTCGCTGGTACACATCGCGTTCGGGCTGCTGCGCCAACCCTGGAGAGCAACCCAACCCGGAAGGTCAACCCAACCCGGAAGGTCAACACAGAAAGTTCGGCTCTCCTGACATCGATGTGGATCGGGGAGCGTGTGGTATAGGGCGGGGCTGTGAGTGGGGGCGCACGGACGG
>NZ_JAVKSH010000115.1:0-11156 GCF_039583805.1 Mycobacterium sp. | reverse complement strand
CGTGACGAACTCGACGAGCTGCCGCTCGACGAATGGCCCACCCGGCTGCGCCGCCTGATCTCCGAGCAAGTCGGCCTGATCCTGCGCCGCACCATCGATCCGGATCGCCCGCTGTCGGAGTACGGGCTGGACTCGCTGGGCAACCTGGAACTGCGGACGCACATCAAGGCCGAAACGGGGATTCGTATCACCTCAGCGGATATCACCACGATACGGGGGTTGTCGGGGCTACTCTACGAAAAGCTGGCGCCGGAGTAGACCCCATCGCATGTCCGCGAAAACGCGCAGGTTTGGAATATGAGGAGGGAAAGTGTTCATTGGCGGGGGTTCGGCAAATATAGGCCTGCATGTGGGGAAGGTCTGCGACTGGAACATCGGCGCAGGCCAGGTGGTGTCGTGGCAGCCGACACCGGCCAGCGTTGACAAAGCGCGGAAAGCACCGGCAAGCCCGGTGCCGCCCAGCTCGATGCAAGCAGGCCACCTGCGCGGCTATGTCGAGTTCAAAAAGCGGGGCGACGACTATTCGCGGCTGGTGATGGGTTCCTGGGACGTTCCCGGTAAATGCGATATCCGCACCATGACGCACGTCGTCAATACGCATCTTCGCCGCCACGAAACCTACCGCAGCTGGTTCGACTACAAAGAGGACCGCAACATCGTGCGGCACCGTATCGACAACCCTCGCGATATCCAGTTCGTTCCGGTCGAATATGGCGAGTTGACCCAGCCCGAATGGCGTGACCTGGTTCTGTCGACTCCCAACCCATTGCAGTGGGATTGTTTCCGGTTCGGCATCATCCAGTATGCGGAGCACTTCTCGATCTACGCGATCGTCGACCATCTGCACTGCGATCCCGCGCTGGTTTCCGCGTTGTACGCCGAGATTCTGGCGAATTACCGCGGCCTGATGGGCGGCAAGCCGCCCGTCGCGCTGCCGGCGTCGGCCAGCCACGACGACTTCTGCCGCCGGGAGGCGCAGACCGCGGCGGCGATGACCCTGGACTCCCCGGAGGTGCGCAGGTGGATCGAGTTCGCGGAGAACAACGGCGGCGGCATGCCGGACTTCCCGCTGCCGCTGGGTGACCAGTCGATAGCGCTGGGCGGCGACATCATGGTGGTGCCGCTGATGGACCCCGACGAGACGGCCAGCTTCGAATCCGGCTGCATCGCGGCGGGTGCCCGGTTCAGCGGCGGTTTGTTCGCCTGCGCGGCCCTGGCGCAGTACGAGTTGACCGGGCAGGAGATCTACTACGGGCTGACCCCGATCGACAAGCGCAGGACGCCGGCGGAGTACATGACGATGGGCTGGTTCACCGGCATCGTGCCGTTCACCATTCCCGTCGACCCGAACTCGTTCGACGCGACCGCCCGGGCCACCCAGGCTTCCTTCGACGAGAACATCGAACTCGCGAATGTGCCGTACGAGCGCGTTCTGGAGTTGGCGCCGTGGCTGAAGAGGTACGGACCGGACTTCTCCATGATGAACTACATGGATGCCGGCCTTCCCCCACTGTCCGCTGTCGTCGCCTCCGCGTTGGTCGGGTCGAATGCAACCGCCTACAACGACGCCCGGAGCCCCGCGTACCTGTACATGTCGGTGATCCGGCTGTTCGACGAGGTGTCGCTGATGGTGTCCTTCCCGAACAACCCGATCGCCCGGGAATCGGTGACCCGGTACACGGACACGCTGAAGTCCGTCTTCAGCCGGGTTGCGGCGGGCCGCTACTCGGCGGAGCCGGCACGCAGCGGCGCCAACGCATTCTTTGGGGTCGAGGGAGCAATTTAAGGAGCTAGGCCGAGCATGGAAGCTCCCGAGTCCGCCCCGGTTGGAAACCTTTTCCAACGAGTGGGCGACGTGGTGGTCCGGTGGCCGCTGCTGGTCATCGGCTTCTGGATCGCGCTCGCAGCCGTTCTGGTGACCGCTCTCCCATCGTTGCCGGTGGTGGCCGCGCGCCAGCAGGTGCAGGTGCTGCCGGAGGACGCTCCGGTGTTGGTCGCGACCAAGCAGATGAGCGAGGCGTTTCACGACGCGGGCTCGGACAACGCGTTGTTCGTCATCCTGACCGACGAGAACGGGCTCTCCCCCGCCGACGTGAAGACGTACAAAGCCCTGGTCGAGAAGCTGCACCAGGACAAGCAGGACATCGATTCGGTGCAGGACTTCGTCGGCGTGCCGCAGCTGCGGGAGATCTTGGAGAGTAAGGACAAGAAGGCCTGGAACCTGCCGATCATCCTCAAAGGCCAACTCGGCTCACCGGAGGCCCGCTACGGGTATAAGCATGTCGCCGACACCGTCCGGCAGGCTGTCGCCGGATCGACGCTGACCGCTCACGTGACCGGCCCCGCGGCCACGGTCACCGACATCGTCGAGGTCAGCGAGCACGATCTGCACCTGATCGAGACGGGGACCGCGATCATCGTGCTCCTCATCTTGCTGATCGTGTACCGAAATCCGGTCACCATGCTGTTGCCGTTGATCACGATCGGCGCAACCCTGGTGACCGCGCAGGGTGCGCTCGCCGGATTCGCCGAACTCGGCCTGGCGATTTCCAGCCAGACGATCGTCTTCATGACGGCGGTCATGGTCGGCGCCGGAACCGACTACGCCGTCTTCCTGATCAGCCGATATCACGACTACGTGCGACGCGGCGCGGATTCGGATCAGGCCGTCACGAGAGCGTTGGCGTCGATCGGCAAGGTGATCGCCGCGTCGGCAGCGACGGTGGGGGTCACCTTCATGGCGATGATCTTCGCCCGGTTGCCGGTGTTCACCACGGTCGGCCCGGCGATTTCGATCTGCATCGCGGTGTCGTTCGCCGCCGCGGTGACGCTGCTTCCCGCCATCCTGGTGCTGGCGGGACGGCGTGGCTGGATCAAGCCGCGGCGTGGCCTGACCAACCGCTTCTGGCGGCGCACGGGCATACGCATCGTGCGCCGCCCGGTGGTCCACCTGGCCGGCAGCCTGGCCGTCCTGATTGCGCTGGCTGCCTGCGTGAGCCTGGCCCATTTCAACTACGACGACCGCAAGACGTTGCCGGGTAATCTGGAGAGCACCGTCGGGGCTGCGGCGATGGAGCGCCACTTCCCGCCGGACACGGTCACCGCGCAGTTCCTGTTAGTCCAGTCGCCGCACGACCTGCGCACGCCGCAGGCCCTTGCCGACCTCGAGCAGATGGCGCGGCGGGTCAGCCAGGTGCCCGACGTCGCCATCATCAGGGGTATCACCCGGCCCACCGGCGAGCCGCTGGAACAGGCCAAGACGTCGTATCAGGCCGGCGAAGTGGGCGGCAAGCTGAACGAGGCGTCCAAGCAGATCGCCAACCACTCCAACGACCTGAGCGCGCTGACCGGCGGTGCCAACACACTGGCCGACAGCCTCGGCCAAGTGAGAAGCCAAGTCATTGTGGCCCTGGGCCCGATTCAAGGCTTGGTCGGCGCGCTCACCGCCGTGCAGAACCAGCTCGGCGGCGGCAAGATGCTCAGCCAACTGGACAACGCCTCCAAGCTGCTCAACGGGATGCACGCGTTCGGCGACGCGTTCGGGGTGGACCTGGCCAACATGTCTCGGAGCTTCGACTGGGCCGGCCCGGTACTTACGGCGCTGGACGCCAGCCCGATCTGCAATTTCGACGCGTCCTGCGTGAACGCGCGCGGCCAGTTGCAGCGTCTGGTCACCGCGCAACGGAGCGGCGCTTTCGACAAGATCGCCGATCTGGGGCGGCAGATGCAGGCGACACAGGGCGGGCAGACCCTCGAAGCGACGGTGCAGTCGCTGAGCCGCGGGCTTGCCACGGCCACCAGCGCGCTGCGGTCGTTGGGGCTCGGCCAGGCGGGCGGCATCACCGACCGCCTGGCCAACCTGCAAAAAGGGGCCAACGCCCTCGCCGACGGCAGCCGGCGGCTGGCCGACGGCGTGCAACTGCTGGTCGACCAGACGAAAAAGCTGGGCGGCGGTCTCGGCGAAGCCTCGGCGTTCCTGCTGGCCATGAAGGCCGATGCGGGGCAGCCGTCGATGGCGGGGTTCTACATTCCGCCGAAGTTTTTGAACGAGGGGGATTTCAAGAAGGCCGCCGGCATTTTCATCTCGCCGGATGGGCATGCGGCACGCTACATCGTCCAGACCAAGCTGGATCCCTTCGGCACGGCGGCGATGGACCAGGTGAACGCGATTATCGGGGCCGCTCGCGGGGCCCAACCCAACACGGCGCTGGAGGACGCCACGATATCGATGGCGGGAGTCTCGGTGGGGCTGCGGGACACGCGTGACTTCTACAACGCCGACATGCGGTTCTTCGTCCTGGCGACCATCGTCACGGTGCTGATGATCCTGGTCGTGCTGCTGCGCGCGATCGTGGCGCCGCTGTATCTGATCGGTTCGGTGGTGATCTCCTACCTGTCGGCGTTGGGCATCGGCGTCGTCTTGTTTCAATTCTTGCTGCACCAGGAATTGCATTGGAGCATCCCCGGATTGACGTTCATCCTGTTGGTGGCGATGGGAGCCGACTACAACCTGCTGCTGATCACCCGGATCCGCGACGAGTCGCCGCACGGCCTGCGGTTGGGTGTGATCCGCACGGTCGGCTCGACCGGGGGTGTGATCACGTCGGCCGGTTTGATCTTCGCCGCCTCGATGTTCGGCCTGCTGTTCGCCAGTGTGAGCAGCTTGCTGCAGGCCGGTTTCGTCATCGGCGTCGGGATTCTGCTGGACACGTTCGTGGTGCGCACCATCACGGTGCCGGCGATGGCGATCATCATCGGCCGCGCCAACTGGTGGCCCCACCGGTGGCTGCCGCGGCAGTACGCGCTGCGGCGGGACGCGGGGCTGAAAGCCACCCGGGGCCGGCTGGTCAACCTCGTCGCGGGCCGCGCCGCGACGGTCCGGCACGCGTTGCGACGCACGAACGCCGTGCCGGACGATCCCCCGACCGACGGACCGGACACCGCGCCGGCAGAGCACGCGACTACGGGCGCGCAACCGCAGGGCACGACGGCGGATCTCGCCTATGCGGACGGCAACGACTGAGGTCGTGTCGATGAAATTCGTTGTGGCAGTTCATGGAACCCGCGGTGATGTCGAACCCTGCGCCGCTGTCGGTCTGGAGCTGTGGCGACGGGGCCATGACGTGTGCATGGCGGTTCCGCCCAACCTGGTCGGCTTTGTCGAGTCGGCCGGGCTGGCCGCGGTGCCCTACGGGCGGGACTCCGAGGAACACATCAACGCCGTCGCCGACTACGTCCGCGGCGTCGTCAAGATGCAGAATCCTATCAGCGTGGCGCGCACAGCCAAGGGGCTCTTCGTCGAAGGGTGGGCGGAGATGAGCAGGACCCTCACCGCACTGGCGGACTCCGCCGACCTGGTGTTGACCGGTGTGGCGTATCACGGGGTCGCCGCCAATGTCGCGGAGTACTACGGCATTCCGGTGGCCGCACTGCATCATTTCCCGATGCAGGTCAACGGCCGGCTCGGCCTGCCCTCGGTTCCGGTGCCGCCGCCGTTGATCCGCTCCACGATGAGGACGGCTTGGTGGCTGTACTGGCAGATCAGCAGGGAGGTCGAGCAGGCGCAGCGTCGCGAGCTGGGGCTGCCGAAGGCTAAAAGCTCTGCGACACAACGGATCGCAGAGAACGGATCGTTGGAGATTCAGGCGTACGACGAGGTGTGTTTCCCCGGGCTTGCGGCGGAATGGAACGGCCGCCGCCCTTTCGTCGGCGCGCTGACGCTGGACCTGGCCAGCGACGCCGACGACGAGGTCGCATCCTGGATTGCCGCGGGGACGCCGCCGATCTACTTCAGCTTCGGCAGCACACCGGTCAAATCCCGTTCGCAGACACTGGAAATGATCGCGGCAGCCTGCGCTGAGCTGGGCGAGCGGGCGCTGGTCTATTCCGGCGTCGACGACACCGGGCAGCTGCCCAGCTTCGACCACGTCAAGGTTGTGGGTCCGGTGAACTACACGACCATCTTCCCGGCCTGCCGCGCCGTCGTGCATCACGGCGGCGCCGGCACCACCGCCGCGGTCCTGCGAGCCGGGATTCCGGCGTTGGTGCTCTGGGAAGTCGCCGATCAGCCGCTCTGGGCGGCCGTGGTCACACGGCTGAAAGTGGGTTCCGCCCGTCGCCTTTCAGGCATCACCCAGAAATCGCTGGTAAGGGAACTGCGTGAAATCCTCGCGCCGGGCTACGTCGCCCGGGCCCGCGACGTCGCGACCCGGACGACCAAGCCCGCCGCCGGGGCGTCCGCCGCAGCCACGCTTTTGGAGGATGCGGTACGAGACAAACTATTGCCTCTAGAAAGGCACTAACATCATGTTTCGGCCCGGTCGCTAAACTGCCCGGCGATACGCGTTGCATAAATGACCACTTCATCGTATGCTATCGCTGTGGGAAATGATGCATATCTCTTACATCCCGAGCTGCTGGAGTTAGTTCCATTCGGTAGCTCACTGACGGCCAAACTGCTGCAAAACCGCATTGGTGAAACTTTAGTGGATGATCCAGCTACCGATTCAAATATTACTGTGGTGGTTCGAGTATTCAACGAAGCCAGCGCGCTGGAGAAGCTATTCGAAGACATCGACAAACAGGTGTATAGCGGTGCAATCGAAGTGGTAGTCGTTGATAATGGATCAAGCGACAGAAGCCCAGCGATAGCAAAAGACTATGGTGCAGAAGTCGTAACACTGGATCAAAGTAAGTTCACTTATCCACGATCGCTAAATTTGGGTATGGCAGCCGCCAGTAACGATCTGGTCTTCGTGACCGTCGCGCATGTACGCTTGTCAAGCACGCATAGCCTTCACGCAGGTGCCCGCCATTTCACCATAAATAAAAGTACAGCGGGCGCCTTCGGTACGTGTTTCCCTAATGATGGCGCTTCCTACTTCGAACGATGGGGGGCGGCGACTAAGCCCAACCTTTTTCTTGGGAGGCCCGCCGGTCGCGTAGAAAAGGCTGGGCTGGGAGTTTTGGGTGCGACTGGTGCGATGATCGCCAAATCAGCCTGGCAGGAACTTGGCGGCTTCGACGAACGCTACCAGGCAGGCGGCGAAGATACGGCACTGGCGAAATTGATGCTCGAAAACGGATACGGTGTCGTGCGGGAGCCCGCGCTGACCGTACACCACTCGCACGGGCTGGATTTGGCGGACTCGTTCAAGCAGTACGTACACCAGCTCCAGATAGTGAGAGGCCCCCGACAATTTGATCGGTTAGGCTTGCTAAGCCGCAGGCCGGATTTGAGAGCGAACAGGTCGGCATCGTAGCTTGATTGACTGCCGTCTGCCAGGCTACTCGCTCAATCGGTGATGACGTTCCATTTTGCGCTTGCGGTGATCCGCGATGGCTCACGGCGAGGACTGCAAGACGGGCGAGTCAATGGGGGTCCAACAAGTAAGTCGTATACGTCACGCTGGCGGTCTTTTTTGGCCAGCGCTGTTTTGACAACGATCCCGGCGGGAATCGTTTGCGCCACGCACGCCCATAGACTTTTCGCATTCCCCGTTCCATGGCAAACATGGCGCCCGATTCATAGCGCCAATGTCCGAAGTGGACATTGGCGGTCCCCCGCCCGAAGTGGTTGATATAGGCCATTTCGGTGGTGTACAGGCCGAACCCCGCGTCCACGGCACGCAAGGCGAGATCGAAGTCGATCCCCCATCCGTAGCGCCCAAAAGTACGCAGATCCATTCCCCCAATGGTCATCCAGCATTCGCGGGAAATCATGAGCGCCGCCCCCTCTACGAGAGGGACTGCCCGGTATTGTGGTCGGGGAGTGTAGCTTGCGGCGTCCAGCTTCTGGTCAGCTACCGCGCAGGGGAACCCTTGGTCAAGCATTGGCCCGACTATCCCCGCATTAGCGGGTAGACGCGGGTCGAGCAACGCGGCGACGAATCCCTTCGAGATGCGGGTATCATTATTGAGCGTCATTGCATGGGAGTAGCCTTCCGCGAACGCTATCCGGAACCCACGATCGCTACCTCCACCCCAGCCGAGGTTTGCGCCCGGCTTGAGGACCCGTTCGTTGCTGATTTTGCGATAGTCACCGCGGTTGTCGACAATCAGATACTCGGCACCCTCACGCTCCAAGTCCCCGACGAGAGCATGGGTGTATTCGTGTTTTCCGAATGTCGGAACTGTAATGAGCAAGGACACAAGTTAAACGTAGCACCCGGCGACAGCCTCCGCGAAGCCCCACGGCGAGAGAAAACCGTCGAACGTGGACCAGGCCACCCGCCAATTGAAGATTCCGGTTGGTGGGCACCGTGTTGGGGCAGCTCGCACCGCTCAGGTGAATCAGTCTTCGGCTCAGACCCCGGCCATCCCTGTGCTCACCAGTAAAACTCCCGCCACCGCGGCCGTGATAGTGAGAAGCCGTCGACAGTGAGTGCGCATCCAGCTTTGCAACTGCAGTACGCCCACTTGGGTTTTCTCCGGTGCCACAAAGTAACTGACGAGTGGAATCTCGACCATTACCAGCACGACGAGGGTGTACATGGTGATTGCGCCGAGCTGCGTTCCGAATGTGGCTCCCGAGGCCAGTATGGCGTTGAGAGCCACCAGAAATTCGATGGGGGGAATGGCCGTTCCGATACCGGCCACAAACGCCAAGGCGAGATGATCAGTTTCCAACAAACGGTGCGCGCCGCCTGACAGCCGCGAGAATGCGCTCGGCTTGCTCGGCTGCAGTGCCAAGATTGCCGGGGGGGCAAAGCCTATCGGCACCCCCGCACGCTGACGCCACATGACCCCCACACGCTGTCGCCATGAGAAGCGCGCGGAGGCCATCGCGGCGAACAGCAGCGCCAGCACACCCATGGCGATGCGAACATACCCGCCCGTGAAATTCCCAACTGTCGATGCGAGGCCATGCAAAGCCACCGGCACGAGGTCACCGAATAACAGCAGCGCAACAGCGCCGGAGGTCAGGCCGGCTACAATGCCGCCGAGCCAGTACACGACCAGGTTCAGCAGTGGCCGTGGCCGCGAAACTAAAAGCACGGCGATGGCGACACGCACCGGGTCCGTCCAGGTCAGTAGCGCGACCACCAAAACCGCCACCCACATGCGAGGAACGCTACCCACTACGGTGACCTTCGCGCAACATAGGCGACGCGGATCCTATGAGAGCCTGGCAGCTTATCCGTGGGCAGACGCCGCTCTGGTGAACGGTCGTGCTTCGACTGACTACTGCTACACGCGGGCCAGCAAGGCCAACCACGCTGGTGGCCGGCACTCCGCGATCATAGCCAGGGTAAGGCTCTAAGATACTTCACGTGACCTTGACCAATCGCCGGAGCAGGCTGGACAAATGATTGAAGCGCTCGGAATATCGATGGTAAAAAACGAGGTCGACGTTATTGAGGCATTCGTCCGACATAACCTACAATTCATGGATGCCATGGTCATGATCGATAATGACTCGGCCGACGCTACACGCGAAATTATCGTCATGCTACAGCAAGAGGGATTGCCGTTAATTCTGTTCGACGATCCGGTGGTGGCTCACTTCCAGGCAGAAATAGTCACCGTGGTCTATCGCAAGGTTGTCCCCAAGTTCAAGCCGCGTTTTGTGTTCTTGTTAGATGCCGACGAATTTATCGTGGCACCATCGCGTGAGACTTTATACCTTCAACTGCGCACAATGCGTCCTGGTACACAGGCGCAGTACCGCTGGCGTACCTACATCCCCGCGCCGACCGGCGCGGCAGCCGATACGACAGACCCTTTACGAAGTATCACGCACCGAAGGGCGGTTGAGGAAACTTGGTGGAAGACGATCATCGCCACCAAGCCGAAAATTGACATGAAACTGAAGATCCAGCAGGGTAACCATGACGTTAAGTTCGCCGGCCGTTCGCTGCGCCGTCTGAGTTTGCGGAACGTCGCACTAGCGCACTTCCCGGTCCGAAGTGTCGATCAGATCACAGGCAAGGTCTTGGTCGGGTGGATTGCCAACATGGAGCGAAATCGATATGCCCCCGACGGCGGCTACGCGTTTCAGTGGAAAGGGCTCTACGAACGCATCACTCGCGGAACAGGCCTCACACCTGAGGACTTGACGCTCGAAGCGCTCAAATATGGGCAATCGTCTCCGACCCAATCCCGGTGGCCGCAGGACGTGGTCTGTGACCCTGTTCTGCCAGCCTATGCGACACTAGCACTGCGGCCGAAAACTGATTCTACCGCGCTACAAAAAGTTCTAAAATCTGTCGACAAGATCTTCAACCCGGACGCGGCTCTGTCGGGCCATGAGAAAGCTATCGCGCTCCTGCACGATGCCAATCGTAAACGAACGATATGGCGAGACTTTCTATGGCCATCCACGAGCGGTCGCCACCGCCGGAGAGAACGATACATCGACCTCCCGCCTTTCCGGCATCTGGCAGACCGTCATCGACCCGTAGCTGTCCTCGGCATCGGCAGTGAATCCGCGCCGTACCTGAAATATTTCGCTTCCCTGGGGGCCGAGCGCACCATGGTCGTCGACCCCGTCGAGGGGAGATCGGGTCACCTCCGACGCGGCGACTACACCAGCGGAGGTCTGGGCGAGCTTGTGGAGTCGGCCGAGACCTTCGACCTTGTTGTCTGCGTAGCGGCGGCCAATCACCCTCTCGCGCAATCGGAGCGAGTACTCGTCGACAACGTCGTGCGGCATGCAGATCAGCGCATAGTATTCTGCGGCACCCCGCCGCCGGAGCGCAGAGCGCACAATACACATGTGCGGCCGCTGTCGCTGTGGCTTGATTTGTTCGCGTCGGTGGGCTGGTACCCGCGCCTCTTCGATTCGCTTGCGCTGCAATCTCTTTCGACTTTTCCTTGGCTTCGGGGCAGTCTTGTGGTGCTCACGCGAGACGACCGCGGAGCCGCGGCGGCGCACGATCGTCTGACAGAGCTCGAACAAGAGCGGATCAACTGGAATAAAGCCCGGCCGGAGGTGATCACCCACCCATTTACCGAGACGGTGCGCACATTATTTCCGAGTTGGAAAACACGCTGGATCAGACGGGCCCTTCGGAAATAAAAGGGCACCGGTCGACGGCGATGTGCGGGTCGGCGCGCGTTTCGATAAGGCGCGGCCCCAGTGGATCGTGGCGCACGGCCAGCTACGGCGTGCGCGACACCGGACGGTCAATGGTCCATTCGATACGGCGGATTAA
>NZ_JAVKSH010000114.1:7697-11411 GCF_039583805.1 Mycobacterium sp. | reverse complement strand
CTTACGGCGGCGGTCGCAGCGCGGGCGGGTCGGTGGTCCTGGCCGACGTTGGCGCTGTTCTCCGTCATCGGGGTGGGCTGGATCGTCCTGGCCTCCGTGGTGTTGCCGGTACCGACGGTCGCTCTGGCTCCGCCGCTGTTGGTGGGTGCACTCGAATGGTGCGCTCACGGCGCACGCCCGCCCGCCGCTGCGCTGCGCCGGTGGGCGCTGCTGGTGACGGCGGCAGCGGTGGGCGGCGTGGCGTCGTGGGTGTCGCCGGTGATGGGCGGGGGCGTCGCCCCGGCCCGGGCACTGGTGGCCAGCGCCGTCCAGTTGGCTGCGGTGGGCGTGATGCTGGCCATTCTCGGCTGGACAGGTGAACACCTGTATCCGGCATTGGCGATCGTGCTGGTGCCAAACCTCGTTGCGCCGATCGAGCCGTGGCGCTACGTGCTGGCTATCGGGATCGGCGCCGCGGCGCTGTATGGCGGCGCGACCGTCGTCGCCGGCACAGGTCGGGCACTGCGCCGCGGATCCGTCCGGGTCGGCGGGGAGCGCACCGGTCGAATGTTGCCGCCGGCCCGGATCAAAAGTCGGCGCCGGTGATGCCGGCTGTTGGCGCGCTTTGCGCACTGGGCAACGGGTGCAGCACACCCTGCGCGGGAGGATTGTCAACACGATGACACCGCCGTCTCGGTGATCGAGCGGGAAGACCATCGTCGATCCCGATCGTACGGGTGCGGCGGGCCGGCCGGCGGCGCTGCGCTCAATGCCGGTGTGGCGCAAGCAAAGCCGCTTGACCGGTGACGGGATGGCGCGTCGCCAGCCACTCACGGGTGGCGGTATGCGACCGCTCGATGAGCTGGGCCGTGTGGGTGAAGTCGATTGGTGAGATGCCGAGCGGGCACAGCGGTGGGACCACGCGCAGGTCGACCGCGTCCTCAAAGCGGGCGACGTCGACGGCTAGGCGTTGGTTGACGGCGAGGGCCAAGGCGTGCAGCGCCATCGCCGTCACCCCCTTCGGGGGCTCGGGCAAAGCGCACGAATAGCCGGTGGGCAGCACCCAGATCAGGTCGGCGCCGAGCGCGACGGCATGAGACAGCGGGGTGTTGTTCACCACCCCCCCGTCGATCAGGGCCCGGCCGTTGATATGCACCGGCGGGAAGACGGCGGGAATGGCGGCGCTGGCCGCGATCGCGTCGACCGCGTCTCCCGTCGACAACAGGACATCGCAGCCCGAGAGCACGTCGGTGGCGACCACATGCAGGGGGATCGGCGCATCCTCGAGCCGGGCGAACCCCAGGTGGTCGCTGAGAAGTTGCCGCAGGCCCGCGGCGGGCACCAGGTTCGAGCGCCACCCGAGAAACCCCAGGAGCCCGACGATCGGGCGGGTGGGGAAGATGTCGTTTCGCGTCAGCGACCGCCACAGGTCGGCCAGCTCCCCGATCCCGCCGACGTCGGGCCGCGAAGCCGCCCAGCCGCCGTTGAGCGCGCCGACCGACGTACCGACGACCAGCTCCGGCACGATCCCGGCCTCGGCCAGACCGAGGAGCATCCCCACCTGGATCGAACCGAGGCTCGCACCCCCGGAGAGCACAAATGCTGTCGTCATATTTCACCCAACAAACGGCGATGCAGGAGCCAAGCGCGAGTGTCGCCAGTGTGACACTTCGATGAGGCTGGTGAGCGTCGAGATCCGTGGCCGCGTCAACACATCGGATCAAGCCCTCGTTGATCGCGCACACGGTGCCGTCGGGTGGGCTCGTTGACGGGTCGACCTCCGAACGTGTCAGCGAAATGACATTGCGATGGCAAACTTGTCGGCAGGATGTCACCATCGGCTCTGCGATCGAGGAGGCACGATGTCCGACAACCCTGCGGGCCCGCTCCGGCATATTGTGCAGTCGCTGACCGGCGGGCAGCAGCCTCCCGATGCACAGGTGCGACACGCGGCTTGGGTGGCACGCTGCGTTGGACGCGGCGCAGCGGCACCGCTGCATCCCAACGATCTGTCGGCGCTCGCGGAAACCCTGCAAGCCAAGCAGTTCGCGCCCGGGCAAGTGGTCTTCCTCGGCGATCAGGCCGCTGACGGGGTGTGGATCGTGCGTCAGGGACAGATCGAGCTCGCCGTCGGATCCGGACGCCGGCGCGCTGTCGTGGATGTCCTTCGTCCCGGCGATGTGGATGGCGACATCCCCCTGCTATTGGATATGCCGCTGTTTTACACCGCTCGGACGTTGACCGACGCCACCTGCCTGTTCCTGGAGCGGCACGCGTTTGAGCGGCTGCTCGCCACTCGTCCGGCCATCTCGCGGCGGTGGCTGTCGAGTGTGGCGCAACGGGTGTCGGCGGGGCAGGCGAGGCTGATCAGCATGCTTGGCAGACCCCTGCCCGCCCAGCTCGCGCAGCTTCTGCTCGACGAGGCCGTCGAGAAGCGGGTTGAACTCGCGCAACGCACCATCGCCGCGATGCTCGGCGCGCAGCGTCCGTCGATCAACAAGATTCTCAAAGAGTTCGAGCGCGATCGTCTGATCACCGTGGGGTACGCCGTCATCGAGATCACCGATCCGGACGGTTTGCGCGCTCGCGCAACATGACGCGGGACGACGCCCGGCGAGGTCATGCGGCCCCCGAGGCACGCTGCAGGTCGGGCTTCAGCTGCCGTAACTGGGCACCACAGCACCCCCCGACTGGCAGTACCGCCCGAGCGCGTGCGTATGGATGTCCCGCCCTCTGCCAGCCGACTCGCCGAACCGCGGAGGTTTGCGGTCACGACTGCGGTGTGTTTCCCCTATCCGCGTCCATTCGTCTGGTCGGTGAGGTGCCCCAGAGGGGCGACCTTCATCGATCAGCAGTCCATGCGTGCAGGGTAACCACAGCGCCGCTCGGGGAGCACACAAGATGAATGGCGCAGTTGGGCAACGCCTTTTGTGCCGATCAGGCGAGAGCGTCGAGGACGCGGCGCCGTGTGGAACCGCGGATTACGCGAACCGTTCGAGCCAGGTCGTCACCGCGTACAACGCGCCGTAGGTGCCGGCCGCGATGGCCAGCACTGTCGCCAGCCGCCATCGCAGTCGCCGCATCCCGGCGAGGCTGCACTGATTGCGTCGCCGCAACGCAATCCAGGCCAGCAGCACGAGCACACCCAGCCCGCCCAGGCGGAACCACCACGCGTAATTACCGTAGAGATTATCAGACCACGCTAATGCTGTTGTGGCGCTGACGATTCCGAAGAGTGCAAGGACGGTAGGGCCGGCACAGCAGAGAATGCCGACCAGTCCGCCGGTGATTCCGATGCGCCATATCGGCAGCGCACCGTTCGCCGTCGAGGGGCGTTTCTGGGCAAGATCCTCAGTCACCGGCGGCTTAATGTTCATGTTCTGCTGTCGTGTCGTGCCGTGCTGCTGCCCAGCCGAGCCGCCATGCGGTGTGCGAAGCCGTGCGATGCACCCTCGGGTTCACCTTCGACGGTCACGCCTTTCCAGAACGCGACGTGGTTTTTGATCCGCCGCGCCAGTGGACTCGGGCGTGGGTAGTACCAGGCGGCGTCCGGGTTCACCTCGCCGTTGGCGGTGACGCTGTAGTAGTGAGCCAGGCCCTTCCACGGGCAGACCGATGTGGTCGGGCTGTCGATGAAATGCTCGACGTGCACCGATTCGGGTGGGAAATAGTGGTTGCCCTCCAGCCGGACGGTTCGCGGCGCCTCCGCGAGCACGGTCCCGTTCCATACGGCGC
>NZ_JAVKSH010000114.1:0-7597 GCF_039583805.1 Mycobacterium sp. | reverse complement strand
CCATTGTGCTCTGGCCCATTGTTCTGTGGCCCATTGTGCTCTGGCCCATTGATCTCTGGCCCATTGCACTCTTGTGGGATGCGTTGAACACGTGAACTGTCATCGTGCGGACAGTGCCGACCGGCACGGCGTATTGTCCGGCTGCTGACATTCGCGCACCGCACACGAGACGCACAGTGGTGAGATCGCTGAGGTGCACGGCTGACGGGAGAGCATCGGTGACGACCGTGAAGCGGGATCTTGACGAGGTGTTCATCGAGTACACCAAGAGCATCTGCCCGGTGTGCAAGGTCGTGGTGGACGCGCAGGTCAACATCCGCGACGCCAAGGTGTATTTACGCAAACGCTGCCGAGACCACGGCGACTTCGAAGCCCTCGTTTACGGGGACGCCGAAATGTACATGGACGCAGCTCGATTCAACAAGCCGGGCACACTGCCGCTGCAGTTTCAGACCGAGATTCGCGACGGCTGCCCCAGCGATTGCGGGTTGTGCCCGGACCACAAACAGCACGCCTGTCTGGGGCTGATCGAGGTCAACAGCCACTGCAACCTGGACTGCCCGATCTGTTTCGCCGACTCCGGTCACCAACCCGACGGGTACGCCATCACCATGGCCCAATGCGACCGCATGCTCGACGCGTTGGTGGCCGCCGAAGGCGAACCCGAGGTGGTGATGTTCTCCGGCGGCGAACCGACCATCCACAAGCAGATCCTCGAGTTCGTCGACGCCGCCCAAGCGCGCCCGGTCAAGACCGTCATCATCAACACCAACGGCATCCGGCTGGCCTCGGATCGGCGGTTCGTCGCCGGCCTGGCCGAGCGCAATCGGCCCGGCCGCCCGGTGCACATCTACCTTCAGTTCGACGGCCTCGACGAAGCCACGCACCGCGCGATCCGCGGCCGCGACCTGCGCGATGTCAAAGCTCGGGCGCTGGACAACTGCGCGCAGGCCGGCCTGACCGTGAGCCTGGTCGCCGCGGTGGAACGCGACCTCAACGAGCACGAACTCGGCGCCGTCATCCGCCACGGCATGGCGCATCCGGCGGTGCAGTCGGTGGTGTTCCAGCCGGTCACCCACGCCGGCCGGCACATCGAGTTCGACCCGCTGACCCGGCTGACCAACTCCGACATCATCCACGGCATCGCCGCGGAGCTGCCGCAGTGGTTCAAGGCAAACGATTTCTTCCCGGTACCGTGCTGTTTTCCCAGCTGCCGCTCGATCACCTACCTGCTCACCGACGGCGAGCATGTGGTGCCGATCCCGCGGCTGCTGGACGTCGATGACTACCTGGACTACGTCTCCAACCGGGTCATCCCCGACCTGACGATCCGGGCGGCGTTGGAGAAGCTGTGGTCGGCGTCGGCGGTGATGGGCAGCGACGTCACCACCGAGCAGCTCCAGAAGGCTGTTCGCGCCCTGGACTGCGCCGACGCCTGCGGGATCAACCTGCCCGAAGCGCTGACCAATCTCACCGACCGGGTGTTCGCGATCGTGATCCAAGACTTCCAGGATCCGTTCACCCTCAACGTCAGGCAGCTGATGAAATGCTGCGTGCAGCAGATCACCCCGGACGGGCGGCTGATCCCGTTCTGCGCCTACAACTCGGTCGGCTACCGCGAGCAGGTCCGCGAACAGCTCACCGGGGTGGCGGTGCCCGACATCGTGCCCAACGCCACCCCGCTTGCCGGGCTGCTGGCCGACTCGCCGAACGGGTCCAAAACAGCCGCCGGTTCCCGCACCGGGCATGACGCCACCACGCCCCCGCAAGCGGGCGGTACCCCCACCGGCAGCAGAGCGGTACGCCGATGACGGTGCCGCCGCAGCGCATCAAAACGTGTTGCGCCGAAGCGTATTCCAGCGACGCCGTGGCGTTGTTGCTCGGCGAGTCCTATCACCCCGGCGGCGCGGCGTTAACCCGCAGGCTGGCTGACCAGCTTGGATTGGGGCCGCGCCGGCGCCGGGTGGCCGACATCGCCTGCGGGCGCGGCGCCACCGCCCGATTGCTGGCCGGTGACTACGACGCCGTCGTCGACGGCGTCGACTTCAGCCAGGTCAACGTCGACCACGCCCAGAACATGGTCGCGCAGGACGAGCTGGGTGACGGGGTACGATTTCACCACGGCGATGCCGAACGACTCCCCCTGCCCGACAACACATTCGACGCACTGGTCTGCGAATGTTCACTGTGCACGTTCCCCGACAAAAACGCCGCCGCCGGGGAGTTCGCGCGCATCCTGCGCCCCGGCGGGTTGGCCGGCATCACCGATGTCACCGTCACCGACGCCGGCCTACCGGACGAGCTGACCACACTGGCGGCGTGGGTCGCCTGCATCGCCGACGCCCGAACCGCCGCCGACTACACCGGCATCCTGGCCGCGGCCGGACTTGAGCTGCGGCACGTCGAATCCCATGACGACAGCCTGCTGAAAATGATCGACCGAATCGAAGCCAGAATTACTGCGCTGCACATCGCTGCGCCAAAGACCCTTGCTGACAACGGTATTCAAACCGACGCGGTGCTAAAATACACCCGTCTGGCGACCGATGCGGTCAAATCGGGCCGCATCGGGTACACCCTGATGATTGCGGAGAAAACATGACACACCCCCTGATGACCCGTGCATCTCTGGTCGCACGTTTTCAACCGGCGTACCTTCGTACGACCGACGAACTGAACAACCTGGGCTGGCTGCCGAACTTGCTGCTGCGGGTCACCGTCGGGTTCATGTACTTCAGCGGCGCCGTGGGCAAGCTCGGTGATCTCCACAAGTTCACCACCATGTTTGCCAACCTGGGCATTCCCGCGGCG
Organism: Mycobacterium sp.; assembly: GCF_039583805.1. Classification (GTDB taxonomy): domain Bacteria; phylum Actinomycetota; class Actinomycetes; order Mycobacteriales; family Mycobacteriaceae; genus Mycobacterium. The sequence continues at coordinate 4,786 of NZ_JAVKSH010000114.1, read as the reverse complement.
CAGGTGCTCGCCCCGTTTACCGCGGTGGTGGAACTCGTCGGTGGCGCGGCGTTGATGCTGGGCCTTGGCACCCGGCTGGTGTCGCTGGTACTTGCCGGGGACATGGTCGGCGCGTTGCTCACAGACATCGGCCCGGATCTGGCGCACAAGTATCCGGATCTCTGGCATTTTCTGAGCAACCTGTTTTACTCCCCGGAGTGGCTGCTGATAGGTCTGCTGCTGTGGCTCGTGTGTGTCGGAGCCGGCAAGGCCAGTGTGGACGCGCTGATCAGCCGACGTGTGGCGGCGCCAACCGCCGGGAGCTGATCACGCTCGGGGTCGCCGCTCGCGCGCCTTCGGGGCGTGGCCGGCGGGCTCAGCGACCTCATCCCGGCCCTCGGGTCACTCGGGCGGCCGCGGCCTGCTCGGTGGGTGTCTCGGCGGTCTCCCAGAAGTGCCGGATGTCTTCGAGCTGCTTGCCCTTCGTCTCGGGCGCAAACCGGTAGACGAAGGCGAACGCCACCAGCGTGAGGGCGCCGAACACCATGTACGTACCCACACCGCCGAGCGAATTGAGCATGGTCAAGAACACGGCGGCGACGATCGCGCTGCCCGCAAAATCCGCGGTGAGCATCGCGCTCGACCCCATCGACCGCAGCCGACCCGGGAAACTCTCCCCCGCGTACACCCCCAGCAGTGAGCCGAAGCCCAAGCTGAACCCGGCTGCAAACACCACCACGCCGGCCAAGCCCAGGAACGCGCCGCCGACCGCCGGACCCACGGCGAAGACGACGATCAGCAGGGCATCAGCCGCAATCATCATGGCGATGCCGGACAGCAGGATTGGCCGCCGACCCAGCTTGTCGACCAGGGTCAGCGAGACGAGCGCCGCCGCCAGCGCCGCAACTTGCGCCAGCGCCGGTAGCACGAGCGCGGAGTCGCCGGCGAATCCGATCGCCCCGAACAAGCGGGGTCCGTAGTAGACGATCGCGTTGATGCCCGTGATGTGGGCGAAGAATCCGAGCCCCACCACGAAGACCGTGGCCCGCCAATACGGCCGCCGCAGCATATCGATGAGCGCGCCGCCGCGCTGTTCTGCAAGCGTGCGCGCGATCTCGGCAAGGTCGCGCTCGACGCCGGCCTCTGGCTCCACGCACCGCAAAACTTGGCGTGCCGGTAGCACCGAGCCCTTGAGCATGTACCAGCGGGCGGTGTCGGGTATCGGCAGCAACAGCAGCAGGACCAGCACCGCGGGTCCCGCGGCCAGACCGAGCATCCATCGCCAGCTGTGCAAACCAGCAAGCAGGTAGGCCGCCAGGTAGCCGGCGATAATGCCGATCACCGTGGCGAGCTGGTAGGCGACCAGCAACGACCCGCGCATCCGGGCCGGCGCACACTCGGCGATGAAGACCGGAACCACCACCACCGACACCCCGAGCGTCAGCCCGAGCAGGAACCGCACCACCGCCAGCATCGGCAGCGACACCACCACCCCCGCACCCAGCACCGCGAACACCGCGTAGGCGACGGCCACCAGCACCATCGACTTCTTTCGCCCGATCGTGTTGGCGAGTAGCCCCCCGCTGATCGTCCCGGCGATCTGCCCGATCACCAGCGCGGTCGTCACCATCTCCTGCTGGTGGGTCGACAGGGCGAAGTCATCGGTGATGTAGCGCAGCGCGCCCGCGAAATTCGACAAGTCGTAGCCGTAGATCACGCCGACACTCGCCGCACTGATGCCGGCCATGCGTCCCATTCGCGGCGTTGGAGGATCGTCGACTTGTCCCACGCTGTCTGACCTTTCCACCGACTGCTGATGCCGGCCCAGTCAGGCCCGGGACCACCGCCGTGGCCTAGCAATGTGTCAGCCGGCTGACGGTCACCGTGGACTGCGGAGGGAAGCCGACGAAGTGCCGGATTGTCAGCTGGCGAACATTGCATGGTCGGAAATCCTGGCTGAGCCGGTTCACTGGACCGCCGCAGCACCCGGCGATCCGCCGACCCACTCGCAGGAGATCGATGAGACTGACACGCCGAATGACGATGGACAGGTGCGCGCGCCTCGGGGGGCGCGGGCTTGACGGGACCGTGCTATGACGTTGGCCCCCGGCACGTCAGTCGCATCGCAGCTGGATGACGCCCGTCTGCGCGACGGCGAGCTGGCCGGTTCGGCGGCCGCCGCGCACTACATTGCCGAGGGCTGTTTGGCCGATGCCCCGCTGGGGCGCGTCGGCCTGGAGGTCGAGGCGCACTGCTACGACCCCGTCGACCCGCACCGTCGACCCGGCTGGGATGAAATCACCGCTGTTCTGGAGGCACTTCCCACGCTGCCGGGCGGCAGCGCGGTCACGGTGGAACCCGGTGGTGCGGTGGAGTTGTCCGGCCCACCTGCCGAGGGCATCGTGCCGGCGATCGACGCGATGGCCCGCGACCGGGCGGTGCTGCGCACGGCGTTCGCCGAGGCCTGCCTGGGGTTGGTGTTGCTGGGCACCGACCCGTTACGGCCGGCCGGGCGGGTCAATCCGGGCGCGCGGTACCGCGCCATGGAACGGTTCTTCGCGGCCAGCCGCAGCGGTGTGGCCGGGGCGGCAATGATGACCTCGACGGCTTCGGTGCAGGTCAACCTGGACGCCGGGCCGCGGGCCGGGTGGGCGGCTCGGGTCAGACTGGCGCACGCGCTGGGCCCGACGATGATCGCGATCGCCGCCAATTCCCCGCTGCTGGGCGGGACGTTCTCCGGCTGGCTGTCCACCCGCCAGCGGGTCTGGGCCGAGTTGGACTCCGCGCGCTGTGGGCCGATCTTGACCGCCAGCGGCGACGATCCGGGCATCGACTGGGCGCGCTACGCGCTGAAGGCGCCGGTGATGCTGGTGCACTCCCCTGACGCCGTGCCGGTGACGCAGTATGTGCCGTTCGCCGACTGGGCGGACGCGCGCACGCTGCTCGATGGGCGCCTCCCGACCGTCGCCGACCTGGACTACCACCTGACCACACTGTTCCCGCCGGTGCGCCCGCGCGGTTGGCTGGAGATCCGCTACCTGGATGCCGTTCCCGACGCCGTCTGGCCGGCCCTGGTGTTCACCCTGGCGACCCTGCTGGACGACCCGGTTGCCGCCGACATCGCCGCCGAAGCGGTCGAGCCCGTCGCGACCGCCTGGGACACCGCGGCGCGCAGCGGCTTGGGGGACCGCAGACTGTACGCCGCGGCCACCCGGTGTGTGGCTGCGGCCGCCGAGCGGGCACCGGCCCACGTCGCCGCGGCAATGCAGCGGCTGGTGTGCGGCGTCGAACAAGGCCGCTGCCCCGCTGACGACTTTGCCGACCAGGTGATCGATCACGGCATCGCGCCCACGGTTGCCCGGCTGGCACGAGGCGAACCGTGGGTTTGCTGAGCAGGCTCGATCGGAGGAAGGACCGTATGACGCTGTCGCTGTCCAATCATCTGGCCGCCGACGCGGCGTATGAGGCGCTGTGTCGCGATGTGTCCGACGGGCTGCGCAAGACACCGAAGTCGTTGCCGCCGAGGTGGTTCTACGATGCGGTGGGCAGCGACCTGTTCGCTCAGATCACCAGGCTGCAGCTGGACGCGCTGCGCGATGCCGGCTCGCTGCGCCGATATGTGCCGTTCGGCGTCGGCGCCGGCATGCTGTCGGCAGCCGCGACCGCCATCGCACGCGAATACCCGACGATCGAGATCGACGCTGTCTGTTGCGATTTCGAGGAGCACCTGGCCGAGATTCCCGACGGCGGGCGGCGACTGTTCGTGTTTGTGGGGTCGACGATCGGTAACCTCACCCCCGGGCCGCGCGCGGAGTTCTTGGCCACTTTGGCCGAGGTCCTGGCGCCCGGAGACAGCCTGCTGCCGGGCACCGACCTGGTCAAGGATGTCGACCGGCTGGTGCGCGCCTACGACGACGCCACCGGGGTTACGGCCCGGTTCAACCGCAATGTGATCGCGGTGATCAACCGGGAACTCGACGCCGATTTCGACCTGGGTGCCTATGAGCACGTTGCACGCTGGAACGCCCACGCCGAACAGACGGAGATGTGGCTGCGGGCCAGTCGCCCACAGCGGGTGCGGGTCGGCGTGCTCGATCTGACCGTCGAGTTCGGTGCGGGTGAGGAGATGCTCACCGAGGTGTCGTGCAAGTTTCGGCCCCACGCGGTGGCCGACCGGTGGCTGGCCGCCCGTGGTCGAAGACGTCGGAGCGGGCGTCATCGGCAACGAAATCCTCGCGCGCAGCCGAGCCGCTTCCCGTTCGGAAACAGCTGCGGGACAGACACGAATCCGTCGTGGCGCCTTTGTCGACAAGCTGCTCACCGTGTTCCGGTGCGGCCCGGTCGTACTGTCGGGGTCGTGGTTCTCTTTTGCGTCAGAACGGATGAGCGTTCGGCGGTGCGTCGGCCTACGGGGTTATCCGATGCGGGTGAGGTGCTCGGAGAGCTCTGCCGCGCTTCCGGATGGTCATAGCGCGGGCCTGCCGAACCAGGGTCACGGCTTCACAGCCCGGCATGCGGCCTCGAAACCGGTTGCGGTTACAGCGATCTGCCGGGACGTAATCCCGACTTGGCTCACATTGGTACATATCGTGGGGCGGCCACGTCGCGTTGGTCACAACTGCCCCAGGTGTCCCTGCGCCGGTCGGCACCCGAGGTGCCCGGCTCCGAGCGACAGCTGCGGTGGCGCGGTACCGCGAAGGAGGTTGTCGCGCAGAGGCGGGCACGGCGCACCGGTGTGAGCACCTGAAAATCTGTCGAGTGTGCGATTTCGTACGCGACGCGCCGGCGCTGGCGTACGAAACCGCAC
>NZ_JAVKSH010000113.1:0-11424 GCF_039583805.1 Mycobacterium sp. | reverse complement strand
CGCCCGCGCGGCTATGAGCACGGCTCCTCCTCATCGCTTCACTCTGCATCGTCGCCCGCGCGGCTATGAGCACGGCTACAAGCCGAGGGGCGCTCCGGCATCGCGCAGTGTCCACCCGTCACTACGACCAGCCCGGCCAGGTTGGGCGCCGCCGCCGCCGTGCGGCGGGATTGAACCAACGGCGTCAAGCGGTCGCGTTCGCTGCCGATGACCAACGTGGGCACGGTCCGGCCGGCCAGGCTGATGTGCCGGCGCACTACGGCGTCGGCGTGGCCTTGAGCACGGCGCCGACGGCCGCGGCCAGGTGATGGAAGGTGTAGCCCCTCCGCTGCGGCGACGCTGCCGCACGTTGACATCTCCCCCGACTGAAGTCGGAGGATTCCGCGCAGCGTCCGGCTGTCTCGGCGCGGCAAGCCGCGCCGCCGTAGGCCACCCGCTGGAGGCGGTTCGGGCCGACTCGCTCTGTCCCTTGCGGGCGCCACAACCTGCCTTGCCAGCGGCCTCGCGAGTTGATACTGCTCGGGTTCCGGCCCCGGGCGATGTCCTGCCCTGCGAACCCGCGCCAAGCATAGCCGGTAGGTCCGACACCGACAGCCAAGCACACGCGCTCTTTGAACGCCGGGCTGCGCCCGGCGACATGCGGGATGGCCTCACCGCGGACCAAGGTCCGAGGCTTGCGGCCAAGAATTCGGTCAGCCGCGGGCGACTCGATCCCCGGAATCACGGAACTGACCGGTGCGCCACGTCCGCGGCGGGCCAACGGGCTGCCACCCGGCGCGCCGGCCGCGCGCCGAGCGGATAGGTTCGTCGGTGACAGGAAGGGGTTGCCATGCGGGCGGTACAGGTGTCGCGGCTCGACGGTCCGGAGGCCGCGCAGGTCGTCGAGCTCGACGAGCCGGACGGTGACGGCGCCGTCCTCATCGACGTGTACGCCGCGGGGGTCGCGTTTCCCGACGTCCTGCAGTCGCGCGGCCTCTACCAGCACAAGCCGCCGCTGCCGTTCATCCCCGGCGGGGAGGCCGCCGGGGTGGTGCGCAGCGCGCCGGCCGGGGCGGCGGTGCACGCCGGTGACCGCGTGGCGGCGCTGACGATGCTCAACGGGGCGATGGCCCAGGTCATCGCGGTGCCCGCGGACCAGGTGTTCAGGCTTCCGGACCGGTTGTCGTTCGACGCCGGCGCGGGGTTGCTGTTCAACGACCTCACCGTGTATTTCGCGCTGCGCCAACGGGGCAGGCTCACCGACGGCGAGACGGTGCTGGTGCACGGCGCCGCGGGCGGCATCGGCACGTCGACACTGCGGCTGGCGCCTGCGCTCGGCGCGGCGCGGACCATCGCGGTGGTCGGCACGCAGGACAAGGCCGACATCGCCATGGCGGCCGGTGCCACCGACGTGGTGTTGGCCGACGGTTTCAAAGACGCCGTGCTGGAGCTGACCGGCGGGCGGGGAGTCGACATCGTGCTCGACCCGGTCGGCGGTGATCGGGTGACCGACTCGCTGCGCTGCCTGGCGCAGGGCGGGCGGCTGCTGGTGGTGGGTTTCACCGGCGGCGACATCCCGTCGATCAAAGTCAACCGGTTGCTGCTGAACAACATCGACGCCGTCGGCGTCGGCTGGGGGGCGTGGGCCATGACGCATCCGGGTCACCTCGCCCGGCAGTGGGCCGAGTTCGAACCGCTGCTGGCCTCGGGGACGGTGCCGGCCCCGCAGCCGCAGGTCTATCCGCTGGATCAGGCCGCCGAGGCGATCGCCGCCCTGGAGGACCGCACCGCCAGGGGCAAGGTCGTGCTGCGCATGCGGGACCAGGATGTGCGCGGGGTTGACCGCTGACGGTGGACACCTGCCTGGTGGGACTGGCGGTCCTGTGGGAAGGATGTCCGTATCTCGGGCACGCGTCGCACGTATGCCCGCGCCCCTGGACATCTGACGAACGGTAGATGGTCTCGCGGCAGACCCGCATGGACCCATCATCGGGGAGATCGACCGGCAACCCGTCGGCCACGCGCCACCGATGTGTGGCGGGGCCGGTGCGCTGATCGGTATGCGCTTTTTGATTGACAGCCTCGCCCGCACATGTGACCATTAATGTCGCTAAAGCGTTGGCTCAGTGTCTTCTCAACTTTTGCGCCGTGGAATGTTGAGGTCCGGCGATGGGCGGTCATCGTGCAGGCACACTGGATCGGCGGGCCCGCGGCGGGACGGGTGGTCGCGGGGCGACGGCCGGTGCGGGCGTGGCAGCAGCATCGCTGGGCGCGGTGGTGGCAGCCTGGCTGGGTGGTGCGCCGCCGGCGCGCGCCGATGAGTTCAACGCGGTGATCGACCCGATCGTGGATGCGGTCCTCGATCCGGTGGCCGGCGGGCTCGGCGGGGTGGACGCGGGCGTCGCCGCGGATGTGGCCGCCGCGCTGGAGCAGGCCGCGGGAAGGTCGGGGTGGCTGGCGGCCGCCGATGCGGCCGCCGCGGGCCCGGTGGCGGGCTTGCCGGCGCCGACCCAGTTGTTCGAAGATTATGTGTATCTGCCGATCCACAGCGCCGAGCAGGCCTGGATCGCCAGCCCGGTCGGGACGGGGGTCGACGGCGTGATCAACGGGGTGTGGCAGCACGGTCTGGGTCAGCACGGCGTGCTGATCGGCAACGGCGCCCCCGGCACCGCGAACGACCCCAACGGCGGCAACGGCGGGTTGTGGTTCGGCGACGGCGGGGCCGGCTGGAGCCCCGATCAAGCCAACGTGGCCGGCGGCAACGGGGGGTTCGCCTACTTCGGCAACGGCGGGGCCGGCGGGGCCGGCGGTGGGGCCGGCGGTGCCAGCGCGTTCGGCATCGCCGGGGCCGGCGGCCAGGGCGGGGCTGGTGCGTCTGGTGGGGCCGGCGGAAACGCCACCGGATCGTTCTTCGGCATCGGCGGTGCCGGTGGCGCCGGCGGGACAGGCGGCGCTGGCGGGGCCGGCGGTCACGGCGCCATGCTGCTCGGTAACGGCGGCACCGGCGGGACCGGTGGAACCGGCGGCACTAGCGGCAGTACAGGAGCTGGATACACCGGTGGCGACGGTGGCGACGGCGGCAAGGGCGGGATGTTTGGCGTCGGCGGCAACGGCGGCAACGGCGGCAACGGCGGCAATGCCGATAATCCCGGCGGCGCCGGCGGCGTCGGCGGTCACGGCGGCGCCGGCGGGCTGTCCGGTGCCTTCGGTGGTGCGGGCGGCACCGGCGGTGAGTCCGGTGCCGACACCAGCAGCCCAGTCCTCGGCTCCCCGGGAACCCCGGGTAGCCCCCCCAGCGGATCGACCGGCGGCGCCGGCGGCACCGGCGGCGCGGGAGCCCCGGCCAGCACCGGGACGGGCGGCGGCGGTGCATCGTCGGTGAAGTTCAACCCGTTCTTCGACCCGACGTTGTACCCCGCTTTCGATTTCACCGGCGCTGAAAATGCGGGAGTCAAGGACGCTACGCTCGCCTTCGTCGTCGCGGATAGCGCAAATCAACCGTCGTGGGGCGGCTATACGGCCTACGCCATTGACGGCGGATCCCAGATCTCCTACATCAACGACCAGATTGCGTCGATGGAAGCCGACGGAATTACTCCCACCATCTCCTTCGGCGGCGCCAACGGGCCTGATCTCGCCGACGTCTCGGGACAAACCGTGTCCGGACTGGAGAACGACTATCTGGAGGTTGTGAACGCCTACGATATCCACCACCTGGACTTCGACATTGAAGGCGCCGCGCTCGGTAATATGGCGGCGCTGAAGATTCAGGCGCAGGCGATCGCGGACCTGCAATCAACAGAGGCGGCTGACGGCACGCCGGTTACCGTCTCCTACACCCTTTCGGTCCTGCCGACGGGTCTGCCGACCGACAGTTTGCCTCCTCTTGACGACGCCAAGGAATACAGCGTGGACGTCTCCCTGGTGAACATCATGGCCATGGATTACGGAGGCAGTTTCGATCAGAGCGGTAACCCGGGTATGGGCGAGTACGCGATCGAGGCGGCCGACGCCACCCACGGTCAGTTGATGACGCTGTATCCCTCGCTGACCAGTGCCCAGGCCTGGTCGATGCTCGGCGTGACGCCAATGATCGGTATTAACGACGACCAGAGCGAGATCTTCTCGATTGCTGACGCCCAGCAGCTGACCACTTTCGCTCAACAAAATGACCTCGGCCAACTGTCTATGTGGTCGCTCAACCGTGACAACGAGGGCGCTCTGGGCGTGCTAGCAGATAACAGCAGCGGAGTCAAACAATCACCCTTCGAGTTCTCATCCACCTTCCTGGACGATTCTTCCGGTTAGGAGCTTTCTGGGTCACTCTAATTTTCCGTGCAGGCTCGGATGAGCGGCTTTCCGCGATTTAGACTGTGAAGCATCCCCGGTTTCGACTGGATCCACCGGTGTAAGCCTCAATTTTCACGCAATTGACCGTGTTCGAGTATCGTAAACGCGACAGGTGCACTACCTCAACGATAATCGATGTTACGGGCATGCAATGAGGTTTTCTCACTTGGGGCCTGTGATGCTGATGTGATTGGTGGTGCGATGGGCGTGTCGTGAGCACGGACGTGGGGTCCGTTCCCGAAGGTTCGGTTTCGACGAAGACACCGAACAGGGAAGGACCCCACGTGGTCACCTACTCTGCCATCTGCGACGTGCCCGAGGAAACCGTGCTGCAGGTGACCGCCCTGTTGCGCTCATCGCCGCGCGATCGGCACCCGTACCGGACGGCGTGCGGGAACCGACTGCACCCAGGCCACGATGGTGCTGCTCCGGTTCCGCGACGACGCCGCGATCCGCATCCTGGCCGCCGACGCCGGACTGGCGATCTCCACGGCGTATCGCTACCTGCACGAAGCCATCGACGTGACCGCCGAAGCGGCCCCTGAGCTGCACGACGTGCTGGATCGGGCCAAGCGGGAAGGCTGGTCGCATCGGGTGTTGGACGGCACCGTGATCCACACCGATCGCGTCGATGAGCGCAACGAGCAGGGACATCACCGGTGGTATTCGGGCAAGCACAAAACCCTGGGCGGCAACGTGGCGATCCTGGCCGATCCGGCCGGGTTCCCGCTGTGGTCGAGTCAGGTTGAGCCCGGCAGCACCCACGACATCACCGCCGCCCGAAAACACTGCCTGGGCGCGCTGTATCAGGCCGCCGCCCAGGGCATACCCACGCTGACCGACAAGGGCTACCAGGGCGCTGGCATCGGGGTGCATCACCCGGTCAAAGGCCGCGATCTCGACGCCGATGCGGCCGGCTACACCGCGCTGCTGACCGGCCTGCGGGCGCTCGGCGAACGCGCCAACGCCGAACTCACAGAACGCTGGCGCTGCCTACGTCGAATCCGCCTGTGCCCCAGAAGGATCGGAGCAATCGTCGCCGCCGCGATCGTCCTCTCAACCCTCCAACGAGGAAACTACCAGTGAGAAAACCTCACTGATGTCTGCGAGCCCCGGGTGCCCAGGTGCGGAATCCGAAACCGCGGGCGTGACCGCAGCCAATAGACTCATCGGTGTCAGCGAGACCGGGGTGGACAGGAGCGAAGGACCATGGCCAGCATCGAAGCGGAGGCACAGCACCGGACACCGTTCGGGCAGGACTTTGACCAGGCGGTAGCCGACACGCAGCGATACTTCGACAGCCCACGCTTCGACGGGATCATCCGCCTCTACTCGGCCCGCCAGGTCGTCGAGCAGCGCGGCACCATCCCCGCCGACTACGTCGTGGCACGCGAGGCGGCGACGGCGTTCTACCCGCGTCTGCGCGAACTGTTCGCCCAGCGCAAGAGCATCACCACGTTCGGGCCGTACTCGCCGGGCCAGGCGGTGGCCATGAAGCGGATCGGCGTCGAGGGCATCTACCTCGGTGGCTGGGCGACGTCGGCCAAGGGGTCCACCACCGAGGACCCCGGGCCTGACCTGGCCAGCTACCCGCTGAGCCAGGTGCCCGAGGAAGCGGCCGGGCTGGTGCGCGCGCTGCTCACCGCCGACCGCAACCAGCACTACCTGCGGCTGCAGATGACCGACGCGCAGCGCGCCGCCACCCCGGCCGTCGACTACCGGCCGTTCATCATCGCCGACGCGGACACCGGTCACGGCGGCGACCCGCACGTGCGCAACCTGATCCGGCGCTTCGTCGAGGCCGGCGTGCCCGGTTACCACATCGAGGACCAGCGCCCCGGCACGAAGAAGTGCGGCCATCAGGGCGGCAAGGTTCTGGTGCCGTCCGACGAACAGATCAAGCGCCTCAACACCGCCCGCTTCCAGCTCGACGTGATGCGGGTGCCGGGCATCATCGTGGCGCGCACGGACGCCGAGGCGGCCAACCTGGTCGAAACCCGCGCCGACGAGCGCGACCAGCCGTTCATCCTCGGCACCACCAACCTGAAGATCCCCTCCTACAAGTCCTGCTTCCTGGCGCTGACGCGACGCTTCTACAACGCCGGATTCACCGAGCTCAACGGTCACCTCTTGTATGCCCTGCCCGAGGGCGAGTACGCCGCCGCCGACGCCTGGCTGCAGCGCCAGGGCATCGCCGATCTGGTCGCCGCGGCGGCCGCCTCCCGGCAGAACGGCGAGGCGCGCTCGATCGACGCCGTCTTCGACGAGGTCGAGTCGAAGTTCGTCGAGGCCTGGCAGGACGACGCCGGGTTGATGACCTTCTGCGAAGCGGTTGCCGAGGTCCTCGAATTCGCCGCAAGCGAGGGCGAACCGCGCGCCATGACCGGCGCGGAATGGCGGCGCTTCGCCGAGCGCGCGCCGCTGTACACGGCCCGCGAGAAGGCCAGGGAGCTGGCAGCCGACCCCGGCTGGGACTGCGAGCGGGCGAAAACCCCCGAGGGGTACTTCCAGGTCCGCGGCGGCATCCCGTATGCGATTGCCAAGTCGCTGGCCGCCGCGCCCTTCGCCGACCTGCTCTGGATGGAGACCAAAACCGCCGACCTGGCCGACGCGCGCCAGTTCGCCGAGGCCATCCACGCCGAGTTCCCGGAGAAAATGCTGGCCTACAACCTCTCCCCGTCGTTCAACTGGGACACCACCGGCATGACCGACGAGCAGATGCGGGCCTTCCCCGAGGAGCTCGGCAAGATGGGCTTCGTCTTCAACTTCATCACCTACGGCGGGCACCAGGTGGACGGCGTGGCCAGCGAAGAGTTCGCGACCGCCCTGCTGCAGGACGGCATGCTGGCGCTGGCCCGGTTGCAACGCAAGATGCGCCTGGTCGAGTCGCCGTATCGCACGCCGCAAACCCTGGTCGGCGGGCCGCGCAGCGACGCCGCGCTGGCTGCCTCCTCGGGCCGCACGGCGACCACCAAGGCGATGGGCAAAGGCTCCACCCAGCATCAGCACCTCGTGCAGACGGAGGTGCCCAAGAAGTTGCTGGAGGAATGGCTGGCGATGTGGAGCGAGCACTACCAGATTGCCGAGAAGCTCCGCGTTGCGCTGCGGCCGCGACGCGCCGGCTCGGACGTGCTCGAACTCGGCATTTACGGCGACGGCGAGGATCAGCTCGCCAACGTCGTCGTCGACCCCATCAAAGATCGGCACGGCCGCAGCATCCTCACTGTGCGCGACCAGAACACCTTCTCCGAGAAGCTGCGGCAGAAGCGCCTGATGACCTTGATCCACCTGTGGCTGGTCCACCGGTTCAAGGCCGACGCGGTGTACTACGTCACGCCCACCGAGGACAACATCTACCAGACCGAGAAGATGAAGTCGCACGGTATCTTCCGTGACGTCCACCAGGAGGTCGGGGAGATCATCGTCGCCGACCTCAACCACGATCGGATCGCCGAGCTGCTGGCGCCCGACCGGGTGGCGCTGAAACGGCTGATCCTCAAGCAGGACTAGACCGACTGCGGCAGAACGACTTTCGGCCCCGTTACGGATGTGCGACGAGGTACGTCTCGTTGTCCAATCCCGCGGTCAGTTCCTCGACGGCGAAGGGCCGATCCAGGCGGGCGCGAAGCTTCTCGGCGTCGACAAGGAGACCGATCTCCGGGGTTTGGCGTACGAACAGCCTTCCGATCCGCGGGTAGAGCCGGCGCATGACGGCCCGCTCGGGTGCTGTGCATCTTGAAGCGCAGTAGCCGACGTGTCCGATTTCATCGGTGAGGATCTCGTCGTATATCCGCTCGACGCGTTCGGCGACGTCGGGTTCGCCGGCGAACAGTTCACTGCCGACGCGGCGCAGTTCGTCGAACATGACGCAGCCGGCCATTTCGGCGGCGCCGATGAACATGACCCCGAGGCGCTCCGGGAGGAACACCCCCGTCTTGACGAACTGGCGCAGCACGAAGGGCGGCGGCAACACGTGAAAGGTCAGGTCGAACACGTCCAACACGTATGCCAGTAGGCGAGTGTGATAGTGCTCTTCGAGTTCGAGATACACCCGTTCCGGCGGAAGGTCGTCGCCGCTGCTGAGGCCGTAGGTTTCAGCCAGGCCGACGCCGAAGCGTTCGGCCTGGTTCAGCTTGGCGGTCGCCAAGAGAAACAACATCTTCTTGTCCAGGCCCTTCTCGGGTCGCCGACGGCGCAGGTTGCGCAGGAAGGTGGGTTGGTCGGCGGGGTGGCGTGATCGGACGGGGTTCGCCTCAAGGCTGGTGAAGAACTCCTCGCGGCTGGCCAACCGTCGATTGAGCACGTCGGCCTCCCCGTCACGCCTCTTCAAGAAGTCCCGGTAGCCGTCGATTCCGTTGCTGTTCATCGTGATTCCATTCCTTTGACAATCGTTGTCACATACCGACTCAAGACGGCATCGGCCGCCGCAGACTGGTGAGTGCCGGTGGCCAGCAGCGCGAACAGTCCCGTCAGGAAGAACACGCCCAGTTCGGTGGCGTCCTGCTCAACCGAGACTCGGCCGGCGTCCTGCGCGGCGGTGACGGCGGCAATGACGCACTGGGCCAGTGGATGCTGGGTCAGTTCGTCTTCAGCGGGGCGCGTTGCGGAGAAGTGCAACCCCAACATGTCTCGCATGACCACCGGACCCAAGCGACGCTCCACGGCAACGACGCGCTGCACCAGAAGTGACAGCACCGACAACAAGTCATCGGGGCCGTTGTGCGCCGCCCTGAGTTCGCTGACGATCCTGACCTCTTCGTGTCGTTCCAACTCCGCCAACACGTGTTCCTTGGTCGGGAAATGGAAGTAGAACGTTCCCCGGACGACCCCCGCTGCGCCGGCGATTGCACTGACGTCGGCATGGGCCAGACCGACCCGGCCGATCTCGGCCAGCGCGGCGTCGAAGAGGCGTGCGCGCGTTTCCAGCCGTCGGGTCTCCCGGACGCTTCCTCCCGCCGGGTGAACTGCGGTGATCGCGCTGGGCGACGGCATGACCGCACGATAAAACACTCATTGGCACATGTCAATGACGACCGTCAATGACGTCTGTCAGTGACTGCGACGGCACCGGTGCGGTCGCTTGAAGCACGCGCGCATTCTCAAGAGCGACAGGTGCTGCAGCTTCAACGAGACGGAGCTCGATCTCCGTCGTCATCGCAGCTAACTCTTTTGTTCGCGTTCCGGCGAGTTGTCATCAATGCCATCGCGCACGACGCCCCGAACAGCGCGGATCGACGCCTCAGCTTCCCACGCGCTCGAATCCTCGCTCGCCTGGCTGGCGGCCAACAAGCATATGTAGCAAAAGCGATATACTGCCTTTTGCGCTACACTTGCTACATGACCGCCGGTTACGACATCGCCGAGGTCGGCGACAAGCTCGAAGTTCGGGGAGTCAGCCGGTCAGAACTCACCGAAGCACTGGACCTGATCCGCGAGCTGCAGGTCGAAGGGGTGCTAGAGGTCGCCACGAGCCTGCAAACCCTGCGGGCCGACCACGTGGAAGCCAATCGAGCGGAGCTGCTGCGGGCGCTGATGGGACATCAGGTGAGTCTGACGCCGCCCGCGAGCCTCACCCAGATGCAACAACTCGCTGCCCGACGCAGTGCGTTGCTCACGACAGCGATCTACACCCATCAGTCCCTGGCAAAGGCCCGCGGCACGACCGAATCGACCGCGAGAACCTGGCTGGCGCGCCAGCGCAGCGCTCACAAGCTGTTCACCGTCAAACACGACCGCGACACCGTGATCCCGGCGTTTCAACTCGATGAACACGGCCAGCCTCGGCCGGAGCTGCAGCCGATCCTGGCGGCACTCCAGGAAGGCGGCGTGCAGGGCTGGTCGGTGTGGACCTGGTTGACCGAGCCCACCAGCTTCTTGTCCGGCGGCATCCCGGAGCAACTCGCTCACCGCGATCCGCACCGGGTCTTGCGCGCGGCCCGACGGTTCGCCGCGGCCCCGCCCGCATAGGGCAGGTCCGATCCGCCAGTGTCGGTCCCGCCGCCGCAAGACGTGGACTGCCCGGACCCCGCCAGCTGCCGTGTCGCCACGACGCTGCCGCTCCTGAAGACAGCCACCCTGCACGAGGGACGCCGTCTCTACCGCGTGTACGACGGGAGATGGGGCTACGACGAGTTCAACCCCGGATTCGGTGACAGCCGATTCGCACCGATTGACGACCCCTTGACCGGCGGGCGACTGCCCAGCATGTACCTGGGCGAAACACGCACCACCGTGCTGCTCGAGACGGTCTTTCACGACGTGCATCAGCAGAGCAGCATGATCGGCTATGACCACCATCTCCGCGAACAGCTTCTGGCGCATATCGAAGTGCCGGCCAGGGCAGTTCTGGGGGATCTTCGCGATCCGCAGCTGGAGAAACTCGGCCTGCGGCGCGACCAGGTCGTGTCGAGCCCGGCCGAACACTACCCGTGTACACGCCAGCTGGTCATCGAAGCCCTTGCCCAGCAGCACAATCCACCACTGCAGGGACTCGTTTGGCATTCCCGGCAAGCGGAGCTGGGCAACAAGCCGCCGCAAGAGGTCATCGTCTTGTTCGGCAACCCGCGATACCGAACGCGGCGCGGCTCCTGGAAACGGTTCGGCCCGGGCTCGCAGAATCTCCACGAAGGCCCCGGCCGGCTACGGGTCGACCAGATCGCCAACGAGCTGCGCGCGGTGATCGAACCCGACCGGTAACCAAAAGTGTTCCCGTCGTGCATGAAAACGGCCCCGGAGAAGCCTCCGGGGGCCGTTTTCGACTGGTAGCGGGGACAGGATTCGAACCTGCGACCTCTGGGTTATGAGCTGGGGCACCAGAGGTTTTCGGGGGTTCACGTGATCTCATTTGCACAGGTCATTCCTGAAGGAGCGGGGCCGGTCAAGACCCAGTCGGTTGTTGTTTCGGTTCGTTTTGCGGCCTTCCTGGTCCTGGCTGGGGGCGTCGAAGTAGGCGGCGGGGTCAAGGCTCGGGCGGAGCCCGACCGCGCAGCTGTCATTGGCCACGATGATGGGACCAGCTGCCGTAGGGCCTTGACGCCGCCGCCGTTCGGCGCATGCTGTTCAGGGCAGGGAGGTCGAAATCGGCTGGTCCTGCTT
>NZ_JAVKSH010000112.1:0-11626 GCF_039583805.1 Mycobacterium sp. | reverse complement strand
CCTACAAAGCTGGCTGCCTACCGCGCCATGTTGGCGAACCGCGACAGGTGCAGCTGGTGCGCGACGGTCACCGTCTTGGTGGGGCCGTTGCGGTGCTTGGCGATAATCAGATCGGCCTCGCCGCCGCGTGGGTCGTCGCGTTCGAAGGCGTCGGGCCGGTGCAGCAGGATGACCATATCACTATCTTGTTCCAGAGAATTATGAACTGAGATACCTTGTGCCACAAAGTTATTTGTGCCAGGCACAGTTCCATCGTAGACGTCCTGATCACCGATGCTCGCGATCTCCACGATCCGATCCCAAAATACGTCGCTGGTTGCCAGTGAGTGAAGCTCCCCATCGTCTCGCATGGCGGCGACGCGATGCAACCGTGAGCGGCCTGGCGCGAACCCCCACGTCGCTACAGCAAATTTCGAGTTCATGGCCAGCGAGAGTTGATGATGCGTGAGCTTCTTGGCTTGCAGGGCTTTTTCGATCTTGCTCCAAATTTCTTTGGGGATGGTGTTCGCGCCTGGGCGGCCGATCCGCGCATCAAGTTGGGCGAGAACGCCCATGACGGATTCAGCGCGTGCACCATGCACTCCTATTAGGCGGAGGAACCTTGCCTGGTTCTCTGCCCTGTCGATGCACAAGTGCCAACAATCGCGATATCCGGACTTGGTCACGCGAGTGATCCTGGCGATTACGCCCAGGCGAAGTAGTAGTTGGGCGACGTCGTCTACCAACCGGCGACTGGTGGACGCGTAGTAGATTTTCGCCTGGTCAGCTACGTGTTCCCAGCGAACCGATCCGTCGGTGGCCCAAAGATGACGCAGGAACAACGCCACCTGCTCGTTCGGCAGCTGGAAAATCGGCTCCGGCACAAATTTCTCATAGCTCCGCAGCCCGAACAGTCCCAGCGCGTCCAGCCACTCCGCGATGGGGTTACGCCGACGGTGCGTCAAGTGGTGTGGCGCGGGCAGCCGCAACGTCGTCACCCGTGCTGCAGGGTATTCCTCGCGAATCGCGGTCACCCCGAAGTGCGCCGCGGCAATCGTCACCGCCGCCAGATTCGCCTCGTCGACAGACGCATGACGAACCGGCTGGTTCGTCATGCATGATCCGTCACCGATCATGTGCGCCAGCAGAACAACTTCCGCCTCGTCCATCCGCTGGATGTCAACCGGTTCGGGAACACTCCGCGGCACGGCCAGGCGATCGCCGATCTTAAGCCCTCCCAGAGGTGTCCAGCCGTCGATCGTCAAGAACGGGTGGTTGGCTGTGGCCTCGACTTCGCGCCCCGAGGCCAGCCGCAATCGGAACACCTCCTTGCGGCCACTTGGGAACACGTTGGTCATCGGCCGGGCCACCATGCGCAGCTGCTCGTCCAGCGACCACACGAGCGGCCGCTCACCCGTGCGCAGCATCTCGCCGAACGTCACTTCGGCGCCGGTGTCGGCCCGCAGGATCCGCGTCGAAGCGGTCAGGCAACCCGACTCGCGCAGGTCCGCCAGCATCGGCTTCTTGTCGGTACGCTGCTCCGGACCGCGATTGAGCTGGCTGATCGCGATCACCGGGACGTCGAGCTCCTTTGCTAAAAGCTTGAGGTTGCGCGAGAATTCGGACACCTCGACCTGCCTGGATTCGAACTTCTTGCCCGACGTCATCAGCTGCAGGTAGTCCACCACGACCAGCCGCAGATCCGCCTTCTGCCGCAGTCGGCGCGCCTTGGCGCGGATCTCCATCATGGTCAGGTTCGGCGAGTCGTCGATGTACAGCGGCGCCTCGCTGATCTCGCTCATCCGCCTCGCCAGCCGAGTCCAGTCGTCGTCGCTCATCCGGCCCGACCGCATATCGGCGAGCTTGATTTTCGCCTCGGCGCTCAGCAGCCGCATCACGATCTCGGACTTGCTCATCTCCAGCGAGAAGATGACGCTGGCCATCCGGTGCCGGATCGAGCACGACCGCAGGAAGTCCAAGCCGAGGGTGGAGTTATGCGTCGGCACCATGCCGCGACCGGCCAGATACAGTCGCGCGGGGTTGTCCACCTGCACGCAGCGGACCGGAACACTGGCAACCCGTCGCATCGCGTCCAAGCGCAATGCCGGCGCCATCAGCATGATGTCGCCGTCGGGGTTCCGACCACCGGCAGCGGCGATAGTGTCGCGGCCGCAACGCAATTCGGCTGTCATGCGGATGCCGTCAGCCGTCAACCACTGATGCGCTGCGTCGGCGACAATGACGGTGCCGTCGGAGAATTCGACCTCATAACAGGGTCGGCCCAGCATCACCTCGGTGGCGGCCACCACTCGCGTCGGGCACCCGTCGGCGCCGAGCAACGCGTCACCCACGGCGACGTCCCCCATCGTCGTCCAGCCCGTTGGAGTCGGCAGCGGGGTGTCGAGCGCCAGGGCCTTCCCCACGCCGGGCCGGGCGGCGACGATGATCATCTGCCCGGGATGCAGGCCGTTGGTCACGTCGTCGAGTTCGGCGAACCCCGTCGGCACACCGCGGGCCAGGCCGCCGTTGGACGCGATGGCGTCGATCTCGTCCATCGTCGGCTGCAGCAGGTCCTCCAGCGGGACGAAGTCCTCGGAGAGTCGCCGGTCGGTGACGTCGTAGATCTCGGCCTGCGCGCGGTCCACCACCGCGGCGACGTCGGCCCCCTCCGCGCCGGCGTAGCCGTACTGCACCACCCGGGTGCCGGCCTCCACCAGCCGCCGCAGCAGCGCCTTCTCGGCGACGATCCCGGCGTAATAGCCGGCATTGGCGGCCGTGGGCACCGTCGAGATCAGGGTGTGCAGATACGGGGCGCCGCCGATGCGGCGCAGCAGACCGCGGCGGTCCAGTTCGGCGGCCACCGTCACCGCGTCGGCCGGCTCCCCGCGCCCGTACAGGTCGAGGATGGCGTCGTAGACGTTCTGGTGCGCCGGGCGGTAGAAGTCGCCGGGCCGCAGCCGCTCCAACACGTCGGCGATGGCGTCCTTGCTCAGCAGCATGCCGCCCAGCACCGACTGCTCGGCGGCGGGATCCTGCGGCGGCTGCCGCCCGAAGTCCTCGCTGGGGGCATCCATGCCGGGATGTCCGAGGTCGTCGACCACCGCCACAGTCCCTCACCCCCTCCCGACCACTACTCGAACGTTCATTCGATACCGCCGTCTGGAACGGTAGATCACTGCTCCGACATCACCTCGCGCCGGCTCGACGCTAGAGGTTGCTGGCACAGACTCCAAGGGCTGCTGTTGGTGAAATTGTGCATCTCCTGTGCATAGCTACCCGCAGCTGTGTTGAGGTGGTGTGGACAACCTGTGGAGCAATCTCGGCAGCATCGGCATCGCCGCTGATAAGCGGACCACACGACGCGCCGCGCACTGTGGATGGGGATCTCCTCGGCGTGTCGCGCCAGGTTGCCGCTTCGGGCGTGTTGCGTTTCGGCGAGTTATGCGCCGTGTGAACACGCGGTTACGTTCGCTAACGACCCGGCGCACGGGGGAATTCGCCAGGGCGCCGTGCCGGGTCGGCGGCCGGCCCGCCGAGCCGCGGCCGGGGCTCAGCCCTGGGCGGCACCCTCCGCGGCACCCTCCGCGAAGATGTCCAACGGAACCTCGACATCGACATCGGCGTGCAGATGCACGCTGACCGGGTGGGCGCCGACGGCCTTGATGTGCGCCTTGGGCAACCGGATGCTCCGCTTGTCCAGGTTGGGCCCGCCGGCCTTCTTGATGGCCGCGACGACGTCGCCGGCGGTCACCGAGCCGAACAGCTTGCCTGAATCGGCGGCCGCCTTCACCGGTAGCGGGACCGCGCCCAGCGCCTCGATCGCGGCCTTGATCTCTGTGGCGTGCTCGAGGTCGTGCACCCGCTTGGAGTCGCGGGCGCGGCGGATGTCGTCGGCCTGGCGCTGCGCCCCGCGGGAGGCGACGACAGCCAGACCCTGCGGGAGCAGGAAGTTGCGGCCGTACCCGTCCTTGACCTCGACGGTGTCGCCGACGGAGCCGAGGTGGTCGACGTCGGAAGTCAAAATCAGCTTCATCTTCTGGTGGTGTCCGTTCGCTTGCGGCTAGCGCGCCGAGGAGGTGAAGGGCAGCAGCGCCACCTCGCGGGCGTTCTTGACCGCCACCGCGACGTCGCGTTGGTGCTGCACGCAGTTGCCGGTGACGCGCCGGGCGCGAATCTTGCCCCGCTCACTGATGTAGGTGCGCAGCAGCGCGGTGTCCTTGTAGTCGATCACCTGGTCTTTCTTCGCGCAGAACACGCATTTACGGGTCTTGACCGGCTTTTCCGGAGCCGGGCGCCGCTTGGTGGACTTGGCCATATCTGTCTCTATCTGTCTCTTTCGCTCTCTCGTTACCGACGTCAGAAGGGTGGTTCGTCGTCGCCGCCGGCGAACGAGCCGGAAGCCGGGGCGCTGCCCCATGGATCCTCGCCCGATCCGCCGCTGGGCTGAGCCGGCGCCGGGCGCGGCCCGCCGCCCCCGCCGCCCCGGCTGGCCTTGTTGACCTTGGCGGTGGCATACCGCAGGGACGGACCGATCTCGTCGACCTCCACCTCGACAACGGTGCGCTTCTCGCCCTCGCGAGTCTCGAAGGACCGCTGCTTGAGCCGCCCCGTGACAATCACCCGCGCGCCGCGGGTGAGGCTTTCGGCCACATTCTCGGCGGACTCGCGCCAGATGTTGCACCGCAGAAACAGCGCCTCGCCGTCCTTCCACTCCCCGCTCTGGCGGTCGTACATGCGTGGTGTCGAGGCCACGGTGAAGTTCGACACGGCAGCACCGGACGGGGTGAACCGCAGCTCCGGGTCGGCGGTCAGGTTTCCGACAACGGTGATGATGGTGTCACCAGCCACAATTTCCTCCTGGTTCCTCCTGGGTCCGCTGGCCCTGGCGGGTGGATCGTCGATGGGTTCGTCATTGGGTTGAGCCTACGCACCGGGTCCGACGCACGCGGCCGGTTGCTCACAGGCCGGTTGCGACGGGGCCCGATTGCGACGGGGCCCGATTGCGACTGGGCCCGATTGCGACTGGGCCCGGCCTGACCGCCCGGTTCGATGTCGAGCGCTGCGGGACCCGCATCGTCGCGAGGCTAGTGCTTGTCAGTGCGCATCACCTTGGTGCGCAGCACCGACTCGTTCAGGCTGAGCTGGCGGTCGAGTTCGGACACCGTCGCCGGGTTGGCCTTGACGTCGATGACGGCGTAGATGCCCTCGGTGTGCTTGGCGATCTCGTACGCCAAGCGGCGCCGACCCCAGATGTC
This sequence comes from Mycobacterium sp., assembly GCF_039583805.1. Lineage (GTDB taxonomy): Bacteria > Actinomycetota > Actinomycetes > Mycobacteriales > Mycobacteriaceae > Mycobacterium. Next base: position 6,392 of record NZ_JAVKSH010000112.1, on the reverse strand, counting down.
GACCTTCTCCACCGTCCCGCCGTCCTTGCGGACGACGTTGAGAAAAGTCTCCAACGACGGGGAGACGGTGCGCTCGTCGAGGGTGGGGTCGAGGATGACCATGACTTCGTAGGGACGCATGTGTACCTCATCACCTCCTATGGTCGTCTGCGGCCACGGTGTGCTCCGTGGCAGGAGGGTCACCTGCGTCGGCAACCGGCCTAGGCTACCGGACCGCGGCCGCAGTCGCGAAATCGGGTCCGGTCGGTCGCACCCGGGGCGGTCGCGGACGCAGCCGGCGCGGCAGCCAGGCCGGCGGCGCATCGCCCGCGCCGTCGAACACGCCGCCCGCAGGGTCGTCCGCCCGTCCGCAGCCGCGCACCAGATCTTCGCCGGGCCGATAGATCTGGCGGACCACCAGCGCACACAACACCAGCACCGCGACGTCGCGCACCAGCACCGTCGCGGTGAACCACTGCTCGGGCAGCCCCCGGTTGGGCACGCTGTAGAGGTAGTACATCCGCGGCACCCACACCAGCGCGTCAATCGTCATCCACGCCAGCAGGATTCGACGGTGCGGCAACGCCAGCACGGCCAGCGGGACAAGCCACAGCGAGAACTGCGGACTCCACACCTTGCCGGTCAGCAGGAACGCCGCCACCGCCAGAAACGCCAGCTGCGCCAGCCGCGGCCGTCGCGGTGCTGTAAATGCCATGTAACCAATTGCCGCACAACATAATCCAAACAACGTCAGCACCACGATGTTCAGCACCGCCGGCGGCTGCCACAAACCCAGAGCGGGATCGAAACCCCGCCAGCCGGTGAACGACTTGACCACGTTGTACAGCGAATCCAGGTCGTCGCCACGCCGGGCGTTGAGCCGGAAGAACTCCGACCAACCGCGCGGAAAAAGCCACATCACCGGCAGATTCACCAGCAGCCAGGTCGCCGCCGCGGCAGCCGCGGTGCGTGCGACCGCGCCGAGGCGCCCGGTCCGAATGCCCAGCACCAGCAACGGCCCCAGTAACAGCACCGGGTAGAACTTCGCGGCGACACCCAGTCCGATCAGCACACCGGCCGGCACCAACCGCCGCCGCGCCCAGGCCAGCAGCCCGGCGGTCGCGAAAGCGGTTGCCAGCGCGTCGAAATTGGTGAACGCCGCAAAGATCACCAACGGGCACGCAGCCACCAGCGCCGCGTCCCACACCCGCCGACCCGCCAGGCCCGCGGTGGCCCAGATCGTCGTCAGCCATGCCAGCGCCAGTCCCAGCGCCGCGACGTCGAAAAACACCACCACCTCGGCGATCACCGGCAGTGTGACCAGCTTGCCCAGCGCCGTGTAGGTCTTGGCCAGCGCCATCGCCACGTACTGATAGACGCCCGTCAGCACCGGATACTCCATGTAGCGCACTGCCGGCCGGCCGTCGTAGCGGACCTGGGCGCTCCCGGTCGAATCCGTCTCGACCCAACTGGACTTGTAGGGAAACTTGCCCTGGCTCAACAACTCTGCACCGTAGAGCGGCACCGTGTCGGAGTAGCACAGCTGGTAGTAAGCGCGCTGGTTGTCCCAGTTGGCCACCCGGTGGTCGGCGGGGCCGGTGCCGGTGGTCTGCAGACACGGCGCCTTCGTCGACCATCCCAGCGCCAAGAACACCAGCCCGATCACCAGCATCACCCGCAGCGGTGTCCAGAAGCGCGTGCGGCCGATCATGGCGTGCCGCCCGACCGGACCCCCGACGACGGTCGACAACGCCGCACCCAGTGAATCGGTGCGGCTGGGGCAATCGCGGTCGTCGGCGCTGCGCAGGTCGGTGGTCGGCGGCCGGGGCGAGACGAGGCGCCGGTGGGTGTCCGAGTGGGTCACGGTAGCGGTGCGGGAGCCTCGGGCGGCGGCGCGGCGGGTGCGGGCGGAGCCGGGGCCGCGGGCGCGGGCGGCGGCGGCCCGGCGGGAATGGTGGTCGGCGGACCCACCGGAATGGTGATGCCCGGCGCCAGTTCGATGGTGGGCTGAATGACGATCTCCGACGGTGGCGGGCCCTCCGCCGGCGGCGGGGGCGGCGGGGCCGCCGGGACGCCGGCGTAGCCGCCGATTTCGGTCGGCGTGCGGAACGACTCGACGGGGGTGCCTTTCAGCGCGCCGTCCATGGTCGCTTTCCAGATGTCCGACGGCAGGCCCGAGCCGTACACCGGACCACCCCATTTGTTCACCAGCGGCTGGTCGCCCTTGACGGTGCCCACCCAGACCGCGGTCGACAACGACGGCGTGTAGCCAACCATCCAGGCGTCCTTGTCGGCGTCGGTGTCACCCAGTTGGGTGGTGCCGGTCTTGGCCGCCGACGGCCGGCCCCCGGCAAGGTTGTGGCCGCGGGAATACCCCGCGATCGGCTCCAGGGCCGCGGTCACGTTGTCGGCGACGGCCGCGGGTATGCGCTGTTCGCCGGCGTTGTCCCGGGTGGCCGCGTCGAAGAGCACCCGGCCGTCGGAGTTGACCACCTTCTCCACGAAGTGCGGCGCGTGATAGACGCCGGAGTCGGCCAGCGTGGCGTAGGCCGACGCCATGTCGATCACCCGAGTCTGGTACTGGCCCAACACGATTCCGTTGTTGGGCGAACCGCCTTCGCCGTCTTCGGACAGGGTGTGCGCCACGCCGGGGAAGCTGGTGGCGATGCCCGCCTGGTGTGCGGCGTCGGCGACGTCCTGCGGACCGTTGCGCAGCTTGAGCATCAGCCGGTAGTAGGACGTGTTCAGTGACCGTTTGAGCGCTTCGGCGATGTTGCAGGTTCCGCAGGCCTCGCCCTCGACGTTGGTGATCTTGATACCGTCGACCCTCAGCGGGGAGCTGTCCACCTGGTAGCCCAGGCCGATGCCCTGCTCCAGCGCCGCCACCAGTGCGAAGACCTTGAACGACGACCCGGTCTGCAAGCCGGCCTGCGCGAAGTCGAAGCCGTTGGCGTCCGGGCCGCCGTAGTAGGCCCGCACCGCGCCGTCGCGCGGGTCGATGGACGCGACGGCGGCCCGCATCGCGGGATCCTGCCCGTCGAGGTACTTCGACACCGCGTTCTCGGCGGCCTTCTGGGCCTGCGGGTCGATGGTGGTGGTGATCTGCAGGCCCTGGGTGTTCAGGGTCTGCTCGTCGATGTTGAACAGCTCCAGCAGCTCCCGGGTGACCTGGCGTTCGATCAGCCCGTCGGGTCCGCTGGTCTGGTTCGCCGCCCGGGCCTCATCCGGTGGTACCGTCGGCGGAAACACCTGAGCGGAGCGGTCTTTCGGCGACAGGGCGCCGATGTCGACCATGCCGTCGAGCACCCAGTTCCAGCGTGTCCGGGCGCCGTCGGGATCGACGGCGGGATCCAGCGTCGACGGCCGCTGGATGAGGGCGGCCAGCAGCGCACCCTCGGCGACGTCGAGCTGTTCGACGGGCTTGTCGAAGTAGGCCTTGGCGGCCGCGGAGATGCCGTAGGCGCCGCGACCGAAGTAGATGATGTTCAGGTAGGCCTGCAGCACATCGTCCTTGGACCACTCGCCCGACATCTTGGTCGCGATGACGAGCTCTTTGGCCTTGCGGATCAGCCCGCCCAGGCCGGCGCGCTTCGAGCCCACCAACGCGTTCTTGACGTACTGCTGGGTGATCGTCGAGCCGCCCTGGGTGTCTCCGCCGAAGATGTTGTTCTTCACCGCCCGTGCGAAGCCCGAGAAGGAGAACCCCGGGTTGGAGTAGAAGTTGCGGTCTTCGGCGGCGATCACCGCCTCCCGCACCTGCACCGGCACCTGGCTGATGTTGACGTCGACCCGATTACCCTCCGGCGGAACAATTTTGGCGATTTCAGAGCCGTCGCTGGCCAGGATCGTCGACACCTGGTTGGTACGGATGTCACCCGGCCCGGGGACGTCGACGATGAGGTAGGCCATCGCGAACGTGACGAACGGCAGCAGCAGCACGACCGCCGCCGTCGTGTAGAGCCCCCGCCGCAACCACCTCCTGTTGACACGGCGCCGCGGCCCGGTCCGATTCCCGGCCGGCTGCACCGGCGTGAGCGGAACCGGCGGCTGCACTTTGCTCTCCAGCGCCGCTGTGGCCTCATCGATCTGCTCGCGGGACCCCGGGCCGGCCGGCGGCGCGGTGCCGTCCAGCGCTGCCCTGACAGCCTCCACCGGATCGTGCACGTCGGCGACCGGCGGGATGATGGCCGTCAGCCGGTCGTCGGGCGGCACCGACCGGCGCCGCGGTCCGCCGAGACTGCGCCGCGAAGCGTCCCCGCCCGGCGGGTTCGCGGCGCCGTCTACCTCTGACCCGCCGGGAGCGCGGGTGGTCGACCGGTCGTGGCGCCCGTCGTTATTCACTGGCGGTGCGGGCGCCGTTGCGCGCAGTCCGCTTCCCGGGCGAGCCCCCGGGCGGGCGGGCGGCGCCGAGCACATACGACTTGACCAGGTGGTTCCAACTGCAGGTCCGGCATACCTCCACCACGTGGACGGAGAACTCCTGGTGCCGGGACGCCAGCAGCACCAGCTCGTCGGCGGTGCGCGCCGAACCCGACACCGCGCCCAGGTGGTCACCGAACACCCACGACACCAGCGTGAGCTGCTCCTTGCGGCAGATCGGGCAGGTCACCAGGCTGCGTTTGCCGTGAAACTTGGCGGCGCGCAGCAGGTACGGGTTGGCGTCGCAGACGTCGGACACGCCGGTCCGCCCCGAGTAGACCTCGGCCAGCAGCGCCCGGCGCCGAAGCGCGTAGTCCACCACCTGTCGCTGCACGCCCACCAGAGTACGACGACGGCCGCGCCGACGAGGTGCGGCGGGCGAGTCGACGCGGGGTGCGGCGTGTCCGACTCGGCCCGCGACGGCGGTCGCCGGATCTGCCCGCACCCCGGGCAGAACGTCGCAAGGCTCATTGACCGGGCGGAAGTTCCAATGTCTGAGTCGGACAACGGCTGACAGCCTCCCGTAGTGCGCCCTCGTCGCCTTCGCCGACATTCTCGTCGTGAACGATGACGACGCCCTCGTCGCCTACCTCGAAGACGGCGGACAGGATCGACTCGCAGATTCCGGTTCCAACGCACCGATCGTGGTGGGCAATGACATGCACAACGACTCCTTCGCGGTCTCAGGCATCGGCGATGAACGGAACGGTGATCGGCCGCCGTACATAATTGCCCTCGGCGTACTCGACGGCATCGCAGTCGACGGCGAAGTTCGGGCAGCGGGCGAGCATTTCCTCCAAGACCACGCGTGACTGCATCCGCGCGGCGGCGTTGCCGATGCAGTGGTGCATACCCTGGCTGAACGTCAGGATTCCTTGCGGCTGGCGCAGCACGTTCAGCTCCTCGGCATCCGGTCCGTACTGGCGCCAATCCCGATTGGCCGAGGCGTACAGCAACAGCACCTTGCGCCGTGCCGGGATGGTCGCGCCCTCGATCTCCACGTCACGGGTCGCCGTGCGGGCCATCCCCTGTGACGGCGTCGTCAGGCGCAACAACTCCTCTACCGCGTCGCCGATCAGGCCCGGGCTCTCGATCAACTTCGCCCGTTGGTCGAGGTGTTGGGTGAGCAGCGTGGCGCTGCCGCCGAGCATCCCGATGATCGTGCCGTTGCCGCCGACAACCATCGTGAAGGCGAAGCCCAGGATCCGCTGGATGCCGGCGCCGTCGCCCCCGAGGCCCGCGGCGACAAGGTGCGACACCGTGTCCTCGCCAGGATCTTTCTGCCGGCGTTCGATCAGCTCGGTGAAGTAGCCGAACAGCTCGGCCGTGGCGTCGACGGCTCTGGCCGCGTCACCCTCCTCGATGGCGCTGGTCCAGGCGCCGAAGAGGTTTCGGTCCTCGTCCGGCACCCCCAGGTAGTGGGCCACTACCAGGCTGGCCAACGGTTTGAGCAGTTCGGTGACGATATCGCCGCTGCCTTCGGCGCGCAGCCGCTCAACGCGCTCCACCACGAATTGGCGCACCACCGGTTCGATCGAGATCATCTGCCTCGGGGTGAACCCCTTGTGCACCAAGCGACGGAATTCGGTGTGCTTCGGGGGGTCGAGCATCACCAGCGGAGCATTGTCGGCAAGCCCGATCATCTCCATTTCGCCGTATTCGACGGTCAAGCCTTCGGCAGACGAAAACGTTTCGTAGTCACGCACCGCAGCGCAAACATCGGCGTACCGAGACAACACCCAGTAGTCCTTCTCCGGCGCGTGCGCAGGGACGACATGGTGAACTGGGTCGCGCTCGCGCAACGCGGCATACATCGGCCAAGGATCCCGCCAAGACTCACCTGATCGGGGCGTATATGTCACGCTCTCGTCGCGCATCGTCGCAGTCATGGGTCTCCTGGCCAGTGCGGGTAGTTGTCGTCGTCGGCCGTCGTCAGAACGGCATCAGGTCCGCGGGATGCAGCATGGTGCCCACCTCGGCCAGCAGCGCACCCA
>NZ_JAVKSH010000111.1:0-11832 GCF_039583805.1 Mycobacterium sp. | reverse complement strand
ACACATGGTTGTGGGCCTAGGAGGACTCGAACCTCCGACCTCTTCGTTATCAGCGAAGCGCTCTAACCGCCTGAGCTATAGGCCCGCGCGCACACGGACGACCGACGAGAGTACCGCAACCGGCGCCCGCTCCCCAAAACTAATCCCGGTCGGCCAGCGTCACCTCGATGCCGCCGATCACGTCCGTGGTCAGGTTGTAGACGAACGCGCCGAGGGTGGCCATCGCCGTCAGCAACACGATGTTCACCAGGCCGATGAGCACCGCACCCCCGAAAATGGTGCCGCTGGAGACCAGCTCGGTGCTGCCGCTGGTGTTGTTCAGCAGATCGCCGACATTGCTGTTCAGCTTGCTCCACACGCCCATTCCGCCGAGCACCAGATACAGCAACGCCACCGCGATCATCCACACGAAGAACAGCGCGACCGAGAGCAGCAGCGAGACTTTCAGGGTGCTCCACGGATCGATGTGCCGAACCTGCATGCTGGCCCGCACCGGCCCGCGCCTGCGCACCGTCACCTGGCTGCGGACCGGCGGCCGCCCGGTCGGCGTCTCCGGGGCACGATCGGGCACGGGCGTGCGCGGCACGGGCCGCGGCGCCGCCGCGGACAGATCGGGCAGCTCGCTCGCGTAGGCATCGCTGGGCCGGCCGTCGGTGCGCGCCAGACCGGCGTCGTGCGGCGACGGCGTGGTCTGCGCCGGCGGCGCGCTCGGCGCGGCGGTGCCCGGCGCGAAGCCGCTCGACCGGGTGTCGGCGACGGGCGCACGGCCCGGCGACCGCGGATCGTGCTCCGGTGCGTGGCGCTGCGCGGCGGGCGGTCGCGCACCGCGCTGCCACGGCGGCACGTCGCCGGCGTCGGACACCCGTCCCGTGGCCGGCGCCGGCCGGCGCGCGCCCTCGGTCGATCCGTTCGGGTTCGCGCCGTCGCCCGGGTCGGGGCGGCCCTGCTCGTCTGGTGCGCTCACCGCCGGCTCCTCACCTCGTCCCGGCCGCCGCGGCGTTGTTGCCCGGCTGACACCACATCGACCAGCCGAGTCTAGGTGCCCGACTCGTCGTCGGCTTCCGCCGCCTCGGCATTGCGTGCGATCGCTATCAGCGTGTCGCCGTCGCCGAGGTTCATCAGCCGCACGCCTTTGGTCTGCCGCCCGGCCCTGCGGACCTGGCGCGCCGCGGTGCGGATCACCCCGCCCCCGGAGGTGATGGCGTACACCTCGCTGTCGTCGTCGACGATCAACGCCCCGACCAGCTTGCCGCGGCGGGGGTCGTACTGGATGGTCAAGATGCCCTTGCCGCCGCGGCCCTGCGCCGTGTACTCCTCGATCGCGGTGCGTTTGGCATATCCGCCGGCCGTCCCGACCAACAGGTAGGTGCCTTCACGAACGACGTTGAGCGACAACAGATAATCGTCGGCGTTGAACCGCATGCCCTGCACCCCGGAGGTCGCGCGGCCCATCGGCCGCAGCGCCTCGTCGGTGGCCGAGAACCGGATGGACTGGCCGTTGGCCGACACCAGCAGCAGGTCGTCGTCGGCCGAGCACAGCACCGCACCGACCAGCTCGTCGCCGCCGCGCAGGTTGATCGCGACGATCCCGCCCGAGCGGTTCGAGTCGAAGTCGGTCAGCCTGGTCTTTTTCACCAGGCCGTTGCGGGTGGCCAGCACCAGGTAGGGGGCGTCTTCGTAGCCGCGGATCTGGATGACCTGCGCGATGCGCTCCTCGGGCTGGAACGCCAGCAGGTTGGCCACGTGCTGGCCGCGTGCGGTCCGCGACGCCTCCGGCAGCTCGTAGGCCTTGGCCCGGTACACCCGGCCGGCGGTGGTGAAGAACAGGATCCAGTCGTGGGTGGAACACACGAAGAAGTGCGCGACGATGTCGTCCTGCTTGAGGCCGGCGCCCTGCACGCCCTTGCCGCCGCGTTTCTGGCTGCGGTACAGGTCGGTCTTGGTGCGCTTGGCGTAACCGGTCTCGGTGATGGTGACGACGACGTCCTCCCGGGCGATCAGGTCCTCGTCGCTGACCTCTCCGTCGGCGGCCACGATCCGGCTGCGGCGGTCGTCGCCGTGCCGCTCGACGATCTCGGCGAGCTCGTCGCACACGATGCCGCGCTGCCGCTCCGGCTTCGCCAGAATGTCTTCCAGGTCGGCGATCTCGGCCTCGATCTTGGCCAGGTCCTCGACGATGCGCCGGCGTTCGAGGGCGGCCAGCCGCCGCAGCTGCATGTCGAGGATCGCCTGCGCCTGGATGTCGTCGATGTCGAGCAGCTCGATCAGGCCCGCTCTGGCGACGTCGACGGTTTCCGACGCCCGGATCAACGCGATCACCTCGTCGAGGGCGTCGAGCGCCTTGACCAGCCCGCGCAGGATGTGGGCGCGTTCGTTGGCCTTGCGCAGCCGGTAGGTGGTGCGGCGCACGATGACGTCGAGTTGGTGGTCGACGTAGTGCCGGATCATCTGGTCCAGCCGCAGCGTGCGCGGCACTCCGTCGACGATGGCCAGCATGTTGGCGCCGAAGCTGGTCTGCAGCTGGGTGTGCTTGTAGAGATTGTTCAGCACGACCCTGGCGACGGCGTCGCGTTTGAGGTCGACGACGATCCGCAGTCCCACCCGGTCGCTGCTCTGGTCCTCGATGTTGGCGATGCCGGCGAGCTTGCCGTCGCGGACCTGCTCGGCGATCGAGGTGATGAAGTTGTCGTGGTTGACCTGGTACGGCAGCTCGGTGATGACCAGCGACGAGCGGCCCCGCGCGTCCTCCTCGACTTCGACGACGCCGCGCATCCGGATCGAACCGCGTCCGGTGCTGTAGGCGTCGGTGATGCCCTGCGAGCCGACGATCAGCCCGGCGGTGGGGAAGTCGGGGCCTTTGACCCGCTGCGTGACCGCGGCCAGCGTCGCCGCTTCGTCGGCGTCGAAGTTGTCCAGGCACCAGAACACCGCGTCGGCGAGCTCGCGCAGGTTGTGCGGCGGGATGTTGGTGGCCATCCCGACCGCGATGCCGCCGGACCCATTAGCCAGCAGGTTGGGGAACCGGCTCGGCAGCACCGTCGGCTCCTGCACGCGGCCGTCGTAGTTCGGTGTGAAATCGACTGTTTCCTCGTCGATTTCACGCAACATCTCCATGGCCAGCGGGGTGAGACGCGCTTCGGTGTTGTGGCTGACGAACCCGTTGGTGACAAACGCGTGGTCGGCTGTGTCGACGCGGAGGCTGTAGACGGGCTGGACCCCGGCGGCGGTCACGGACGTGACCCGGGCGTAGCAGAAACGGCCGTCGGTCAGTTCGGTGGCGATGTCAGCGGCGTCCGGGTCGCCTGGATGCGCCGCCAGGAAGGCTGCCAGCCCCGGCGCACCGTCGACTGTGCAGCTTGTGGGCGCAACGCCGCCCGATTCGCGGCCAGAACCTGCACAGTCAACGCGCACCAGATGGTCGCCGGGAGTGATCTCCTCGATCAGCTTCCACAGCAGGGTCGGGATACCACCGATGTCGACGACGCACAGCAGCGGATGGTTGGCCGTGCCGGTGACCTGCAAACGCTGCGCGGTGCGCACGGTGTAGACCGGATGCGCGCCGGAGTGGAACAACCGGTCGGCGACGACAGGATCGCCGTGCCGGCCAAGCACTTTGAGGTCGATGACGTTGTCGCTGTGCGGGATTGCGCCGGGCACGATGTCGGCGATGCGCACCGACTGCCCGTCCGGCAGGGCAATACGCACGTCGCCGGTGACGCAGTAGCGCATCGCGGCCGGCGGGTCGTTGCCCGGTGAGCCGAAGTTGCCCTGACCGTCGACCAGCGGGTAGCGCAGCGACCAGGGTTGGGCCATCCGCACCAACGTGTCGTAGATCGACGCGTCGCCGTGCGGGTGGTAGTTGCCCATCGTCTCGGCAACCGAGCGGGCGGATTTGGCGTGGCTGCGGTCGGGGCGGAACCCGGAGTCGAACATCGCGTAGAGCACCCGGCGGTGCACCGGTTTGAGGCCGTCACGGACCTCCGGCAGCGCGCGGCCGACGATCACGCTCATCGCGTAGTCGATGTAGCTGCGCTGCATCTCCTGCTGGATGTCGACGGGCTCGATGCGATCGGTGGCGTCGCCGCCCGGCGGCAGCGTGGTGTCTGTCATCTATTCCTCGTTCGCGATGGGGTGGGGATGATTAGACATCAAGGAAGCGAACATCTTTCGCGTTGCGTGTGATGAAGCTGCGGCGGGCGTCGACGTCCTCGCCCATCAGGATGGAGAACAACTCGTCGGCGGCGGCGGCGTCGTCGAGGGTGACCTGGCGCAGCACCCGCACGGAGGGATCCATCGTGGTTTCCCACAGCTCCTTGGCGTCCATCTCGCCGAGGCCTTTGTACCGCTGGATGCCGTCGTCCTTGTTGATCTTCTTGCCCGCCGCCAGGCCGGCCTCCAGCAGGCCGTCGCGCTCCCGGTCGGAGTAGGCGAACTCCGGTTCGCTGCGCTGCCACTTCAACTTGTACAACGGCGGCTGCGCGAGGAACACGTGCCCGTTCTCGATCAGCGGGCGCATGAAACGGAACAGCAGTGTCAGCAGCAGTGTCGAGATGTGCTGGCCGTCGACGTCGGCGTCGGCCATCAGCACGATCTTGTGGTAGCGCAGCTTGGCGATGTCGAACTCGTCGTGAATCCCGGTGCCCAGCGCGGTGATGATCGCCTGCACCTCGGTGTTCTTCAGCACCCGGTCGATGCGGGCCTTTTCGACGTTGATGATCTTGCCGCGCAACGGCAGGATCGCCTGGAACATCGAGTCGCGACCGCTCTTGGCTGAGCCACCGGCCGAATCACCTTCCACCACATACAGTTCCGAGCTGCGCGGATCGGTGGAGCGGCAGTCGGCCAGCTTGCCGGGCAGCCCGCCCAGATCCGTCGCGCTCTTGCGGCGCACCAACTCTCGCGCTTTGCGCGCGGCGATGCGGGCCTGCGACGAGGACACCGCCTTGTTGACGACGGTCTTGGCGTCGGTCGGGTTGGACTCGAACCAGTGGGTGAGCTGCTCGTTGCACACCTTCTGCACGAACGACTTCACCTCGGTGTTGCCCAGCTTGGTTTTGGTCTGGCCCTCGAACTGCGGTTCGCCGACTTTCACCGAGATGACCGCCGCCAGACCCTCGCGGATGTCGTCGCCGGTCAGGTTGGGGTCCTTGTCCTTGAGCAGCTTGCGGTCCTTGGCGTACTTGTTGACCACCGACGTCAGCGCCGCGCGAAAGCCTTCCTCGTGGGTGCCGCCCTCGTGGGTGTTGATGGTGTTGGCGAAGGTGTGCACCGACTCGGAGTAGCCGGCGTTCCACTGCATCGCAATCTCCACCTCATGCCCGGGCCCCTTGCCGGAGAAGTCGACGATGCTGGCGTGGATGGGGTTCTTCGTGCGGTTGATGTGCTTGACGAAGTCGACCAGGCCGCCGGGGTAGTGGAAGACCCGGTGTTTGACCTTCTGCGTGGTCCGTTCCTCGGCCTGATCGCGTGCCGACTTCGGCGCGGCGGCCGTGTCGCTGACGACCTCGTCGACCACCTCCTCGGCAGCGACCCGCTGGTCGACCAGTTCGATGGTCAACCCCTTGTTGAGGAAAGCCATTTCCTGCAACCGCCGGGCCACCGTCTCGAAGTCGTACTCGGTGGTCTCGAAGATGTCCGGGTCCGCCCAGAACCGCACCGTGGTGCCGGTCTTCTTGGTCTTCTCGCCCTGCTTGAGGGTGCCCGGCACCGAACGGTCGTAGTGCTGCGACCATTCGTAACCGTCAACGGAAATTTCCACCTCCAGCCGGGTGGACAAGGCGTTGACCACCGAGACGCCCACCCCGTGCAACCCGCCGGACACCGCGTAGGCGCCATCGTCCCCGCCGAACTTGCCACCGGCGTGCAGCTGTGTCATCACCACGTCGACGGCGGGAATGCCCGTTGCGTGCATGGCGACGGGGATGCCCCGGCCGTTGTCGGTGACTTCGACGCCGCCGTCCTGCAGGATCGTCACGTCGACTTTGTTCGCGAAGCCGGCCATCGCCTCGTCCACCGCGTTGTCGACGACCTCCCAGATCAGGTGGTGCAGACCCCTCTCGCCGGTCGACCCGATGTACATGCCGGGACGTTTGCGGACCGCTTCCAACCCTTCGAGTACCTGAATGTCCCCGGCGTCGTAGGAGTTGCGGGCCTTCTTTTGGGCAGCCACGATCGGAACGGTCTCCTCGGGGTTGGGTGCACCCGGTCCAGTCACCGGCGCGAGGTCTCCGTCAGTCTACCGGTAAAGCCGCCCCGCCCTTGTTCTCTGAGGGTGTTTCTGCACAGCTCTGCGCGTCGTGCGCGGAATTTCTCGCGGCAGTCGGCGTGATGACGCTTGCCGGACGAAACGGTTCCGATCTGGCCGCCCTGAGACGACGGCTGCGGCGGTCACCCGTAGGTGTCACGTAGCCTCCCCGAGCGTGAAGCCAGGTTCACGGTCGCACGCTTAGCGTGAACCTGGCTTCACGCTCGGGGCGGTCACCCGTAGGTGTCACGCGGCCCGCGGCCGGCGATGTGCCGCGGCCCCTTGCGCCACGACGGCGCAACCGGTCCGGTGATCTTCAGCGCGGCAACGACACCGTCGCCGACCTCCGCGGCGATCTTCGCCAGCAACTGGCGCTGCATCAGGCGCAACTGCGTCGCCCAGGCCGTCGACTCGGCGGACACGCTCAACGTGCCGTCGCGCAGCGCGGTCGGGACGGCGTGCTCGGCGATCTGGTGCCCGACAAGGGCGGGCCACTGCCCGAACACCGCCCCCTCGGCGACTCGTGCCGACCAGCCGTGCCTCTTGGCCACGTCGCGCGCGGCGCGGCCCAACGGTTGCGGATCGCGGCTGTCGGGTCCGGGCCCCGACCAACGGCGCCGGCCCGTCGCGCCCGCCACCCGCCGCGCTGCGGGCAGCCGCCGCCCCCGCCCGACGTCTTTGCCCTGGCTGCGTGCGGCGCCGCGGGCTTCTTCGAGGGTGCGCCGCACCAGGTCCATCCCGGTCAGCCCGCGCAGGTGCTCGGGGGGGTCGACGGGCGGCCGGCCACCGCCGGTCATATGGCCACCGCGGAGACACGACCGCCGTCGTCGTCACGTACGGCGATGCCCACCCACCTGGCGTCCCAATCCGCGGGAACGTCCTCGGCGACCGCCGCCGTCACCAGAACCTGCTCCGCGGATGCCGCCGCAGCGGCAAGTGCCCGCCGGCGCGCGGCGTCGAGTTCGGCGAACACGTCGTCGAGCAACAGCACCGGCTCGCCGCCGTCGGCGCGCAGCAGTTCGTATGCCCCGAGCCGCAGCGCCAACGCCATCGACCACGACTCGCCGTGACTGGCGAAGCCTTTGGCTGGTTGTTCGCCGAGCCGCAGCTCGAGATCGTCGCGATGCGGGCCGACCAGGCAGACCCCGCGGTCCAATTCGGCACTTCGGCGCCGCAGCAGCTCGGCGACCAGCGCGGCGCGCAGGGCTTCCACGTCGTGATCCGCGCCGGGCACCGGGTCGATGCCGGCCCGGTAGCTCATCGACGCCGAGCGGGATCCCGGTGCCAGCACCTGATAGGCCTTCTGGACCTGCGGCCCGACCTCGTTGACCAAAGCTGTCCGGGCCGCCATCAGCTCCGCGCCGTGCCTGGCCAGGTGGCCGTCCCAGACGTCAAGGGTGTCGAGCACCGCGCGCTCACCGCGATGGCGCGCGCCCGACGCCGTCTTGAGCAGTGCGGTCCGCTGGCGCAGCACTTTCTCGTAGTCGGCGCGCACGCCGGCGATCCGCGGCCGGCGCAGGGTCGCCAAGTCATCGAGATAGCGCCGGCGGTGTGCAGGGTCACCCCGGACCAGCGCCAAGTCCTCCGGGGCGAACAGCACCGCCTGTAAGACACCGGCGACTTCGCGCGGACTGTGCACCGGGGCCCGGTTGAGCCGGGCCCGATTGGCCTGACCGGCACGAATCTCCAGGTCGACGGCGCACTCCCGGCCGTCGCTGACCACGATCGTCGATACCACCGCGCTCGACGCGCCCACCTGCAGTAGCGGCGCGTCCGTGGCGACCCGATGCGAACTCAACGTCGACGAATACCACAGAGCCTCAAGGAGATTCGTCTTGCCGTAGCCGTTGGGAGCGACGAAGACCGTCCGGCCCGGCGTCAGGTCGAGGTCGGCATGTGCCCAGGACCGAAAATTCCGCAGGCCCAGATGACGGACGTACACGCGAACCCTAACCGGGGAGGCGGACCGGCATCAACAGGTACACGTAGTCGCCGGGCACCGCCGGGAACGGGCCGTCGTCGACACGCTGGGTGTCGTCGTCGGCCGCGGGACGCAACACCGCCGGCCTGCTGGGGGTGGTGAAACCGAACAAGACGCGTTCGGCGTGCAGCGATCCCAGTCCGTCGGTCAGATAGGTCGGGTTGAACGCGATGGTGAGCGGCTCACCCGCGAACTGCACCGGCAGATCCTCCTCGGCGCGACCGACATCGTCGGCACCGGCCGAGAGCCGCAACACGTCCCCGGAAAATTCCATCCGCACCTGCGCACCCCGGTCGGCCACCAACGCAACCCGCCGGATCGCCTCGGTCAACTCGGCCACGCCCATGGTGGCCACCGCCGTGTGCTCGCTGGGCAACAACTGACGGAACTTCGGGAATTCGGCATCCAACAGCCGTGTCGTGCTGCGTCGCGCGCCGCCGCTGATCCCGAGCAACCCCTCTGTACCCGCCGACGACCCGGCACCCAGAGACAGTCGCACCTCGGTGCCGTCGCTCCCGGTTTTCGCGACCTCGGCGAGTGTCTTCGCCGGCACCAACACCGCCGCCGCCGCATCCGCGGACGCCGCCGACCAGGTCAGCTCCCGAACCGCCAACCGGAACCTGTCCGTCGCAGCCAACACCACCGTGTCACCTGTGATTTCAAGCCGGATACCGGTCAACATCGGCAACGTGTCGTCACGGCCGGCCGCGACCGCCACCTGACCGATCGCCTCGGCGAACAGCTCGGCCGGCAACGTTCCGGTGTCCTCGGGTAAGACCGGCAAAGTGGGATAGTCCTCGACGCCCATGGTCGGCAGGGAGAATCTTGCGCTGCCGCACCTCAGCGACACCCTGCTGCCATCCACGCGCACGTCGACGGGCTGATCCGGTAACGCGCGGGTGATGTCGGACAACAACCGGCCGGACACCAGAACCTGCCCCGGCGAAGCGATTTCGGCAGCCAACCGCGCCTCGGCGGACACTTCGTAGTCAAAACCACAAATCGTCAGCCCGGATTCGGAGCCCGTCAACAACACCCCGGCAAGCACCGGCATGGTGGGCCTGGTCGGTAGGTACTTCGCCACCCAGGACACCGCATCGGCGAAGTCGTCGCGCCCCAGGCGAAACGTCAAGTCGGTCAGCCCCGCGCTGCTCGTCGCCACTTCCATAGCGTCCCTTCATCACCTCGAACAGCACGGTTCGTCGCCCGGCCACCACCGGTGAGCGACACCTGGCATCACCGGCCCGGATACGGCGACCGTAAACGGCGGCGGAACTCCCACCGTAGAGCCTTTGGTGCCACTGTGAAGGTTAAACAACCGTAGTGACACGGGTCGCACCCGGTCACGTAGAGCGGGCGGTCCCCAGCTGCTCTTTGAGAAGAAGACATCACAGAGACAGATCAATAGCAGTAATAGAGCCTGTTAATGATGGGGATAACACGTGTTGGGCCTGGTAGGGGGTGGAATGCCCTGTGCAGAGCAGCGGTCGCGGGTCCGCGGGCCTGTGCAGCGGGTGGGGATCGCGCACGGGTGTGCACGATTGCGCGTTTCCCGGCCGCCGGTGTCGACAGGTTGTGCACAGTTGATGAACATCTCGTGGCGGATCCGGGCGGAGAGCTGATCTGTCATCCGGGCTCGCGACGTCAGCGCTTGGAGCGCTGACGGATGCGGGTGGTCAGTTCCTTGACGTGATCGAAAACCTCACGACGCTCGGCCATCTCGCTGCGGATTTTGCGGTCGGCGTAGATGACGGTGGTGTGGTCACGACCGAAGGCCTGGCCGATCTTGGGTAGCGACAGGTCGGTGAGTTCGCGGCACAAATACATGGCGATTTGCCGTGACTGGGCCAAGGCGCGGGTTTTACCCGGTCCGCGAAGTTCCTCCACGGTCGTTTCGAAGTACTCGGCGGTGGCCGCCATGATGGTGGCGGCGCTGATCTGCATGGCTCCCGCGTCGGCGATCAGGTCACGCAGGACGATTTCGGCCAACGCCTTTTCGATGGGTGTTTTGTTCAGCGAGGCGAAAGCGGTCACCCGGATGAGCGCGCCTTCCAGCTCACGGATGTTGCGTTCGATGCTGCTGGCGATGAGCTCGAGCACGTCGTCGGGAACGGCGAGCCGGTCCATCTGGGCTTTCTTGCGCAGGATGGCGATGCGGGTCTCCAGTTCGGGAGGCTGGACGTCGGTGATCAGCCCCCATTCGAACCGGGTCCGCAGCCGGTCCTCGAGGGTGGCCAGCTGCTTGGGCGGACGGTCGGAGGAGATCACGATCTGCTTGTTCGCGTTGTGCAGAGTGTTGAACGTGTGGAAGAACTCCTCCTGGATGCCCTCTTTGCCCTCGATGAACTGAATGTCGTCGACAAGCAACACGTCGACGTCGCGGTAGCTGCGTTTGAACGCCACTTTGCGGTCGTCACGCAACGAGTTGATGAAGTCGTTGGTGAACTCTTCGGTTGAGACGTACTTCACGCGCATGCCAGGGAACAGGCGCTGGGCGTAGTTGCCGGCGGCGTGCAGTAGATGCGTCTTGCCCAGCCCCGACTCGCCCCAGATGAACAGCGGGTTGTACGCCCGTGCGGGCGCCTCGGCGATGGCCAGGCTGGCGGCGTGCGCGAACCTGTTCGAGGCCCCGATGACGAAGGTGTCGAACGTGTACCGCTGGTTCAGGCTGGTGCTGCCGCTTCGGATGGGATCGTCGTCGGGCGGTTGCTGGGTGAAGTACGCCGGCCAGCTCTCCCTGGCGCTTGCGAGGGCTTCGCTGTCGTCGTCGACTTCGTCGGCATCGGTGTCGGTGTCGGAATCCTCAACCGGCGGCGGCCCAGCATCGTCGGGGTCGTCGGCGGACGGTGGCGCGATGCGTACCCCGAGTTCGATCGGATGACCGAGCCGGCGGGTGAGTGCATCGGTGATCTGGGTGCGAAGGTGACGCTCAATCTCGTTCTGGACGAAGCTGCTGGGCACTAACAACAGCGCGAAGCCCTCGACGATGGTCAGCGGCTGTACGAGGTTCAACCAGGCTCGTTGTTGTGGCGTCAGTCCGCTGCCCAACGGGTCGCCGTTGGTCGCGGAGCCATCCTCCGCGGACACGCCGTTGAGCTCGGATACGACGGCGTTCCACACGGCGGTGAAGCTCGAACCGGGATCATCGGTCAATGAACGATCCCCCTGAGCCCGAACCGACGTAGCAGCTTCGTAGGCGACGACGAACTGTCCACATGGTTATCCACAGGTGTGGACAGCGCGGCGGTCGCCGCGTCTCAAGTAGCCCATGCCACGTACAGCATCGGCGCTCTTTGGTGCGGGTAGACATCGTCGGCCCAGGAAGCCGACACGTCGTCCTCGCATCACCGTCGCGTGCCGCTCCAGGATGAAACGGCCCGAAAACTACACCGCACGAAGTTAACAGGTTTGTGTGCGGGTGCCAACCGTTTCACAACATTTCGGTGTGCTTGGCTCCCGACATCGCGGCCGGGCGTGACAGGTGGGACGTGAGTAAAACACCGGAGCGGCCCGGGCCGAGGGGATCAGGTCGAGGTGCCTCACGTAAAAGTGAGCGCGAAGTAGATGGCTGGTGCCTCACGCATGGTGAGCGCGTGGGGGGCTTGCG
>NZ_JAVKSH010000110.1:0-11883 GCF_039583805.1 Mycobacterium sp. | reverse complement strand
AGAAATCACACCAATCCGCGTCACCAGCCAATCCTGGCTGGTCAACACCCAAAAATATGGGAGACACGCCCTAGCCGCGCGGCGCATACATGATGACCGTTACCCCGGCCAGGCAGACCAATGCGCCGATGACATCCCACCGGTCAGGCCTAAATCCGTCGAAGGCCACGCCCCAGGCCAGCGAGCCGGCCACGAACACGCCGCCGTAGGCGGCCAGGATCCGGCCGAAATGCGCGTCGGGTTGCAATGTGGCGACAAACCCGTACAACCCCAGTGCGATCACCCCGGCGCCGACCCAGGCAACCCCGCGGTGCTCGCGCACCCCCTGCCACACCAGCCAGGCGCCACCGATCTCTGCGACCGCGGCCACCACGAATAACAGAAGCGAACGCAGCACCATAGTGGGTGACCCTACGGAAGCCGACCCGAGCGATGGGCGCCGCCCGCTGCCCGGAGCAGACCCCACGAGCTGTCGTCATCGGTTCGTCGATGCCTCCGTGGCTTTCACCCACGACGTCGCCGACGGCATGCACGGCGCGATCATCCGCGCCACCCAGCCCGGAAGGCCGGTCGGCGACTGAACCGACACAGAGCTGATTCGCATCCCGTCGCACGCGTCGCCGGGCTGCAGATGTCGTCGCGAAGAACAGAGCCGCTACGCCGCGTGAACGGCGATTGAAAAGGCCGACCCGGATTGCGGATTCGGCGTCGCAGGATTGCCCGGCGGGTGCGGGCGCGACAGGATCGCAGACATGACCGACGCCGACATGACCGACGCCGACCTGTCGCTGCTGGACGTGCCGCGGTCGGCGCCGCCGCCGGACCCGCACGCCTACCTACGCGCCGCGATCGCCTGGCACTTCGGCCCGGAAACCGGATCCCCGTTCTGGTTACGCACAGCCGCCACACTCGACTTCGACCCGCTCTCCGACGTCACCACGTTCAGCGATCTTCGCCTGTTTCCCAACCTCGTCAACGAATTGCGCACTGTCGCGGTCGAGGATCTGATTCCCCGCGGCTACGGCTCGCCGCCGCCGCTGCCGCAGATCTTCGAATCCGGCGGCAGCACCGGAGCCCCGAAAAGGACGGCGCAGATGCCGGATTGGGTCGAGCAGGTGGTGCGCTGGCAAACCGAGGATTTCGCCGACGGCGGCTTCCTGGTGGGCCGCGGCCTGCTGTGCCTGATGCCCAGCGGGCCGCACGGCGTGGGCTACTTCTCGCGGCTGGTCGCCCACCGGCTCGGCTCGCTGTTCTACCCCGTCGACCTGGATCCCCGCTGGGTGAAGAAGATCGCCGCCCGCGACGCCGACGTGTCGGCCTACGTCAACCACGTCGTGGCGCAGGCGATGTTCGTGCTGCGCACCCAGGATGTGGCCAACCTGCACACCACTCCCCCGCTGCTGGCCGCCATGGCCCGCGACGACGCCGTGGTCGACGCGGTCAACCGCACGATCCGCTACGCGCTGCTCAGCGGCGCGCACGTCGACGTCGACACCCTCGACCTGCTCCGCGGCATCTTCCCAAAGACGACGATCACCATGGCCTACGGCAGCACCATGATTCTCTCCCAAGCCATCACCCGCATCGACGACGGCGGCTCGTTCGTCTTCGACGCGCGCACACCGTACGTGGTGTTCTGGGTGGTCGACCCCGACACCGGCGCGCCGGTGCCCTACGGGCAACGCGGCCAGGTGGTGATGAACCACGTCAGCAAGGGCATGTTCGTGCCGAACAACCTGGAACGAGACAGCGCGATCCGGATGCCCTGCCCCGCGGGACACGTCGGCGATTCGCTCGGCGCGGTGCGGCCGGTACCGGTGTTCGACGGCGAGGCCGTCGTCGAGGGAGTCTACTGAGCGTGACGGACACCGCGGCACCGGTTGACCTGGACGTGCTCGGTCCCGGCGGCGCATACCGGACACGCCTTCGAGAAATCCTCACCAGCACCGCGGGTGTGCCGCTCGCCGAGCTCAGCGTCGCACCGCCGCTGTACGTCGGACGCACCATCAGCGCTGCGCGCGCGGTGCGGCCGTTACCCACCGTCGCGCGAGCAGCCGCGCTGGCCCGCGCCGCCGGCATGTTCACCTCCGCAGTCATCGCAGGCCTGGATTTCGAGAGCTATGTCGTTGCGGCGAGCCGGGTTTCGGGTGTGCCCGTCGCAGTGACCCGCGCGGGGGCGCGCTGTGTGGCCGACGCCGTCGCCGCTGCGTTCGACGCGGTGGCAGCAGCCCGGCCCCTGGGCGCGGCGCTGAACCGACGCGCGGGTCCCGACGGCGGCGCGCCAGCGGTGTGGGTACGGCGCGGCGACGTGTTCGGCGTGCTGGCCTCGGGTAACGGCCCGGGTGTGCACACGGTGTGGCCGCAGGCGCTCGCGCTGGGCTACCGGGTCGCCGTGCGCCCCTCACGCCGCGAGCCGTTCACCGCGCACCGGCTGGTACAGGCCCTGCGCAACAACGGTTTTCGCGCCGAGGACGTGGCGTACCTGCCGACCGACCATGCCGGGGCCGACGAGATCACCCGGTCGGCCGACCTGGCCATGGTGTACGGCGGCCCGGACGTCGTCGACAAATACGCGCGCCGGCCAGAGGTTTTCGTCAACGGCCCCGGTCGTAGCAAGATCCTGGTGACCGCCGACCAGGATTGGCGCGCATACCTCGACGTGATCGTCGACTCGGTCGCCGGGTTGGGCGGTACGGCATGCGTCAACGCCAGCGCGGTGCTCTACGAGGGTGATCCGGCG
Organism: Mycobacterium sp.; assembly: GCF_039583805.1. Taxonomy (GTDB): domain Bacteria; phylum Actinomycetota; class Actinomycetes; order Mycobacteriales; family Mycobacteriaceae; genus Mycobacterium. Next base: position 9,143 of record NZ_JAVKSH010000110.1, on the reverse strand, counting down.
CCGCTCGCCAACGCCCTCGCCGAACGGCTGGCAAGCATCCCCGCGCTGCCGATCGAGGACGAGCGCGCGCTCCTGCCCACCCAACCCGTCGCGAAGGCCAGGGAGTTGGCGGCATATCTCGCGGCGAAGGCCGTCGGCGCCACAGCGGTACTGGGCGTCGACCGGGTGGTCGCCGACCTGGGGGACGGCTCCGCGGCACTGCGTCCCGCCGTGCACCTGTTGGCCGGGCCGGACACCGCCACGCTCAACGTCGAGTTGCCGTTTCCGTGCGTGTGGGTGTCGCCGTGGTCGCGCGGCGACGGGACCGGCCCGCTGCGGCATTCGCTGGTGGTCAGCGCGATCACCGGCGACGAAGACCTGATCGACGACCTGCTGGCCGAGCCGACCGTCGCCAACGTCTACCGCGGCCGCTGCCCGACCCACCACACCGCGCCCGACATGCCCCACGACGGCTACCTGGCGGACTTCCTGATGCGCACCAAGGGTTTCGGCTGCGGCTGACGTGCCGCGGCCACACCGGTAGACTCGGGGCTCGCGATCTTCGGGCGGAAGGAACCCGCATGGCAGACACGGCCGCGTTGTCCCCGGCGTTGCGCAGAGCGCTGGACCTGTTCGCCGAGCCGCCGGCAGAACCCGACGTGCGCAACGGCTATCTCGACCTGCTGCCACCGGGCGGCGACGCCCGCGTACCGACGAACGCCGGCGCGATCCAGGCGGTGTGGGCCTCGACGGTCGGCGCGATGCTCTACGACGGCGCCCAGGCGTTCTCGCGTAGGGTGTCACGGCTGTTGCGGCCGCCCATTGAGTGGCTGAACATCCCGGCGGGTGGGATCGCCCTGGACGTAGGCTGCGGTCCCGGCAGCGTCACCGCGTTGCTGGCGCGCGCCGTCGGGCCCGATGGGCTGGCCCTGGGTGTGGACGTCTCCGAGCCGATGCTGGCGCGCGCGGTCCGCGCGCAATCCGGGCCGCAGGTCGCTTTCTTGCGGGCGAACGCGCAACAGCTTCCGCTGCGGGACGCGACGGTCGACGCGGTGGTCTCGATCGCCGTGCTGCAACTGATTCCGGACCCGTCGGCGGCGGTGGCGGAGATGGCCCGGGTGCTGCGACCGGGCGGACGGCTGATCCTGATGGTGCCGACCGCCGTGCGTTCCCCGCTGTGGCGGATGTTCCCGAAGATGGGGGCGCGGCTGTTCGGCGAAGACGAGCTCGGTGACACCGCGGAGGCGCACGGCTTCGTGGGCGTGCGGACCAGGAACATCAACACGATTCAGTGGGTGCGCGCGACGCGCGGGTGAGCAGTTCTGTCCGCAGCCGCGACGTCGCACAGGGTGACACGTGGGTGTCCTCGTCACCCCGGCGTGATCAGCGCGCCACGCGCGGCCGTTGCAGCTGGACGAACTGCGCGATCCCGCCCAGGGTGGCGATCGCATGGAACATCGCCGCCGTCACGTCGACGCCGGGCACCGCGGTCAGGACCGGCCCGAAGAAGGTGTTACCGGCGATCCGCACAATGGGGCTGCCGCCCGTCTCGCCGAGGGCGTCCTGTCCTGCTTGATGCGAGCTCCGCACGAGTTCGTCCAGTGCGGCGTCGCCGAGCGCGGCGAACCACGTGCCGGGCGCCGCGACCGCGGCCAGCACATGCTCGACGAGCTGGTCATCGACGCCGGCGCCGCGGTCGAAGTACCGCTTGCCGAACGCGAAGTACGCCGCACCCAAACCCGCCGAACCGTGTTCCCGGTGAATGCCGGCCATCAGCCGTCCGATGTGGCGAGAGTCGTGCATCCGCGCCTGCTGCGCGGGCGGCAATTCCCTGCCCTGGTTGAGGACCGCCAAATTCATCAGTCTCCAGTCGACGTCGAAGCGCAGTTCGCCGGCCGCCGCGTTCAGCCACTGTGCGGTGTTCCAGGAGAACGGGCACACCGGGTCAAACCACATCGTCACGTCGATTGCCTTGGCCTTCGGCGCATTGGACTCCGGTTGTGCCGTAACCGCATTCGTCATTGACCGCTTGCCTTCCTCGTGGAGAGACCGCACCGTTAGGCCAGGCTCAGAAACAGCTTTTCCAGCTCGCCGATGGTCGGGAGCGGCTCGCCGGCGGACCCTCCGGATCGGTCCAGCCGATTCCGCAGGGCTGAGGCGATGATCGTGAATCCGGCGCGGTCGAGCGCCCGTGACACCGCTGCGAGCTGAGTGACGACGTCCCCGCAGTTGCGTCCCTGCTCGATCATCGCGATGACGCCGCCGAGCTGACCGTGTGCTCGGCGCAAGCGCAGCAGGGTCGCCTCGACATCCGCGTCGCGGGGGCCCTGGTGTGGCGCGGCGGCGCCCCGGGATTTGCCAGTCACGACTTCCGTTATACCATACCCCCTATGGTATGTTCTGGTGATACCGGCGAACGCCGCCGCCGCTCGTCCACGCACGAACCCGCGAAAGGACATGCACGATGAACCTGCTCAAGCGAGTGTGGGTGCCGTTGGTCGTGGTGGTGGCGGTCGTGCTCGGCGGTATCGCCGTCGCTCGGCTGCGCGGCGCCTTCGGCGCTGAGGAGATCTTCTCCGCGACCGGCAGCAGCGCCGAGCCGCTGGCACCTTCCCACATCAAACGGGTGACATACGAGGTCTACGGGAATGCCGGCACCACCGGAAGCGTGAGCTACCTCGACGAGAACGCCCAGCCGGAACAGGCCGGCTTCACCAGCCTGCCCTGGACCTACACCATCACCACGACGGTCCCCGCGGTGCTCGCCAACGTGGTCGCGCAGGGCGACAGCGACAGCATCGGCTGCCGCATCACCGTCAACGATCGGGTCGCAGACGAACAGTCCTCAGCCGGGCACCACGCCCAAACCTCCTGCCTGGTGAAAGCCGCATGAACGCCGACACCGACGCTCGCCCGAAATTCATGCGCTTCGTCCGTAAGTTTGCGGTGCCGATCATCCTGGCATGGCTGCTGCTGACCGTCGCCGTCAACGTTCTCGTGCCGCCGATCGAGTCGGTTGCCAGAAACCACGCGGTCACCATGTCGCCGAAAGATGCGCCAGCCGAGATCGCCGCCCGGCGCATCGGTGAGAAGTTCCACGAGTCGAACTCCGACAGCATCGCGATGGTGGTGCTGGAAAGCGACACCAAACTCGGCGACGACGCCCACCGCTATTACGACAGCTTGGTCGACAAGCTGCAGGCCGACCCCGAACACGTGCAGCACGTCCAGAACGTGTGGGGCGACCCGCTGACGGCCGCCGGTGTCGAAAGCCGCGACGGCAAAGCCGCGTACGTCCAACTCAATCTGGCCGGCGACCAGGGCAGCACGTTGGGGAACGCGTCCGTCAAAGCGGTCCGCACCATCGTCGCCGATTCAGCGCCGCCGCGCGGACTCAAGGTCTACGTCACCGGCCCGGCGCCGCTGATAACCGACATGAACGAAGCCGCCGACAAAAGCATGTTCACGATGATGGGCGTCACCGGCGTGGTCATCATGATCATGCTGTTCATCGCCTACCGCTCCGTGCGCACGGTGCTGCTGATTCTCGTCATGGTCGGGTTCGAGATGGGCACGGCCCGAGGGCTCGTCGCGCTTCTGGGAAACTCCGACCTGTTGGGATTTTCGACGTTCGTCGTCGCGATGCTCTCGTCGCTGGCCATTGCGGCGGGAACGGACTACGCGATATTCCTGGTCGGCCGTTACCACGAGGCGCGCCAAGCCGGCCAAGACCGGGAAACCGCTTACTACACGATGTTTCGCGGCACCTACCACGTCATCCTGGGCTCGGGCCTGACGATTGCCGGAGCCACGTTCTGCCTGCACCTGGCGCGGCTGTCGTACTTCAAAGCGTTGGGTATTCCATCGGCTTTGGGGCTGCTCGTGGTGGTCGCAGGGGCACTGACCGCCGCGCCGGCCGTGGTCGCGGTGGCCAGCCGGTACGGCCTGCTCGATCCCCGGCGGATGATCAAGACCCGCGGGTGGCGGCGCGTCGGCACCGCTACCGTGCGCTGGCCCGGCCCGGTGTTCGCGGCCTCGTTGGCCATCGCCATCGTCGGCATCCTCGTCATGCCCACCATGAAGGTCAGCTACAACGACCGCTACTACATCCCCGGCGGCGAGCCCTCGAACGTCGGATATGCCGCTGCCGAAAGGCATTTCAGCGCCGCCACGATGAATCCCGACATCCTCATGATCGAAAGCGATCACGACATGCGCAACACCGGCGACATGATCCTGCTGGACCGGCTTTCCAAAGATATTTTTCGCTCCCCGGGAATCGCGATGGTGCAAAGCATCACCCGGCCGTTGGGCGGACCGATCCAGCACACGTCGATACCGTTCCAGATCAGCGCGTCATCGATTCCGATCCAAGAGAACCTGCAGTTCATGAAAGACCGGATGCGTGACATGCTCACCATGAGCGACGATCTCGGCGCCATGATCGACTCGATGCAGCGGATGCGTGCGCTGCTGGGCCGGATGAGCGACACCACCCACCACATGCTCGGCGACATGAACGACATGAAGGTCACGCTCGACGAGATCAGAGATCATCTGGCGGACTTCGACGACGTCGCCAGGCCGGTGCGCAACTATCTGTACTGGGAACAGCACTGCTTCAACATTCCGGTCTGCTGGGCGACGCGATCGGTGTTCGAGGCGATCGACGGTGTCGACACGTTCAGCGACAACATGGAGGCGCTGCTGGCGGACGTTGGCAACATCGACGGGATTCTGCCGCAGATGATGAAGGAGTTCCCGCCGATCATCGCCGTCGCGAAGTCGATGCAGGGCAGCCTGCTGACCATGCACAGCAGCTTCTCGGGTCTGGTCGCGCAAATGTCGAAGATGACCGACACCGCGAGCGCGATGGGTCAGGCCTTCGACGCCTCCCGGAGCGGCGACTACTTCTATCTGCCGCCGGAGGCGTTCGACAACGCCGACTTTCAGCGCGGTCTGAAACTTTTCCTGTCACCCGACGGTAAGGCCGCGCGGTTCATCATCACCCACGACACCGACCCGGCAACGCCGGCGGGCATCTCTGCCGTCGAGCCCGAACTGGCCGCCGCGCATCAAGCGGTGAAGGGCAGCGCCCTGACCGACGCCAAGTTCTACCTGACTGGGACGGCAGCCATCTACCGCGACATCCAGTCGGGCTCACAGTATGACCTGCTGATCGTCGGAATCGCGGCCCTGACACTGATTTTCGCCGTGATGATAATCATCACCCGGGCTCTGGTTGCGTCGCTGGTGATCGTCGGCACGGTACTGCTGTCGCTGGGCGCGGCGTTCGGGCTCTCGGTGCTGGTCTGGCAGCACATCTTCGGGCTGGACCTGAACTGGATCGCCCCGGTGTTCGGGTTGATCATCCTGCTGGCTGTCGGCTCCGACTACAACCTGCTGCTGGTGTCGCGATTCCAGGAGGAGATCGGTGCCGGACTGAAGACCGGCATCATCCGCTCCATGGGCGAGACCGGCGGCGTCGTCACCGCGGCGGGCCTGGTCTTCGCGTTCACGATGATGTCGATGGTCGCCAGCGACCTGATCTCGATCGGCCAGGCCGGCAGCACCATCGGTCTCGGTCTGCTCTTCGACACCCTGATCGTGCGCTCACTGATGACGCCGTCGATCGCCGCGCTGCTGGGCCGCTGGTTCTGGTGGCCGATCCGAGTCCGCCCGCGCCCGGCCAGCTTTATGCGCCGGCCCGTTCCGGCCGCGCAGTCGGGTGCGTCAACGCGTTCCGACGAACTCGGCGGGAACGGCGGCGGCCCCCGGACCGCTGACGGCTTCCCGCTGACTCAATCGACACGCGACGGTGCTTGAGCCGCAGGAGATTTCGGAACTGATCGAGCCCGGTCGGAAGTAGGCAGGTCTGGGTTCTCACGATTGGCTGCATCTGCTCGTGCTCCTGAGCTGGGCCTACGAAGTTGTCTCGCGGCGTGTTCACCTCCGTTTGTCTCATGGGCAGCTACCCGTCCTACGCGTCAGACGATGTCGGTCACGCTCGCGCGCTATCCGGCGATCGAGGCGTGCACGTCGAACCGAGCCAGGTCGGCCGCTGCGCGCCCCGCACCCCAGCCCGCTCGGTTGGGCGCGGATATCGGGCGCCGCACCATCGACTGAAAGAGCCGGTCGGTGAGCTCATCGGCCGCCCGGCTACGGGCCGCCAGCACGGGAAGTAGCCGGCTGCTGTCCGCCTCGGCCGTCACCGTTGCATTCGTGGTGTCGAGTCGCTCGCCGATCCGCGTGGCGTATGCAACAAGGAACGTTTGGCGAAACGATCTCGTCCGGGTCTGGCCGCGGCTGCTGACCTGGCGGCCCGCAGCGAGCATGGCCCGGTTGGCCTGCACCAGCAGAGAGGTGGTGAGCAGCTCGACGACGTTCAGTTCGGTTTCCGCTCCGACGACCGTGACGAAGCCGAGGTTTTCCGTCCACACCGTGCGACACCGGTTGACCGAGGCCACCGCCTGCACGAGCAAGGCCTTGGCCCCGGCGTAGGGGCTTTCGATCCACATCCGCCGCGCGGCCGCTACCGGTGCCTGACCGCGGTCGTGCTCGGCAACGGCCCGGTGCAGCGAGTACCTGCTCATCAGCTCCTGAGCCTTGGTCGAGAGCGCTTCGGCCTCCTCGGGGAACTTGGTGGCCTCGGCCTTGGCCAGCAGGGCACGCACCCTGGCGAGGGCCTTCTGGTCGACGTCGCCCGCCGTGGTGGCGGAATGTTGCCACGCGCCCGGCAGAGGCAGCAGCGGTTCGAGCGCAGGAAGGGTCGCGAGCAGGGCTAGCACCCGCAGGACGACGGTCAGCGCCGCGCAGCGATCGACGGCATTCCGAGCGGCCCAGCACCACATCTGCGGCGTCCGTGCATCAGGGTCGAACCCGGATGAGATGTCGGCGAGGTCGGCGCGCCATCTCGGGTGCAGTGTCGAGACCGGATATCGCTTGGACTCGCGCAGTATCGCCTCCGCCAGGTACGCGGTGGCTGATGGTTCGAGCTTGCGCCGGGCGAGTTCGTGCAGGTCGGACGGCAACCAGCCCGCCTCCCACGCCGCCCCGATGGCATCGGCCATCGCGGTGTCAGCCGCCACGTCGAGCTCCCGTGGGAAGGCGGCGAACTGCCCCAGCAGCTCAGTGGCGTGCCATTGTGCGTCATCGTCGGGGCACGTCGCGGCCTCACGTAGGGCCACGACGAGGAGCTCGTGCAAAAGCGCGCGATCAGGCCCCGGGTCGAATTTCTTGCGGTCTCGTCCGGTGGTCGCCCGGCGCCGGTTCTTCTGCTTGGCGGCCCGCTTTTCGCGGTTGCGTCTGCTCATGCCCCGTAGTCTGGCGGAACGGTCCGACAGTCCGAGGAGGCGCGCCGACGCTCATCGAGCCGAGCCGCCGCCGAGTGCAGGCGGTCGGCCGTCAGTCCACGAACCGGTACTCCACGTCGAGTGAGCGGTAGGTGCGCTCAGCCCGACGGTCACGGGTGAGCAGCGTGCGGTGATTCGCGACGGCGGCCTGACCGACGAGGGCGTCGTAGACCGACCCGCCGACGATGTCCAGGCCGGCAAGTCGCTCGCGCAGGTCACGGGTCGCGGTTGCGTCGAGCCAACAGTCTGCCGGGAAAGCCTCCTTCAGCACCGCGGCCGCTTGGTCCGCACTCAGGCGCAGTGGAAGTGGTAGCCGGGTGAGCACCGAATACGTCTCGAACATTGCATGCCCCGCAAGGGCAGGACGACGTTGGACCACAGCTCGGCGGCAGGCCGAGTGGGCCTGGTGGGCCGGGTCGAGAGCGGCGACGGCAACGCTGGTGTCGCATGCCCAAAGGTCAGCGTTGGATGTCATCGCGCAGCCGGCGCACGTCGTCATCTGTCAGCACGGCGCCCTCGACGTTGCCGAGTAGCGGCAGCCCGTCGCTGCGATCGATCGCGCGTCGGTGCCGGCGTACGGGCTCAATCCGCAGACCAGCTCCGTCAGGAATCAGTTCCAGCTGCGTGTCCGGTGTGATTCCCAGCGCGACGCGCAGCGCCTTCGGGATCACCATTCGTCCTACAGCGTCTATCGTCACGAACATGGTGCTACTTTACCATTCTATTGGTTAAATGGGACTTTATGACCATCATGCATATTGTCACGTTTGACGTCGACGCAGCCGCGACCCGACCGGCAACATGGTCCGCTTGAGCCAGCCACGCAGCCAGTAGCGCCCTAGCCGCACCGCCCTCGTTGACCGACCTTTCGAGCGGTTTGAGGATGCTGACCCGCTTAACGCCTGGGTGGCGCTGGCAGTCTTGACACAGCCGAACGTGAGACAGTGCAGTTAGACTCGAGTGTTGTTGACCTGGCCCTTTGCGAGTTGTCTCACGACGCCGGCATCGCAGTTTGTCTCACGAAACAGTTCCGCTCCTACGGCGATGCCTGCCGCTGTGGTCCCGCCGTCCCCCGGAGAATCGGAACGTGACTAGCACGTACAGCAAGCGCTGGAGTGCCTGCGCGAGCACAGGGAAGAGATCGTCGACGGGCTCTTCGAGTACGGTGCCAGCAACCCGCGGCTGTTCGGATCAGTAGCCCAAGGCACTGCCGGGCCAGGCAGCGGCGTCGACATCCTTCTGGACCTCTCCGAAGCAGGGCCGGGTAGCCGATTGTCACGACTGTCTGGCATTCGCCTCGATCTGGGGGCAGGTGCTCCAGATGCCCGTTGACGTCGCCTATGACGGCCTGCTCAAACACCGCGTATCGGATTCGGCACGCAGGCAGGTCATCGCCTTGTGACCAGATCAGCACAGGACCGCTTGACTGACATTCAGACAGCGATCGCCAAGGTCTACGAATGCCGGTCGTCCCTGAAAGGGCAGCATTCCGACATGGCGATATCCGCGATACTTCGCGAGATCGGCATCATCGGAGAAGCGGTCAACGCCCTGCCGGAAGACATCACCGCCAAACAGCCCGAGATCGCCCGGCGCCAGATTGCGGCGATGCTTGACATCGCCGAAGAAGGCCGCCGAAACGAGTAGGCGGCTGGCGAGTGTTCGACATAGCTTCAAAGATGCACGCGGCCCGCGTGTCTCACGAACTTGGCGCGTCCGCCACGGTTCGTGAGAACCTACAAAGCTGGCTGCCTACCGCGCCATGTTGGCGAACCGCGACAGGTGCAGCTGGTGCGCGACGGTCACCGTCTT
>NZ_JAVKSH010000109.1:0-11887 GCF_039583805.1 Mycobacterium sp. | reverse complement strand
GACCCGGCCCAGCCGGGCAGGTGGCTGTGAAGCGCGGAAGGGACGCAGCCGAACGGCTGCCGAACAACCCCGGGACGGGGTGCAAGTCGCGTGACCACTAAAGATCACTCACTTGCAACGGGCTCACGGGTCGCCGCGGTCGCCGGTGCAACACCGTCGGTGTCGCGGTCCGCGGTCGCGCGGGCCGTTTCGGGCATCGCGATCAGGTACCAGACGAATCCGGCCAGGGCCAGGGCGCCCAACGCCCGGAAGGCCGCGTGGTAGCCGGCGCCGACGACGATCCACCCGGCAGCGAAGTTCGACAACGCCGCACCGACGCCCGTCGCCGTGGTGATCGCCCCCAAGCTGACGTTGTAGCGGCCCGTTCCGTGCGTGACGTCTTGGACCACGAGCGGGAACAGCGCACCGAAGATGCCCGCGCCCACACCGTCGAGAAGCTGAACGCCGACAAGCCAATACGAATTGTCCGACAGTGGGTAGAGGAACCCGCGCAGCGCCAAGACCGCGAACCCCACCAGGATGATCGGTTTTCGGCCCCAGAGGTCGGCCCGCGCGCCGGCGAGGTAGGCCACCGGCACCATGACCAGCTGTGCGGCGACGATGCAGGTCGCCATCAGTGCGGTGCCCACGTCTTTGTTGTGCAGCCCGAGCACCTGACCGACGAGCGGCAGCATGGCCGCATTGGCGAAGTGAAACGCCACCGCTGCCGCGGCGAAGGTCATCAGCCGGCGATTGTGTAGCAGTACCGCGAACCCCAACGGCCGCGGATGAGGCTCGCCGGGGGCATGGTCCATGCCCCGTGCCAGGTCGTGGTCGATCGCCTCGCCCGGGATCCGGAATGTCGGGAACAGGCTCAGCGCGGCCATGGCGGCCAGTACCCAGAACACCACCACCGGGCCGAAGAAATAGGCGAGCCCGGCTGTCGTGGCCGCCGCCGTCGCGTTTCCGGCATGGTTGAACGACTCGTTGCGGCCGACCCGCCGGGCGAACAGCCGCGGCCCGACAATGCCCAGCGTGATGGCGGCCAATGCAGGGGCGAAGATGGAGCCGGCGATCCCGGTCAGCACCTGCAGCAGCGAGATCGCGGCCATGCCGTGGACGAGCGGGATCGCCACCGACCCGACGGTGACGGCTATCGCACCGGCGGCTACGAGCGCCCGCTTCGCCGTCGTCGTGTCGACGACGGCGCCGACCGGTGTCTGCGCGACGATCGCGGCCAGCCCGCCGACCGCCATGACGAACCCGATAGACGCCTGGTCCCAATGCCGAACCAAGAGCAGGTAAATCGACAGGTACGGCCCCAGGCCGTCACGAACATCGGCCAGTGTGAAGTTCAGCAGGTCCAGGGCGCGCGCCAGTCGCCGCCCGCCGGTCCTGGCTTCCCGCACACCCATAGTGATATATCGGATACTATCGCGATGCAACGCGAATTCGCGCGCGTCGCCGGCCACGGTGCACGGCGTCGGCGGGGGAACGCCGTGCGGGGGCGCGACCGTCGTCAGCTCGGCGGCGCGAACTCGCCCTCGCCCGCCGGGGGTGCCGGCCACGACTGCGGCCGCGCTCCCGGCGGGGCAGGCTGCAACCGCGCCAGTTCCCTGCGGTGCCGCTCGGCGAGCACAGCGGCCAGCGCAAGCTGCAGCGGGGTGCCCGGTGGGGGCGGCGGCGCAACACGCGCCAGCACGTCGCCGGCGATCCGGTGAGCCATCTGATCGCGTACTTTGGATTCGAGTTGTGTTGCACGCGCGAGGAATTGGCGTGCCAGCTCGGCCTGTTCGGCACCCAGGCCGGAAAGCTGGAGCGATGCGGCCCACCAGGACAGCGACTGCGGCATCGCGGGGGGCGGAGCCGTTTTCGGCCCACGCTCGCTGATCACCACCGTTCCGGCGAAGATATCGCCGATCCGCTTGGCCTTCGGCGACAGCAGACTCGATATCACGGCGGGACTGCCCAACAGCATCCAGATCTCCACTACCGAGGCAAACGCCCGAAACAGCGCCTGGCGGAACCGTTCCGGGCCGCCGTCGTCGGACACCACCCGTAGCCCCACCACAAGCTTGCCGAGCGACCTTCCGCGCGTGGCGGTTTCCACCACCAACGGATAACCGACCACCACCAACACGGTGAAGATGACCAGGATCGCGGCGGTCGCCGCATCGTCGAGCTGGCTCAGGCTGGACGCCCACAGCACCAGTCCCAGCAGATAGCCGACGAGCATCACCGAGATATCGATCAGCGAGCCGACCGCCCGCACCGGCAACTGCGCGATCTGCACGTCGAGCACGACAGCGTCACCGGTCACCACCTCGGGCATGACGGCAACGCTACTCGCCGCGGTGCGATCGGCCGGCCCACACCGTTACTCTGCAAGCGTGGACGTCGACGCGTTCGTGCTGACGCACCGTGCAACCTGGGATCGCCTGGACCGGTTGGTCAAGAACCGTCGCAGCCTGTCCGGCGCCGAGATCGACGAGCTCGTCGACCTCTACCAGCGGGTGTCGACGCACTTGTCGACGCTGCGCTCGGCGTCCTCCGACGCGGCGTTGGTCGGCACGTTGTCCAGCCTGGTGGCGCGCGCTCGTGCCGCCGTCACCGGCGCGCATGCCCCACTGGCCGGTGAGTTCGCCCGGTTCTGGACGGTGTCGTTCCCCGTAGTCGCCTACCGCGCCCGGCGCTGGTGGCTGGCGACGGCCGTGGCGTTCTTCGCCGTCGTGTGGGTGATCGCGGTATGGGTCATGGGCAGTACGGAAGTGCAGTCCACGATCGGAACCCCAAGTGACATCGACGAATTGATCAACCATGACTTTGCGTCGTACTACAGTGCGCATCCCGCCGCGGCGTTCGGCGTGCACGTCTGGGTGAACAACTCCTGGGTTGCCGCGCAATGCATCGCGTTCGCCGTCGTGCTGGGCTTACCGATCCCGTTCGTGCTGTTCCAGAATGCCGCCAACCTCGGCGTCACAGCGGGGCTGATGGTTGCTGCCGGCAAGACCGACGTTCTGCTGGGTCTGCTCGCTCCGCACGGCATCCTGGAACTGACCGTGGTCCTCCTGGCGGCCGCCGTCGGGTTGCGGCTGGGGTGGTCGGTGATCTCACCGGGAGATCGCCCGCGCGCCCAGGTGCTCGCCGAGCAGGGCCGCGCTGTTGTCGCCGTCGCCGTGGGGCTGGTGGTCGTGTTGTTGATCTCCGGTGCCATCGAAGCCTTCGTGACGCCGTCGCCGTTGCCGATGTTCCTGCGGTTCGCCATCGGAATCCTTTCCGAGGCAGCGTTTCTTGCTTATGTCGTGCACTTCGGCCGGCGTGCCGTCCGAGCGGGGGAGACCGGCGACATCGCCGACGCGCCCGATGTCATCCCGACCGGCTGACGACCCCGACCGGCTGACGACCCCGACCTACAGTCGTCCAGCGGCTTTCATTGCCAGGTAGCGGTCGGCGAGCGCCGGCGCGAGCTCGGCGGGCGGCGCGTCAACGACGTCCACTCCTCCGTGGCGCAGCCGGCAGGCGATCTCCCGCCGGTCGTTGCGGGCGCGCTCGGCCGCCGCCGCGTCGTACACCGCCGCTGCGTCGGCGCGGCCGGCCGCCAACTGGTCGACCCGCGGGTCGGCGGCCGCGGCGACAATCACCCGATGTCTGGCGGACAGCTGCGGCAACACCGGCAGCAGCCCCTCGTCGAGTGCGGTCGCGTTGAGGTCGGTCAGCAGCACCACCAAAGCTCGTCGCCGGGCACGCCCCAGGATTGCGGAAACCATTGCTCGCCAATCGGTTTCCACAAGCTCGGCCCGCAGCGGTGCCATCGCGTCGACGAGCCCCGCCAGAAGCCCGGTTCGCGATGCGCCGAAAACGGCGGCCCGGGTCCGCCGGTCGTGGGCGAGGAAGTCGACCCGGTCGCCCGCCCGAGACGCGAGCGCAGCGAGCAGCAGCGCCGCATCCATCGACCAGTCCAGCCGCGGCCAGCCGCCCGGATCGGCGGCGGTGGGGTCGACGCCGACGCGGGCTGCCGCCATGCGTCCGGTGTCGAGCACGATGACGACCCGCCGGTCCCGTTCCGGACGCCAGGTCCGGACCACGACGTCAGTGCGTCGCGCGGTCGCACGCCAGTCGATCGAACGGACGTCGTCACCGACGACATACCCTCGCAGTGAATCGAATTCGGTTCCCTGGCCGCGGGTCAACGTCGGTAACATCCCGTCGATCTCCCGCAGTTTGGCCAGCCGCGGCGGCAGGTGCTTGCGGGACAGGAACGGCGGCAGCACTCGGAGTCGGCCCGCGACCGGTTGGGACGCCTGCCGTCCTGCCATGCCGAGCGGTCCGAACGACCGGGCGGTGACGGTGCCGGCGCGTTGGTCGCCGCGGCGGACCGGGCGCAGTGAGGTGTCCACGCGGTGCGCCCGCCCGGCCGGTATGTCGACGCTGTGGATGCGCGGGGCGGCGCGCGCGCTGGGCGGCCAGGCGTCGCGAACCTGGCCGCGGAAGCGGCGGCGGCCCGAGTTGTGAATCAGCAAAACGGCGTTCACGGTGTGGCCGAGGCGGACCGAGCCGTCCGGTGAACGCCTGATACGTAGCGCCCGAGTGTTGGCGGCGAGCGCCACATCCACGGTCACAGCGCATGCCAACACCGCAAAGAGTATGACGAAAACCATTGCGGGCCTGTCTGACAGCGCGATCGGTAGCACGCACACCAGCGCCACCAACCCAGCGCGCCCGGTCAGAATCACTAGCGCGGGACCGGGACCGAAGCCAGGATTCCCTCGAGAACCCCGTCGGCGGTGGCGCCCTCCAGCTCCGCCTCCGGGCGAAGCATCACCCGATGCCGCAATGTCGGACGCGCCATGGTCTTGACGTCGTCGGGGGTCACGTAGTCACGTCCGGACAGCCATGACCACGACCGCGCGGTGGCCAGCAGCGCGGTTGCGCCCCGGGGTGAAACTCCCAGCTGCAGAGCCGGTGAATACCGGGTGGCCGCAACGACGTCGACGATGTACCCGAGCACCTCGTCGGCCACCAGCACCTGGCGAACCGCCTCGCGACCGGCCGCCAGTTGCGCCGGCCCGGCGGCAGGCCGGATCGCCGACAGGTCGCGCGGGTCGAAACCGTGTGCGTGCCGGCTGAGGATCGCGATCTCGGAATCGCGTTGCGGCAGAGGCACAGTCAGCTTGAGGAGAAATCGGTCCAACTGCGCTTCCGGCAACTGGTAGGTACCCTCGTATTCGATCGGGTTTTGGGTCGCCGCGACGATGAACGGGTCGGGCAGCTCCCTCGGTTCGCCGTCCACGCTGACCTGGCGCTCTTCCATCGCTTCCAGCAGGGCGGCTTGCGTCTTGGGGGGTGTGCGGTTGATCTCGTCGGCGAGCAGGAGATTGGTGAACACCGGGCCCGCCCTGAACACGAACGCAGCGGTGCGGGCGTCGTAGACCAGCGACCCGGTGACGTCGCCGGGCATCAGGTCGGGGGTGAACTGGACACGCTTGAACTCCAGCGTCAACGCGGCGGCCAGCGCCCGCACCAGCAGCGTCTTCGCAACGCCCGGAACACCTTCGAGCAGTACGTGACCCCGGCACAGCAGGGCGATCACCAGGCCGCTGATCACCGCGTCCTGCCCGACGACAGCCTTGGCTACTTCGGTTCGTAACGCGAGCAGTGCGTCACGGGCGGTGTCCGCCGGCGGTGACTGCGCGGATGCGGGGGCCGATTGGGTCATGAGTGTGCGACCTGCCTTTCGATGTCGTCGAGCGCGCGGGCCAGGTGCACCAGATCGGTGTCGGTGGCAGGCGGCGGTCCGAACAGGGTATGCCATACCGTCTCGGGATCTGCGGTGTTGCGCTGTTCGACAGCCGCCACCAGCGCGGGTTCCGATGTGGCGCCACCCAGCCCGAGCCGGGGCCCCAGCCGGTGCAAAGTCGCGGCGCGCAATGCCTGGGCGGCGCGGTCACGAGCTTGGCGCGACCGGTACAGCCGCCCGCGTCCCTCGACGGTTTCCGAGGCACGCACCACTACCGGCAGCTCTTCGGCGACCAAGGGGCCGATCCGGCGGCCCTTCCACAGCGCTGTCAGCGCCACGGCCAGGCACAGCTGCGCGACGGCCCAGATGACACTGTGCGGTAGGAGATCGAAAATCGATGTCGTCGAGGATGATGTGCCCTCGAAACGCTGCGGGGCAAACCATACGACGCGGTGTCGCGCGCCGGCGAGGTTCATCGCGAGCGCGGCGTTTCCGGCGTGCAGAAGGCCCCCGTTGGTCATGAAATCGGAACTGCCGACGAGCGTGATGGTGCGGTCGCCGTCGCGATAGCGCACCAGGGCGCCGTCGTAGCAACTTGTGACCGCCCTGTCACCGACCGCGCGGAAGAGGTTGGTCGGTCCGAACTGCACCGATCCGGCCCGAACTGCCTCGCGCAGAGAGCAATTGGGCGCGTTGTCCAGCGTGCCGGCGCCCGCGCTGCGGACACCGGGAGCCAGTGCGGCGCGGGCCCGCGACGTCGGTTCCACCAGCAGCAGGTCGCCGGGTGCCTCTTCCAGCCGGCGCATCAGTGCGGGGTCGGCCAGGTACTGAGACTGCGCGAGCACCAGCAGGGTACCGGGCCGCGCACCACGCTCCGCGTCGGTGACGGTGTTGGCGACGACGACGTCGACTCCGCGGTCGCGCAGCAGGGCGACCAGGGCGTGCGTGCCCTCGGGGCCGGTCGACGCGGCGTCCATCCGGCCGCCCGATCGTGGCGCGGTCAGGTAGGCGCTCACCGCCGCGACACCGCAGATGGCGGTCAGCGTCAGTGCGATCCACCACCGCGGGCGTCGTCGAGTCGCCGCGGTGGTCACCCGGCCGGCGCCCATGAATCGGGTCGGAGCGGCTGCCGAGCCGCGGCAGGCCCGGCCGGCGGGCCGTACCGGAGGTGATCGTCGAGTTCGACGGTCGTCTGGTACAGGGCAGCTGTTCCGGGCCGCTCCCCATACGCGACGTCGTTGAAAACTGTTGCGGCCCTGACCAACTCGGACAGCAGATGTGGAAGAGCCGCACCGGCATCACGAGCGAGCTCGTCGGCGGTGCGCCCGGGCGCAGGGTTGAGCACCCCGGTCTCCTCGAGCTCGCGGGCGACGGCACGCAGCCGGTGCCGTATTGCGGCCGACCAATTATCTTTCGCGGCATAGGCTTCGGCGGTGGCGCGATGCCGGGCCGCGGTCAGCTCGACGGCGTCGAACAACTGACGGTCGGCACCGTGGCTGGTCCGCATCGCGCGCCGCGCGATGCGGATTGCGACCAGCACCGCGACCAGCACCAGGGTCAGCAGCACGGCGAGGGTGAACCACCCACCGGGTATGGAGCTGCTTTTGTCCAGGATGCGGAAGAGCAGTTGGCCGACCCAGTCGTGGAACCGCTGGGTCGGCGAGCCGCTGGAGTAGATCGGTTTCGCCAGCTCGCTCTGCGCGGCCCGGTGCGCGTCGTCGCGGCCGACGTCGATGGCGGACATGCGGGGCGCAGACCCTCACACCGGCCGGGTGAGCCACAGGTCGTCGGTGGACGCGGCCGCTTGCGGGCCGCGCGCGGCGCCCGTCCGCAGCACCAGGTCGAACGCCTCGGCGCGGATTCGGCGGTCGGTGTAGAGCAGTGCGACGACTCCGGCGCTGAACGGGGCCGCGATGATCAGGCCGACCGCGCCTCCGATGGCCGTGAGCGTCATACCGAGCAACGCACCGGACGGTGCACCCAGCAGCTGGCCGGCGAAGTCGAACGGGACGGCGACGGCGCCTGCGACGACCATCACGACGACGGCGGTCAGCAGCCGGATGCCGAACACCCGCCAGAAGCTGTTGCGAACCAGGCGGAAGGATCGGGTGATCGCGTCAGGGATCGCAAGCCGCTCCAGCACGATCAGCACCGGGGCGAACGACACGCCGGTGTAGAGGAAGACCACCGTCGCGATCAGGGTCAGCGTGAGCGGGAGGCCGAAGACGACGGCCGCGGCGTTACCGCCCACGGCGGCGACCGCGACGATGATCAGTGTCCACAGGCCGGCGAGGACGATCAGTACGACAGCCTCCAGCGCCGCCAGGCCGACCAGCGCCGGCAACCGCCCGCGGATTTTGGCCCATGCTTGGTCGGTGGTGATCGTCGACCCGAACACCGCCCGGCCGACGACGACGGTAAGCATGCCGCTGAGCAGGATGCCGGCCAGCCAGGCGATGCCGCTGGCGGTGGCACGCGACAGCAGCAGGTCGGCCACGTCGGTCCCGGTCAGTTCGCCGGGCGCCGTCGTCCGTATCCGGTTGGCTGCGGAAAACGGCCCGGCCGCGATTGCCAGCCCGATGGTCTGGGTGATCACGACGATGATGGCGGTGAGACCGAGGGTGGTCCTCGGATTGGACCGGATGTAGCTGACTGCGCCGTTGAAGATGTCGGTGAAACTCAACGGCCGCAACGGAATTATTCCCGGCTTGAGTTCGCCTGGAATGATCTGGGGCGGACCGCCGTAGCCGGGTGGCGGGCCGTAACCGGGTGGCGGGCCGTAGCCGGGCTGTGGGCCGTAGCCAGGCGGCGGGGGGTAACCCGGCGGCGGGCCGTAACCCGGCGGCGGGCCGTAACCGGGCGGCGGGCCGTAACCGGGCGGCGGGCCGTAACCGGGCGGCGGGCCGTAACCGGGCGGTGGGCCGTAACCGGGCGGTGGGCCGTAACCGGGCGGCGGGCCGTAGCCGGGCGGCGGGCCGTAGCCCGGCTGCGGACCGTAACCGGGCGGCTGATCACCCGGATAATCCGGGTAATCCTGGGCCGGCGTGTTCACCCGAGGTCGCCGTCGTGGTTGATCATGGATCCCATCCTGTCGACCGCCGGATCTTTTCTCAACGTCTCGCACCGGGCGTGCCTCGCGTAGCGTCTGAGCCATGGCGGAACTCAAAGCCCGGTTGCGGGCCGACTTGACCCAAGCGATGAAGACGCAGGACAAGTTGCGCACCGCAACGCTGCGCATGGTGCTGGCCGCGATCCAGACCGAGGAGGTCTCCGGCAAGCAGTCGAGGGAACTCTCCGACGACGAAGTGCTCAAGGTGCTGGCCAGAGAATCCCGGAAACGCGGCGAGGCGGCCGAGATCTACACCCAGAACGGACGAGGTGAGCTGGCTGCCGAGGAGCACGGCGAAGCGCGGATCATCGACGACTATCTGCCCACCCCGCTGACCGAGGGTGAGCTGGCCGACGTCGTCGACACCGCGATCGCCCAGGTGGCCGAGGAACTCGGCGAGCGGCCCAGCACCAGGCAGATGGGCATCGTGATGAAGGCGGCCACCGCGATCGCGGCCGGGAAGGCCGGCGGCGCACGGCTGGCGGCCGCGGTGAAAGACCGCCTCTGAGTTGCCGGCCCGCCAGGGCTCGGTGGCCCCGACGGAGCCGCCCGACCCCACCCCCGGCGAGGACGGGCTGCTTCGCGACGGTGTGGCGGCGCGATAGGCGGCGTGCCAGTCGCCTGGTGTTCTATCGAACATGCGTTTAAAACTGAGGCATCGCCGCAGCTCGAAGCTCATTCTGCGGATCTTGACGACGTCGGTTTTGTGGATGCGATCACGGCTGAGGCGCGCCGGCAGAACGCGATGTGTGCCCGAGAATTGGCCGCGATCGGTGAGTTGTATGCGAGTCGGGCACCCGAGGACGACACCGATCGCATCAATTGGGCGATCGACGGCCACGACGACGTGGTGGCCGAGGTGAGGGCAGCGTTGGGGGATCAGTCGGGGTCGGGCCCGGGGGCGGTTGCGGTATGTGATCGCTTTGCGTGAGCGGCTGTCCCGGGTGGCTGCGGCGTTTGCTCGGGGTGACATTGATCTTCGGTCGATGGCGGCGGTGGTGTGTCGCACCGAGTTGGTGCGCGATCCGGAGTTGGTGGCCAAGCTGGACGTGGTGATCGCCCGACACGAGCCGAGGTGGATGCGGCTGTCTGAGCCCAAACTCGCGGAGCGCATCGATATCTGGGTGATGCGGTTCGATCCGGCGGGGACGCGGGTGCCGTTGGAACGCAACGACGACCGCTATGTCGAAATCAGTCCCGCGCAGGCCGGATTGGCCGCGGTGTGAGCGCAGCTGCAGGCTACTGACGGTGCGGCGCTGGACCACAATCTCGATGCGGCGGCCGACACGGTCTGCGCCGACGATCCGCGCGCCCAGGAGCTGCGTCGGGCGGACGCGCTGGGGGCGGTGGTGGCCGGCTTGGACGCCCGAAGCTGCATGTGCGGTGCGTCGGCGTGCGCGGCGTCGGGGCGGCGGGCGGGCCACCGAGGTGGTGATTCGCGTGCTCGCCGAGCAGGCAACGGTCGATGGTGACTCGCCGGCGCCGGGCTATCTGCCGGGGTTTGGGCGGCTTCCGGCGATGGTTGTGCGCGGGGGGTGGCCAGGACGGCCACACTCACGCCGCTGGGCAGGCCGTCGGCCGATTCCGAGTCGGGGGATCGGCCCTCGGCGGCGTTGGCCGAATTCGTGCGGCTGCGGGATGTGACGTACCGGTTCCCTGGGTGCGACAGCCCGGCCGAGGTCTGCGACATCGACCACACGCTTCCGTGGCCGTTGGGCACGACCCACTCCTCGAAGGTCAGATAGCTTTGCCGCTGGTCGCACGCCTACCGGTGATCCAGTTAGGTGCGGCAGAGGTTTCGGCGTGGCGGCGACGGTCCGCCGCCGTCGATCGTGGGCCTCCGGCGTCGAGTGTGCGCGCAGGGATTTCAGTGTGCGCACAGGGCGGAGCTCCTCGGCGTGTCGTCGCCATCGACGCACACTCGGCGCGGGAAGCCGCCACGGATGCACAGTCGACGCACAGGACGCCAGTCGACCGTCACGCCACCCGTCGGACGCGGTTTTCAGCTGCCGCCAGCAGTAGGTAGATTGCCGACCTGCAACAAAGCTCCAATGTCTTCGCCGGTTCGCTTCACAGTCACCAACAAAAGGCCTGTTAAACGCGATCGGGTATGGGGTGTGCTTTGAGACGTGCGAGGTGGCAAGCATGGGTGGGGCCGATGGTGCCGAGGACGGGGAACGGTCGACAGACGAACGGACGTGCTCCCGGCGCGAGCGGGCGAGTCGGGCCTGTACGTGTTCGAGCTGGTGCGCCGTGGCGGCGACTCCAGGCAACCGTGCGCGAAAGCCGATGAGCCTCTCACGCACCCGAGAGCCGCGCACCGCCGCGGAGATCACTATCGTAGTTATAAGTAGTGTATTGTAGGTGCATGCGGTCGACTGGTGCAGGCGGGCCGATTACATCCGGGAGCGACACGGCATCTCTGCCGCCTGGGCGGATGAAGCGGTCAACGACCGTCACGCCGTCTGGCAAGTGCCGGACCCGGCCAGTCGGTCGGGCCTGTCGGTTCGGGTGATCGGCTATTCGCCGTCAGCGCGGATGGTGCTGACCGTGATTTTAATATCCGCCGATGCCGACCCCGATGAACGTCCGAATGGCGATTAGTGGGGCAACAATGCCTGGGTGTCGAATCAACAGGATCGAAGCCTTTACAGTGAGGAGCAGCAAGAATGAGCAAAATCGATAATTTGCTCGCCGATGAAGGCGCGCGCGCGGAAGCCTACCCGGGGGGACCGGCGCCCGAGCACGTCACGACAAGCCGTCCGAATCTTGGCCGCCAGAGCGTGGTATCGGTGCGCCTGGCTGCCGACGAGCATGAGCGGCTGAGCCAGGCTGCCGTCAAAGCCGGAATGTCACTATCGACCCTTATCCGGGTCTGGGCCATTGATCGACTCCTCGCCGAAGATCATGGCGAATCAGGTACCGTCGCCGAGCGTCTGGCACGGCTCGAACGCGAAGTATTCAGGCGACCCGCGTAAACGCCGCAGGGTGCACGCAAAAGCCGGCAAGAGTGCCGTTTGCCGCCATCTCTACTCGCGAGAATTGGGCTCTACTCGCGAGAA
>NZ_JAVKSH010000108.1:0-11893 GCF_039583805.1 Mycobacterium sp. | reverse complement strand
TCTGGGGTTGTCGGGGTGATCTCCACGGCGGCGGTCGTGTCCTCGGTTCCGGTGTTCGCGTCGGCGGCCATCTCGCTATCCCCGTCCTGTTGCCGCGGCGCGCCGTTCCCGCGCGACCTGCTGAACCGCCCCCAACCCGTTGTAGGTGGGCTTGGCCAGGGTCGCGGACTTGGATGCCAGGTAGACCAGCGGCCAGGTCACCAGGAAAACGACGACGAGGTCGAGAATCGTGGTGAGGCCCAGGGTGAACGCGAACCCCTTGACCTGACCGATGGCCAGGAAGTACAGCACCGCGGCGGCCAGGAAGGTCACCGCGTTGCCCGACACGATCGTTTTGCGGGCCCGCGCCCACCCGCGCGGAACCGCCGAGCGGAACGAGCGGCCTTCGCGGATCTCGTCTTTGATGCGTTCGAAGAACACCACGAACGAGTCGGCGGTGGTGCCGATACCGATGATCAGGCCCGCGATGCCGGCCAGATCCAGGGTGTAGTCGATGTAGCGGCCCAGCAGCACCAGGATTGCGAAAACCATTGCACCGGAAGCCACCAACGACAGGGCCGTCAGGAAACCCAGCACCCGGTAGTAGGCCAGCGAATACAGCAGCACCAGGGCCAGGCCTATCGCGCCCGCCATCAACCCGGCCCGCAACGACGTCAATCCCAATGTCGCCGAGACGGTTTCGGCTTGCGATGATTCGAACGACAACGGCAACGACCCGTATTTGAGCACATTGGCCAGCTGGCGTGCGCTGCTGGCCGTGAACGGCGGGTCGCCGCCGGTGATCTGGGTTCGGCCGCCGGGAATCGCCTCCCGGATCTGCGGCGCACTGACCACCTGCGAGTCCAGGGTGAACGCGGTTTGGGTGCCGATGTGGGTGGCGGTGAAATCCGCCCAGACGTTGGCCGCCGCACTCTTGAACTGCACGTCGACGACGTAGGCCCCGCTGCGCTGGTCCAACCCCGACGTGGCGTTGGCGATCTGGTCACCGCTGATGATCGACGGCGCCAGCAGGTAGGCGGTCTTGTGGTCGGCCGAGCAGGTCACCAGCGGCAACGCGGGATCGTCGTTGCCGGCCAGGATGTCTTCCTGGTCGCACCGGGTCGCCTCAAACTGGAGCGCCAGGAACTGGATTCCCTGGTTTGTGTTCTGCCGCCACTGTTTCTCCTTGGCGATCCGCTCCGCGAGGTCCTTGCGGGGGTCAGGCGGCCCTGGCTGCACCGGTGGCGGCGCCTCTTCGGCGGTCGGCGCGGGGCTGGGTGTGGGCGGCGGGTCCTGCGGGTAGGGCCGCGGCTGCGCCGGCGGCGCGGTCTGCTCGCCCGGGGCCGGCGCAGATCCGGGAGCTCCGCCCACCCGGCCCGGCGCCGGACCGGGTGGCGCCTCGGCGGGCTGCCCGGCCGGCGCCGAGCCGGGTGAACCGGGTGCTGCCGGGGCCGGCTGTGGCTTGGGGTTGCGCGGCGGCGGGGCGGCCTGCGCCGGCAACGCATTGATCACCGGCCGGATGTACAGCCGCGCGGTCTGCCCCAGGCTGCGGGCCTCGTTGCCACTGCTGCCGGGCACTGTGATGACGAGGTTGTCGCCGTCCACGACGACCTCCGAGCCCGAGACGCCCAGGCCGTTGACCCGGGCGCTGATGATTTGCTGCGCCTGCGACAGCGCGTCGCGGGTCGGCGCCGAGCCGTCCGGCGTCCGTGCGGTCAACGTGACCCGGGTACCGCCTTGCAGGTCGATGCCGAGCTTGGGCGCGGCCCGCTCATCCCCGGTCAGGAAGACGAGCAGATACACCCCGATGAGCAGCACCAGGAAGACGCTCAGATAGCGGGCGGGGTGCACCGGCGCCGAAGGCGCTGCCACGTCGTTAGCCTCCTACATTGACCTACATTGACGATCAGTTCGACGGCACCCGCAAAGGGTACGTGCCGCCGGACCGCACTCAGTCCCTGGGCAGTCGGTCCGGGTCGGGCGCGGTCAGCTCCGCGTCGTCCGGGTCACCATCGCCGGCCTCGGGAACCTCCGGTTCGATGCGGTCCCGGATCGCCAGCTTCATCCAGGTGGTCACCACGCCGGGCGCGATCTCCAGGTCGACGGTGTCGTCGGTGATCCCGGTGATGCTCGCCTGCAGCCCGGCAGTGGTGTGCACCCGGTCGCCGACCCGCAACGAGTCGTGCAGGTCGATGGTGGCCTGCATCGCACGCCTCTGCCGCCGCGACGTCAAGAACATGAACACCGCCAGGACGATCACCAGCGGCATGAAGACGAGCAGTTGGTTCATGACCGCAAGTGTGCCATTGCGCCGGAGGCCTTGACGCGGCAGAGCGCAGGTGAGACAACGGCCCTATGACTCTCACCCGGGCGACCGATTGATGGACCTCGACAACGCGTTGCGCACCACCGGCTCGGTCCGGGACTTCACCGACCAGGCGGTGGAGGACGCCGTCGTCGCGCGGATCCTCGACACCGCCCGGTTCGCGCCCAGCGGCGCCAACGCGCAGGCCTGGCGGGTGGTGGTCGTCAAAGACCCCGACAAGCGCCGTCGGCTCCGCGACCTGTACCTGCGCGGCTGGCACGACTACCTGGCCATGGCCGTGGCGGGCCTGCGGCCCTGGGCGCCGACCAACGACCGCGACGCCGAGGAGCGCGCGGTGCGGGCGGCGGCGGGCCAGGCCACGCCGGCCGGCCCGGGCTTCGCCGAAAACCTGCACACCGTTCCGGTCCTGCTCGCCCTGTTCGCCGACCTGTCGTTGCTGGCGGCGGTGGACCGCGACGCCGACCGGTACTCCTTCGCCGGCGGCGCGTCCGTCTACCCGTTCGCGTGGAACCTGATGCTGGCTGCGCGCGGCGAGGGCCTCGGCGGGGTGATCACGACGATGGCGATCCGGGAGGAACACCAGGTGAAAGTTCTGCTGGGGGTACCCGACCCATTGGCGCTCGCCGCGGTGATCGCTCTGGGATATCCGGTCCGCCAGCCCCGCCGGCTCAACCGCGCCCCGGTGGCCGCGTTCACCACGGTCGACTCGCTCGACGGGCCGGCGTTCGGGCGCTGATGACGCGCCGAACGTGAATCTGTTGCGAAATTTTCGGCGGATTTTCGCAGTGGTTTCACGCTCGCCGCGGCAGACGGGCACACATCACCAGACGAACGGGAGTCGCCGCTCGGTGCGCCCACAGTGGTCCGCGTAGCCCGGCAGATCGCGCTGCAGCAGTTGCCTGCTCCTCAGCGATGATGCGCCGCCGATAAGCCCGGCCCCGCAGCGCGCCGACGTCGCGGGCGCGTATCCGGTAACAATCCATCCGGTGGTGCCCTGATCGGTCGGCGCAGTGCGACCCCGGGCCGTACTGGGACCCGACAACCAACCTCTGCCGGCCGCTGGGCGCCGGACCGCCGGCCGGGTGAGCAGTTTCAGCCCGGCAGGTCGCGGAATAGGCTGGCCACGTGTCTGCCGTCGAACAGAGCCGCCACCTCGCCACCGACATACCCGGCCCGGCGTCGCGGGAACTGGCCCGGCGCCGCGCGTCGGCGGTGGCCCGGGGCGTCGGCAGCACCATGTCGGTCTACGCGGTGCGCGCGGCCGGCGGCATCGTCGAGGACGTCGACGGCAACCGGCTGATCGACCTGGGGTCGGGCATTGCCGTCACCACGATCGGCAACTCCGCGCCGCGGGTCGTCGACGCGGTCCGGGCACAGGTCGCCGACTTCACCCACACCTGCTTCATGGTCACCCCGTACGAGCAGTACGTCGCCGTCGCCGAAGCGCTCAACCGGATCACCCCCGGCTCGGACGACAAGCGCACCGTGCTGTTCAACTCCGGCGCCGAGGCGGTGGAGAACGCCGTCAAGATCGCCCGCTCGCACACCGGCAGGCCCGCGGTGGTGGCCTTCGACCACGCCTACCACGGCCGCACCAACCTCACCATGGCGCTGACCGCCAAGTCGATGCCCTACAAGAGCGGTTTCGGGCCGTTCGCGCCGGAGATCTACCGGGCACCCCTGTCGTATCCGTTCCGGGACGCCCTGCTGAACAAGGAGCTGGCCACCGATGGCGCGTTGGCCGCCCAACGCGCCATCGACGTCATCGCCAAGCAGGTCGGCGCCCACAACCTGGCCGCCGTGCTGATCGAGCCGATCCAGGGCGAGGGCGGCTTCATCGTCCCCGCCGAGGGCTTCCTGCCGGCGCTGTCGGACTGGTGTCGCGCCAACGGTGTCGTCTTCATCGCCGACGAGGTGCAGACCGGATTCGCCCGCACCGGCGCGATGTTCGCCTGTGAGCACGAGGGTATCGAGCCGGACCTGATCTGCCTGGCCAAGGGGGTGGCCGGCGGTCTGCCGCTGTCGGCGGTGACCGGCCGCGCCGAGATCATGGACGCCCCGCACGTCAGCGGCCTGGGCGGCACGTTCGGCGGCAACCCGCTGGCCTGCGCGGCGGCGCTGGCCGCCATCGCGACCATCGAAAGCGACGGACTCGTCGAGCGAGCGCGGCAGATCGAGCTGCTGATGACGGACCGGCTGCGTGCGTTGCAGCGCGCCGACGACCGGGTCGGCGACGTCCGCGGGCGCGGCGCGATGATCGCCGTCGAGCTGGTCAAACCCGGCACCGGCGAACCCGACGCCGCGCTCACCGCCGCGGTGGCGAAGGCAGCCCACGCCGCCGGGGTGATCGTGTTGACCGCCGGCACGTTCGGCAACGTGCTGCGTTTCCTGCCGCCGCTGACCATCAGCGACGAGCTGCTGTCCGAGGGTCTCGACGTGCTGGCGGGGCTACTGGCAAAGCGGTGAGGGCGTGTTGGCGTTCGGCGCCGACAACGGCCACATCTGCCGCAGAAGCTCCCCGAGCAGGGGCACGCCGCTGCGGTGGCCCATCTCACGGACATCGACGGCCGTACCCGATGCCGGAATACTATTAGCTTTGCTAACGTAGTTTCCGGCAGGCGCAATGGCGCGCCGGTCATCGTTCCCGCCCCCCGCGTTTCGAGGTTGTGCCATGCCGACTGATCTTCCTGACGAGCGGCTCGCGCGTCGCATCGACGAGTTGTCCGATACCGACCCCCAGTTCGCCGCCGCCCGGCCCGACCCCTCCGTCGCAGCTGCTCTCGACCGACCCGGTCTTCGCTTGCCCGGGATCGTGCGGACCGCGCTGGAGGGCTATGCCGACCGCCCCGCGCTGGGACAGCGGGCGGTCGAGTTCGTCAGCGACCCGCAGACCGGCCGCACCTCGACACGGCTGCTCCCGACATTCGACACCATCACCTACCGCCAGCTGGGGAATCGCCTCGACGCCCTGGCCGGGGCGTGGACCGACGACGGCCTGCAACCCGGCGACCGGGTCGGCATTTTGGGGTTCACCAGCGTCGACTACACCGTCATCGACGTCACGCTGGCCCTGATCGGCGCGGTCTCGGTGCCCCTACAGACCAGCGCGGCGCTCACCCAGCTGCTGCCGATCGTCGCCGAGACCGAGCCGCGGGTGCTCGCGACGAGCGTGGACCACCTGCCCGATGCCGTCGAGCTGATCGTGAGCGGTCACCGCCCCGCACGGCTCGTCGTCTTCGACTACCGGCCCGAGGTCGACGATCACCGCGAAGCCGTCGAGCAGGCCGCGGCGCGGCTGGCGGACAGCGCGGTGGTCGTGGAGACGCTGGCCGACGTGCTGGACCGCGGAAAGACGCTGCCGGGCGTGTCGGTCGAGGTGCCCGACGACGCTCTGGCGCTGCTGGTCTACACCTCCGGCAGCACCGGCGCGCCCAAGGGTGCGATGTACCCGCAGGGCAACGTCGCGAAGATGTGGCGTCGGTCCAGCCGCAACTGGTTCGGGCCCAGCGCCGCCTCGATCACGCTCACCTTCATGCCGATGAGCCACATCATGGGGCGCGGCATCCTCTACGGCACCCTCGGCAACGGCGGAACCGCCTATTTCAGCGCCACAAGCGACCTGTCGACGCTGTTGGAGGACCTCGCCCTGGTGCGCCCGACCGAGCTGAACTTCGTGCCGCGGGTCTGGGAGATGCTGCATCAGGAA
The DNA here is from genome assembly GCF_039583805.1 of Mycobacterium sp. Lineage (GTDB taxonomy): Bacteria > Actinomycetota > Actinomycetes > Mycobacteriales > Mycobacteriaceae > Mycobacterium. The sequence continues at coordinate 5,882 of NZ_JAVKSH010000108.1, read as the reverse complement.
TTCCGCGGCGACATCGAGCGTCGCTGCGCCGCCGGCGCCGACCCGGCGGCGGCGGAAGCCGACGTGCTCGCCGAGCAGCGCGAGCACCTCCTGGGGGGACGCTTCATCTGTGCGATGACGGGCTCCGCTCCGATCTCCGCGGAGCTCGCGGCCTGGGTCGAGTCCCTGCTGGACATGCACCTGCTGGACGGCTACGGCTCCACCGAGGCCGGGATGGTGCTCTTCGACGGGGAGGTGCAGCGGCCGCCGGTGATCGACTACAAGCTGGTCGACGTCCCGGACCTGGGCTACTTCGACACCGACAAGCCCTACCCGCGCGGCGAGCTGCTGCTCAAGACCGAGAACATGTTCCCCGGGTACTACAAGCGCCCGGAGATCACCGCCGGGGTGTTGGACGCCGACGGCTACTACCGCACCGGCGACGTGGTCGCCGAGGTCGGCCCGGACCGGCTGGTCTACGTCGACCGTCGCAACAACGTGCTCAAGCTGGCGCAGGGCGAGTTCGTCACCGTCGCGAAGTTGGAGGCGGTGTTCGGCAACAGTCCGCTGGTTCGGCAGATCTACGTCTACGGCAACAGCGCGCACCCCTACCTGCTGGCGGTGGTGGTGCCCACCCCGCAGGCGCTGTCCCGTTTCGGCGCCGACGAGCTCAAGCCGATGCTCGCCGAGTCGCTGCGGCAGGTCGCCAAAGACGCCGGGCTGCAGTCATATGAGGTGCCGCGCGACTTCCTGATCGAGGCCGAGCCGTTCACCCTGGAGAACGGCCTGCTGACCGGCATCCGCAAGCTGGCGTGGCCCAAGCTGAAAGCCCACTACGGCGAGCGGCTCGAACAGCTCTACGCCGAGCTCGCCGAGGGCCAGGACAACGAGCTCAGCGACCTGCGCCGCCACGGCGCCGGCCTGCCGGCGCTGTCGACCCTGAGCCGGGCCGCCGCGGCGCTGCTGGGCGCGTCGAGTAGCGACCTGACCCCTGACGCGCACTTCACCGACCTGGGCGGAGACTCGTTGTCGGCGTTGACATTCGGCAACCTGCTGCACGAGATCTTCGGCGTCGAGGTGCCGGTGGGCGTCATCGTCAGCCCCGCATCGGACCTGCAGTCGATCGCCGACTACATCGAGGCCGAGCGCGCCGGCACCCGGCGGCCGACCGCCGCCTCCGTGCACGGCCGCCCCGAGCCCGGACAGGTGATCGAGATACACGCGGCCGACCTCACGCTGGACACGTTCCTCGACGCCGAGACGCTGGCCGCCGCGCCGAGCCTGCCGGCTCCGGCCGGCCAGGTTCGCACCGTGCTGCTCACCGGAGCCACCGGCTTTTTGGGCCGCTACCTGGCCCTGGAGTGGCTGCAGCGGATGTCGCTGGTCGGCGGCACGGTGATCGCTCTGGTGCGGGCAAAGGACGACGCCGCCGCCCGCGACCGGCTGGACAGGGTGTTCGGTATCGGCGACCCCACCGGCGACCCGACGCTGGTGGAGCACTACCGCGAGCTGGCCGCCGATCACCTGCAGGTGCTCGCCGGCGACAAGGGCGAGGCGAACCTCGGGCTGGACGCGGCGACCTGGCGGCGGCTGGCCGACACCGTCGACCTGATCGTCGACCCGGCCGCGCTGGTCAACCACGTGCTGCCGTACAGCGAGCTGTTCGGCCCCAACGTGGTGGGCACGGCCGAGCTGATCCGTCTGGCGTTGACCACCACGCTCAAGCCCTACACCTACGTGTCGACGATCGGGGTGGGCGACCAGATCCCGCCGGGGACGTTCACCGAGAACGCCGACGTGCGGGTGATGAGCCCGACCCGGCGGGTCAACGACGACTACGCCAACGGCTACGGCAACAGCAAGTGGGCCGGCGAGGTGCTGCTGCGCGAGGCCCACGACCTCGCCGGACTGCCGGTCGCAGTGTTCCGCTGCGACATGATCCTGGCCGACACCAGCTACGCCGGGCAGCTCAACCTGCCGGACATGTTCACCCGCATGGTGCTGAGCCTGGTGGCCACCGGGATCGCGCCCGGCTCCTTCTACCAGCTTGACGCCGAGGGCGACCGTCAGCGGGCGCACTACGACGGGCTGCCGGTCGAGTTCATCGCCGAGGCGGTCGCCACGCTGGGTGTGCCGGACGGGTTCGCGACCTACCACGTGATGAACCCCTACGACGACGGCATCGGGCTCGACGAGTTCGTCGACTGGCTCATCGACGCCGGGTATCCGATCCAGCGCGTGCCCGACTACGGCGACTGGGTGCAGCGCTTCGAGACGGCGCTGCGCGCCCTGCCGGAGCGGCAGCGGCAGGCCTCGCTGTTGCCGCTGCTGCACAACTACCAGAAGCCTGCGGCGCCGATCTGCGGGTCGATCGCCCCGACCGAGAAGTTCCGGGCAGCCGTGCAGGACGCGAAAATCGGCCCGGACAAGGACATTCCGCACGTCACGCCGGCGGTGATCGTCAAGTACGTCACCGATCTGGAGCTGCTCGGGTTGCTCTGACGAGTTGCTGGGCTCAGCGCCCGTAGCGAATCGGGCATGCCGAGGCGGCGAGCATGTTCTCCGATCAACACCGCACGTCCGGCCAAGACGGGACGCAGCCCTCCTACGGTCTGCGGCCGGCGGGAATCCGCTGCAGATCGCGCCAAAACGCATCGTTGACAAATCGGTTGAACAGATCCGGCGTACCGGCCCGCTCGTCGAACTCGGTGACGTCGTAACCGACGCGGCCGAAGTCGTATTCGAACGCCGGCTCACCGATAACGCGGTAGGTCGCGTGCAGCGTCTGGGCCGGGCCGGAGGTCAGGGCCTCGTACTGGACAAGCAGCAGTCGGTCCCGGTGCCGGCTGTCGTGGCGCTCATGGTAACCAGTCGGCGAACACAACAGCGCCGCGGCCAGCACCGCGAAGTCAGCCGGGGATAATTTCGAAACGGGTGCGACCGTGAAGGCGATAAACCTGAAAGTCGCGGTCCAGTGTGAAGATTCGCCGTTCACCGCGTTCTTCGGCCAGCGCTACAAGCGTGGCGTCGGCGAGGTCCATCGGCCGGTCGCCATATTTGGCCATCAGTGCGGCGCTGCGTTCGAGCACAGCGGGCGAGAGGTCTGCGATGTCAAGCCGACCGCTTAACAGCAACTTCCACAGTGCTTGTCGCCCGGCTGCACCACCGGCTCGGCCCAGCAGATACATCGCCTCGGTGAACGCCGGCCAGGTGGTGACCAAGGGCAACGTCAGGGTCCGCAGTGCCAACACGCACGTCTCATGGTCGGCTTCGTCAGCGTCGATCATCGCGATCAGCGGACCCGCATCGATGAGGGTCACCGGACTAGCCGTCGGCGAGGATATCGGTGAACGCCTCACCGGTCCGGCGAGCCGTCCCGCCGCCACCGTGGATCACTCCGAGTACGTCGGTGAAGTCCTCGTGACCACCGCTGCGCAATAGTGCGTCAGCGCGTTGGGCGGCCGCGCGCCGAATGAACTCTGAGAGCGACTCTCCGGCGATCACCGCAGCACGCTGCAGCCGCACTTCCAGTTCGGGACTCAACCGAAGGGTCTTCACGCCCCCAAGGTAACACGCTGAGCACCGAACGTGATACCGAGGGCTGGACTTGGGTTATCGACTTGGCGCATGACGCCGCTCAGTCGAAGAGGCCTGGTTGGCCCACGCCGGCCGCCCCGGCCGGCGGGGTCATCCCCAGATGCGTCCAGGCCTGGGCCGTCGCGACCCGGCCGCGCGGGGTGCGCGCGATCATCCCGGCGCGCACCAGAAACGGCTCGCACACCTCCTCGACGGTGGCGGCCTCCTCCCCGACCGCCACCGCCAGCGTCGACACCCCGACCGGGCCGCCGCCGAAACTGCGGGTCAGCGCCGACAAGACGGCGCGGTCCAGCCGGTCCAGGCCCAGCTCGTCGACGTCGTAGACCGCCAGCGCCGACTTGGCCACGTCGCGGGTGATCACCCCGTCGGCACGCACCTCGGCGAAGTCCCGCACCCGGCGCAGCAGCCGGTTGGCGATCCGCGGCGTGCCCCGCGAACGTCGGGCGATCTCCGCGCCGGCGTCGGCACCCACCTCGATACCCAGAATGCCGGCCGAGCGGGCCAGCACCCGCTGCAACTCGGCGGGCTCGTAGAAGTCCATGTGCGCGGTGAACCCGAACCGGTCCCGCAGCGGGCCAGTCAACGCCCCGGACCGAGTCGTGGCCCCCACCAACGTGAATGGCGCCACCTCCAGCGGAATCGACGTCGCCCCAGGACCTTTGCCGACGACGACGTCGACGCGGAAGTCCTCCATCGCCAGATACAGCATCTCCTCGGCGGGCCGGGCGATGCGGTGGATCTCGTCGATGAACAACACGTCGTGCTCGACGAGATTGGACAGCATCGCCGCCAGATCCCCCGCGCGCTCCAGCGCCGGCCCCGACGTGACCCGCAGCGACGACCCCAGCTCGGCGGCGATGATCATCGCCAGCGACGTCTTACCCAGCCCCGGCGGACCCGACAACAGAATGTGATCCGGTGTGCCGCCGCGCCTTTTGGCGCCCTCGATCACCAGCTGCAGCTGTTCACGCACCCGCGGCTGGCCGATGAATTCGGCCAGCGAGCGGGGCCGCAGACTCGCGTCGACATCACCCTCACCGACGGTCAAGGCGGCCGACACCTCACGTTCGTCGGGCTCGCTCATTTCTTCCCCAGCATGGACAGGGCCGCGCGCAGCGCTGTGGAGGTGGTCGCGCCGGCCCCGTCATCGCGGAAACCGGCCAGTACCTTCTCGGTGGCGTCCTCGGCCTGTTTGACCGCAAATCCAAGTCCCACAAGGGCTTCCACTACCGGGCCACGCACCGCATGCCCGTTGGCCCGCGCTTCGGGTGCGGCACCCACCTTGTCGCGCAGCTCGAGCACCATCCGCTCGGCGCCGCGCCTGCCGATGCCCGGCACCCGGGTCAGCGCCGCGACATCGCCGTCGGCCAGCGCTCGGCGCAACGCGGGCGCGTCGTAGACCGCCAGCGTCGCCAGCGCGATCTTGGGTCCGACCCCGGAGACCCCGAGCAGCGTCGTGAACAGGTCGCGGGCCTGCGCGTCGGCAAACCCGTAGAGCGTCATCGAGTCCTCGCGCACGATCATCGCGATGATCAGCCGGGCTTCGGTGCCGCGGCGCAGCGTCGCCAGCGTCGACGGGGTGGCCATGACCTTGTAGCCCACACCGGCGGCCTCGATGACGGCGTGGTCCAGCGCCACGTCGAGCACCTCGCCGCGTACCGAGGCGATCATGTCGCGGCCTTGAGTTTCGCGCTGAACTTTCGGCGCTGCTCGGCGGCCTTGGCCTCGGCGGCGGCCATCCGGGCGATCATCGGGGCCCGCCAGCAGTGACAGATCGCCAGCGCCAAGGCGTCCGCCGCGTCGGCCGGTGTCGGTTTTGCTTGCAGCCCAAGGATTCTGGTGACCATCGCGGTCACCTGCGCCTTGTCGGCCCCGCCGTTGCCGGTGACCGCGGCCTTGACCTCGGACGGAGTGTGGAAGTGCACGTCGATGCCGCGGCGGGCCGCCGCCAGCGCAATCACCCCGCCGGCCTGCGCGGTGCCCATCACCGTCGACACGTTCTGCTGGGAGAACACCCGCTCGACGGCCAGCACGTCGGGATGATGGGTGTCCAGCCAGTGCTCGACGTGCTCGCTGATCGCCAGCAGCCGTTCTGCCAGCGGCATCCAGGACGGGGTGCGCACCACGTCCACGTCCAGCGCCACGACCTGTCTGCCGCGGCCGCCCTCGATCACCGACAGCCCGCAGCGGGTCAGGCCGGGGTCGACGCCCATCACGCGCACTTCCGAGCTCCCTCAGCTAGGGCGAACAGCTGTTCGATACCTTAGCGGGCGGCACCGACAACCGCCGGCAGGACACGCGGCGAC
>NZ_JAVKSH010000107.1:0-11929 GCF_039583805.1 Mycobacterium sp. | reverse complement strand
GTCCTCGGGTCGTGACCAAAACGTTATCAGGACCTTGAGACGGTAACCGCACAGCACGCAGGCACGCAACCCGCCGGGAAAATCCGACACGGATTGTGATCTGGATCACCGGGCGACGACACGGCCGCGGCCCGGCCGGGCACTGCGGGTGGCCCGTCCCCGGACGCGACGTCGGGACCGTCCCGGCGAGCCGATACAGTGCGTTCGAGACAAGCCTTCGAGACAGTGCCTTCGAGACAGTGCCTGCACGTTCCGCAACGCCTTCGAGTTCCGCAATCGTCAACGCCGCCACAGACAGAACGCCGACACAGTTAGCGAGCCCATGGACCTATTCGAGTATCAGGCGAAGGAGTTGTTCGCCAAGCACAACGTGCCCGGTTCGCCCGGACGGGTGACCGACAGCGCCGAGGGCGCCAGGGCGATCGCCGAGGAGATCGGCCGGCCCGTCATGGTCAAAGCGCAGGTCAAAACTGGCGGTCGGGGCAAGGCGGGCGGCGTGAAGTACGCCGCAACCCCCGAAGACGCCTACACCCACGCGCAGAACATCCTCGGGCTGGACATCAAGGGGCACATCGTCAAGAAGCTGCTCGTCTCCGAGGCCAGCGACATCGCCGAGGAGTACTACATCTCGTTCCTTCTCGACCGGGCCAACCGCACCTACCTGGCGATGTGCTCCGTCGAGGGCGGCATGGACATCGAAGAGGTCGCCGCCACCACCCCCGACCGGCTGGCCAAGGTGCCGGTCGACGCGGTCACGGGCGTCGACCAGGCATTCGCCCGGTCGATCGCCGAGCAGGGACACCTGCCGGCCGAGGTGCTCGACGCCGCGGCGGTTACCATCGCCAAGCTCTGGGACGTGTTCGTGGCCGAGGACGCCACGCTGGTCGAGGTCAACCCGCTGGTCCGGACGCCCCCCCGTGGTGAGGACGACCCGGGCCAGATCCTGGCGCTGGACGCCAAGATCACCCTGGACGCCAACGCCGACTTCCGCCAGCCCGACCACGCCCGGTACGAGGACCGCGACGCCACCGACCCGCTGGAGCTCAAGGCCAAGGAACACGACCTCAACTATGTCAAGCTGGACGGGCAGGTCGGCATCATCGGCAACGGCGCGGGCCTGGTGATGTCGACGCTGGACGTCGTCGCCTACGCCGGTGAGAAGCACGGCGGGGTCAGACCGGCCAACTTCCTCGACATCGGCGGCGGCGCGTCGGCCGAGGTGATGGCCGCCGGGCTGGACATCGTCCTGAGCGACCGCCAGGTCAACAGCGTGTTCGTCAACGTGTTCGGCGGCATCACCGCCTGCGACGCGGTGGCCGGCGGCATCGTCGCGGCCCTGCAGATGCTGGGCGACCACGCCACCAAGCCGCTGGTGGTGCGGCTCGACGGCAACAACGTCGACGAGGGGCGGCGCATCCTCGCCGCGGCCAACCACCCGTTGGTGACCCTGGTGCCCACCATGGACGAGGCCGCCGACAAGGCCGCTGAGCTGGCCCACCAGGCTGCGGCCGGAAAGGACGCCTGATCCGATGTCGATCTTCGTCAATAAGGACAATAAGGTCATCGTGCAGGGCATCACCGGCAGCGAGGCCACCATCCACACCGCCCGGATGCTGAAGGCGGGCACCCAGATCGTCGGCGGCGTCAACGCCCGCAAGGCCGGCACCGCCGTGACGCACGAGAACAAGGACGGCAAGAGCGTCGATCTGCCGGTGTTCGGCGGTGTCACAGAGGCGATGGACAAGACCGGCGCCGACGTGTCGATCATCTTCGTGCCGCCGCGCTTCGCCAAGGACGCCATCATCGAGGCGATCGACGCCGAGATCGGCCTGCTGGTCGTCATCACCGAGGGCGTCCCGGTGCAGGACACCGCCTACGCCTGGGCCTACAACGTCTCGAAGGGCAACAAGACCCGCATCATCGGCCCGAACTGCCCCGGCATCATCACCCCCGGTCAGGCACTGGTGGGCATCACCCCGGCCAACATCACCGGGCCCGGCCCGATCGGGCTGGTGTCCAAGTCGGGCACGCTGACCTACCAGATGATGTTCGAGCTGCGCGACTTCGGGTTCTCCACGTCGATCGGCATCGGCGGCGACCCGGTGATCGGCACCACCCACATCGACGCCATCGCAGCATTCGATCAGGACCCGGACACCGAGCTCATCGTGATGATCGGCGAGATCGGCGGCGACGCCGAGGAACGCGCAGCCGACTACATCAAGGCCAACGCCTCCAAGCCGGTCGTCGGCTACGTCGCGGGATTCACCGCCCCGGAGGGCAAGACGATGGGCCACGCCGGCGCGATCGTGTCCGGTTCGTCGGGCACCGCGGCCGCCAAGAAGGACGCCCTGGAGGCGGCCGGTGTCCAGGTCGGCAAGACTCCGTCGGAGACGGCGACGTTGGCCCGGAAGGTTCTGCGAAGCCGGTGAAGCTTGACCCGCGCACCCCCGTCGTCGTCGGTGTGGGGCAGGCCGCGGAACGCATCGACGACAGCTACTACCGCGCCATGTCGGCCGTCGAGCTGGCCACCGCGGGTGCGCGGGCCGCGCTGGAGGACTGCGGCGCCGACGCCGCCGCGGTGGCCGCGGCGATCGACACCGTCGCCGGTGTGCGGCAGTTCGAGATCTCCGGCCCGCATGTCCGCCCGGTGCTGGGGGCGTCGAACAACTACCCCCGCTCGGTGGCCAACCGGATCGGCGCCGCCCCCGCCCGCGCGATCCTGGAGATCGTCGGCGGGCAGAGCCCGCAGCACCTGATCAACGAGCTGGCCGCCGAGATCGCCGCCGGCCGCTGCCAGGTTGCGCTGATCGCCGGTTCGGATGCGACGTCGACCACCCGCTACTTCGCCGGGTCCGACAACCGCCCGAACTTCTCCGAAACTGTCGACGGCACGCTCGAAGACCGCGGTCACGGTCTGGACGGACTTATCAGCCGCTACACCGTGATCCACGGTCTGATCGACGCGCCCACCCAGTACGCGCTGCTGGAGAACGCCCGGCGGGCCGGCACCGGACTGTCGCCGGCCGAGTATCTGCGTGCGATGGGGCAGCTGTTCGCGCCGTTCACCACCGTCGCCGCCGCCAACCCTTTCGCGGCCGCGCCGGTCGAGCGCAGCGTCGAGGAACTGATCACCGTCACCGAGAGCAACCGGATGATCTCCGAGCCCTACCCGCGGCTGCTGGTGGCTCGCGACCAAGTCAACCAGGGCGCGGCCGCGCTGCTGATGTCGGTGGAGTCGGCGCGTAAACTCGTTGTGCCCGAGGAGAATTGGGTGTACTTGCACGGTCACGCCGATCTGCAGGAGAAGAGCCTGCTGGACCGCCCGGATCTCGGGCACTCGCCAGCGGCGGTGCTGGCGGTGCGCGAGGCGTTGAGGGTCGCCGGCATCGGGATCGACGACGTCGCCACCTTCGACCTGTACAGCTGCTTCCCGGTCCCGGTGTTCAACATCTGCGACGGCGCGGGCATCGCGCCGGACGACCCGCGGGGGCTGACCCTGACCGGCGGCCTGCCGTTCTTCGGCGGCGCGGGCAACAACTACTCGATGCACGCCGTCGCCGAGACCGTCGCCGCGATGCGCCACGCGCCAGGTGAATTCGGGCTGGTCGGGGCCAACGGCGGCATGATGAGCAAGTACTCGGTCGGCGTCTACTCGACCACGGCGGCGCCATGGCAGCCGGATCGCAGCGGGCAACTTCAGGCCCGGATCGCCGGGGCGCCGACCGTGGCGGTGACCGAGCGTGCCGACGGGACCGGCACGGTCGAGACATACACCGTCCGCCGGGACGGCGGTAAGCCGACCGGGATCGTCGTCGGCCGGCTCGCCGCCGACGACAGCCGGTTCCTGGCGACCACCGAGGACGACGAGTTCATCGCGCTGCTCACCGACGGCGACCCGCTCGGGCGGCCGGTGTTGGTTCGGTCGTTCGACTACGGCAACCGCTGCGTGCTGCCCTGAGCGGTTAGCCCTGAACGGTCAGACCAGCGCGGTCAGACCAGCGCGGTCAGACCTGAGCGGTCAGACTAGCGCGGCCAGCTTGCCGGCCAGCCGCTCCACATGGCCGGCCACCTCGGCTTCGGAACGGTCCGGCAAACCGAACAGCACCTCGGTGACACCGAGTTCGGCCCAGTGCGCCAGCTTCTCGGGCACCGGTTTGACGTCCAGCGCCACGATTTGCGGTGCCCCGTCGCGGCCGGCGTCCGCCCAGATGTCCTGCAACAACGTCATCGGCTCGTCGATGTCGACATCGCGCGGGGTGGTGATCCAGCCGTCGGCGCTGCGTGCGATCCACCGGAAGTTTTTCTCGGTGCCGGCCGCGCCCACCAGAACCGGAATGTGCGGCTGAACCGGCTTGGGCCAGGCCCAACTCGGCCCGAATTCGACGAACTCGCCCTGGTAGGCGGCTTCGTCCTGGGTCCACAGTGCCCGCATCGCCTCGATGTATTCGCGCAGCATGGTGCGGCGCCGCGCGGGTGGCACGCCGTGGTCGGTCAGTTCGTCGGTGTTCCAGCCGAATCCCACGCCCAGGCTCACCCGGCCGCCGGACAGATGGTCGAGGGTGGCAATCGACTTGGCCAGCGTGATCGGATCGTGTTCCACCGGCAGTGCCACCGCGGTCGACAGCCGAACCCGGGTGGTGACCGAGCACGCCGCGCCCAGACTAACCCACGGGTCCAGGGTGCGCATGTAGCGGTCGTCGGGCAGAGATGCGTCGCCCGTCGTCGGGTGGGCGGCATGGCGCTTGACCGGGATGTGGGTGTGTTCGGGCACGTAGAAGGTACGAAAGCCGTGATCGTCGGCAAGCCTGGCTGCGGCTGCCGGGGAAATGCCGCGATCGCTCGTGAAGAGCACAAGCCCGTAGTCCATGCACTGAATTAGAACGTGTTCCAATCTGGCGGGCAAGGCCGGGGCGTGCTGCGGGGCATACGCCGACAGCCCGTGCCGCGCGCCGAGGGTGCGCTAGCGTAGGGGTCCGCAACTGTCGCGGCGCCCGAGCCGGCCGTCCCAGCATTGACGAACGGTCCGATGTAGTGTCGCGGGATGCGGCGCGTGGGGAGCCCAGCGTCGTACGGCAGCGGCGCCGAAAACTGGAAGGCACAGGAGAAGCCATGACCTACTCGTCCGGCGGTCCCGGATATCAGCCCGCACAGTCGCCCGGCCCCTACGGGAACGTCTTTACGCCGTCGTTTGCCAAACCCGACAGCAGCACCAGCAGGATGGCGCTCTACCTGACAGTCGGGGTGACGGCACTGGGCGCGGCGGCCTATCTGTTCAGTTTCGGCACGCTGTTCACCACCGGCGGTCAGAGCGGCCCGCTGGGTGTCGAACTGCCGAGCATCTCCGTCACCAGCGCGTTCAGCCTGTTGACCCCCGCCGCCCTGCTGGCCGCCGTCGCGGCGCTGCTGGCGGCTTTGCTGGCCGCCGTCGACGTCGTGTCGAAGGCGAAGAACTACGCCGCGGTCACCGGGGTGATCGCGGTGCTGGGAGCTCTGCTGGTAGTCGCCCAGACGGTCAGCAAGCCCAACGGTTTCGCGATCGGCTGGGCGTTGTGGCTCGTGTTGGCCCTGACGATGTTGCAGGCGATTACCGCCACAGCGGCACTGCTGCTCGACGCTGGCGTCATCACCGCGCCGGCGCCGCGGCACACATACCAGCAGTACAGCCAGTACGGGCAGTACGGCGGCTATTACCAGCAGCCCGGCTCCTACCAGCCCCAGCAACCCGGGTACGGCTCGCAGTACGGCGGCTACCAGAGTTCCGGACCCTCCACCGGAGGATTCAGCGCACCCGGGCCGCAGCACAACGCCCAGGCCGGGCGGCAGCACGGCTCGCAACAGGCGTCGTCGCAGCAAGGGCCGCCCACCCCGCCCAGCGGTTACCCCAGCTACAGCCCGCCTCCGTCGGCGGGGTCGGGCTCCGGGACGTCGGGCCAGCCCGGCAACCACAGCGGTGCCGGGCAAGCTCAGCAGTCGTATGGCCAGGGTCAGCAGTCCCAGGCGCCATCGTCAGGCCCCTCTGAGTCCTAGCGCGGTGTTCCAGCGCCTGCGCGACGAGTGACGCGGGTGGCCGACAATCCCGCGACGGGCCCACGCCAGGCCCGTGAGCTGCTACGGGTCGCGTTCGGCCCGGCATTGGTCGCACTGGTCGTCATTGCCGCGGTGACGCTGTTGGAGCTTGTGATCGCCAACAGCGACATGACGGGAGCGTCGGGGGCCATCGCCAGCATGTGGCTGGGGGTGCACCAGGTCCCGATCTCCATCGCCGGCCGCGAACTGGGTGTGCTGCCGCTGCTGCCGACGCTGGCGATGGTGTGGGGGACTGCGCGCACCACGGCCCACGTCACCGCCCCGACCGCGTCGTGGTTCGTGATCCGCTGGGTGGTGGCCTCCGCGCTGGGGGGGCCGTTGCTGATTGCCGCCATCGCGCTGGCGGTCGTTCACGACGCCGCATCGGTGATCACCGAGCTGCAGACTCCGAGCGCGTTGCGCGCGTTCCTCAGCGTGCTGGTGGTCCACGCGGTGGGCGCGGCGATCGGGGTCGGTTCGCGGGTGGGCCGGCGGACGTTGGCGGCCTCGCCGCTGCCCGGGTGGCTGGCCGATTCGCTGCGGGCCGCGACGGCCGGCGTGTTGGCGCTGCTCGGCCTGTCCGGGGTGGTGACGGCCGGGTCGCTGGTGGTGCATTGGTCGACGATGCACGAGCTGTTCGCGATCACCGACTCGATATTCGGCCAGTTCAGCCTCACCGTGCTGTCGGTGCTGTATGCGCCCAACGTCATCGTCGGTACCGCCGCGGTCGCGGTGGGGTCCAGCGTGCATCTGGGCTTTGCGACGTTCAGCTCGTTCACGGTGTTCGGCGGCGACGTTCCGGCCCTGCCGGTGCTGGCTGCCGCGCCCCATCCGCCGCTCGGACCAGTGTGGGTCGCGTTGCTGATCGTCGGCGCGGCCTCCGGTGTCGCGGTCGGACAGCAATGCGCACGACGGCCGCTGCCGACCGTCGTCGCGATGGCCAAGCTGCTTGTCGCGGCGTTGCTCTCGGCGCTGGCGATGGCGCTGCTCGGTGTCGCCGCCGGCGGGCAGCTGGGCAATTTCGGCGACGTCGGAGTGGACCACGCCACCTTCGGGACCGCGGTGTTCGTCTGGTTCGCCGCCGTCGGCGGTACGACGGTGGCGATGGCCGGCGGCATCTTGCGCCGGCCCAGGCCGGCCGTGCCGGCCGAGCCGATCCAGGACGCGGGCGGCGAGGCCGAGGTGGCCGTCGCCGGCGAGGCCGAGGTGCCCGTCGCCGATCCCGAGGCGGCCGTCGCCGATCCCGAGGCGGCCGTCGCCGGTGAGGCCGAGGCGGCCACGGACCAGCCGCCGTCACACGACGACTAGGCTCGCGTTGTGCAGCAACCACTTTGCGTGCCCCCCAGTGCACCGGCTCGGGTGGTGGTGCTGGCCTCGGGCTCGGGTTCGCTGCTGGCGGCGCTGCTCGACGCCGCCGTGGGCGACTATCCTGCGCGGGTGGTCGCCGTCGGCGCGGACCGCGACTGCCGGGCCGCTGCGGTCGCTGCCGCGGCGGCGGTGCCGGCGTTCACCGTGCGGCTGGCCGACCACCCGGGACGCGACGCCTGGGACGCGGCACTGACCGCTGCCACCGCGGCCCATACGCCCGACCTGGTGGTCTCGGCCGGCTTTATGAAAATCCTTGGCCGCCAGTTCCTTTCGAATTTTGCAGGGCGTATCGTCAACACCCATCCGGCGCTGCTCCCGGCATTCCCCGGCGCCCACGGGGTGGCCGAGGCGCTGGCCCACGGCGTCAAGATCACCGGCTGCACGGTCCACCTGGTCGACGCCGGCACCGACACCGGACCGATACTGGCACAGCGGGCGGTGCCGGTTTTCGACGACGACGACGAGGCGACCCTGCACGAACGGATCAAAGTCGTCGAGCGGCGGCTGCTGGTGGACGTGGTGGCCGCGGTGGCCGCCCGCGGTGTGACCTGGAGCGGTAGAAAGGCGACCATCGGATGAGCCTGGACAGCGGGGTGGACACGAGACGGCCGATCCGGCGTGCGCTGATCAGCGTGTACGACAAGACCGGGCTGGTCGACCTGGCTCGCGGGCTGCACCAGGGCGGCGTCGGCATCGTTTCGACCGGCTCAACGGCGAAAACCATTGCCGACAAGGGGATTCCCGTCACACCGGTGGAAGAGGTCACCGGTTTCCCGGAGGTGCTCGACGGGCGGGTCAAGACCCTGCATCCGCACGTGCACGCCGGGCTACTGGCCGACCTGCGCAAGCCCGAGCATGCCGCTGCGCTCGAGCGGCTCGGGATCGCCGCGTTCGACCTGGTGGTGGTCAACCTCTATCCGTTCGCCGAGACCGTGGACTCGGGCGCGGATGTCGACGAGTGCATTGAGCAGATCGACATCGGTGGGCCGTCGATGGTGCGGGCCGCGGCGAAAAACCACCCCAGCGTGGCGGTGGTCACCGACCCGCGCGGCTACGACGGCGTGCTGGCCGCCGTAGCCGGCGGCGGGTTCACTCTGGCCGAGCGAAAGAAGCTGGCATCTCTGGCATTTCGGCATACCGCCGAGTACGACGTCGCGGTCGCCGGCTGGATGGGCTCGACGCTGGCCCCCGAGCAACCCCAGATGGCTTTCCCGGAATGGTTCGCCGGGACGTGGCGTCGTTCGGCGGTGCTGCGCTACGGCGAGAACCCGCATCAGCAGGCGGCGCTCTTTCACGACGCCGCTGCCTGGCCCGGTCTGGCGCAGGCCGAGCAGCTGCACGGAAAAGAGATGTCCTACAACAACTTCACCGACTCGGATGCGGCGTGGCGGGCGGCCTTCGACCACGAACAGATCTGTGTGGCGATCATCAAGCACGCCAACCCGTGCGGCATCGCGATCTCCTCGGCTTCGGTCGCCGACGCGCACCGCAAGGCTCACGACTGCGACCCGGGCAGCGCCTACGGCGGCGTGGTCGCGGCCAACACCGAGGTCAGCGTCGAAATGGCCGAATACGTGAGCACGATCTTCACCGAGGTGATCGTCGCGCCCGCCTATGCGCCCGGCGCCGTCGACGTGCTGGCACGCAAGAAGAACATCCGGGTGCTGGTGGCTTCCGAGCCGCTCGGTAGTGGCCCCGAGCTGCGGCAGGTCAGCGGCGGGTTGCTGATGCAGCAGCGTGATCGCGTGGACGCACCCGGCGACAACCCGGTCAACTGGACGCTGGGCGCCGGCTCGCCGGCGCCGCCGGAAACGTTGGCGGACTTGGTGTTCGCCTGGCGGACCTGCCGCGCGGTCAAGTCCAACGCGATCGTGATAGCCGCCAACGGCGCCACCGTCGGCATCGGCATGGGGCAGGTCAATCGGGTCGACGCCGCGCGGCTGGCGGTCGAGCGCGGCGGGGAGCGGGTTCGTGGCGCGGTGGCGGCCTCGGATGCGTTCTTCCCGTTCCCCGACGGGCTGCAGACCCTGGCCGCCGCCGGGGTCACGGCGATCGTGCACCCCGGCGGCTCGGTGCGCGACGACGAGGTGACCGCCGCCGCGGCCGACGCCGGGGTGACGCTGTACCTGACCGGCGCGCGGCACTTCGCGCACTGATGCCCGGCAGCTGTTCCGGCACAATCTCGTCGTCCTGACGCTGCGGCAGATGCGGGCCGGGGACCTGCATCAGGGCGGGCGTCGGGCCCGGCCGGCCGCGAAAGCGCAACTGGCGACGCCGTTACTCGAGAAACGCGTCGCGAGTTGCACTTTCGCGGTGGTCAATGCTGGTCGCGTGGCCGGCGAACGCCGCGATCTCCGCGACCGCACGGCGCGCGTCGGGGTCGACGTCGAAGCTGAGCCGGAACAGGTTGACCGTCGGGTCCCAGGTCTGAGCCCGCACCGGCACGCCGTCGTGCCCAAGCCGGTCGACGCACCCGCGACTGCCGAGACGACGCGCCGAAGTGCGCACATGCGGCCGGTCGTGCCCCACATCATTGACCGGGTGTCGTAGCGCGCAAGCCCGGCCGTTGAGGGCCGGGTTAGCGCGTCACTTTCGGCCTGCCGGGACCACTCGGGGGTCGGCGCTGTTGGTCGATGTATTGGGCGATGATCGACAAAGGTGCGCCGCCGCAGGATGCGGCGAAGTAGGACGGCGACCATAGGTGCCCGTTCATGGAGTGCTGGTTCACCCAATAGGTGAATTCGTAGCGCAGCCGTCGGGCCGACACACCCTTGAGGCTGTTCACGAGCTTCGAGAGCTGCACGGTGGTCGGGTATTCGACCAGCAGATGTACGTGGTCGTGTTCGCCGTTGAATTCGACCAGCGTCGTGTTGAAGTCGACGCAGACCTCGCGCATCACTTCTTCGCATCGGGTCAGCAGCTGGTCAGTGAGGACACCACGCCGATACTTCGTGACAAAGACCAAGTGCGCGTGTAGCGCGTATACAGCGCTTCGGCCGCGCCGATAGTCCGTAGAAGAAAATATAGACCAAGCCTATATTGGTGGAGTCGCCCACTTTATCTGGTGGGTAAGCCCATCTGTCGGTACCTGAGGTTAGGTTGTCGGTGTGGCGAACCGTTACCGGCTGTACCCAACCGGGGAACAGGCTGTCTTCATGGCCGAACGCCACTGCGCGGACGCACGCTACGTGTGGAACCTGGCGGTCGAACAGTTCCGCTACCGCCAGCGGCGCGAGCGTGGCACGACGGGACGTTCGGCGCCGGGTCCGGCCGCGCGGCAAAAACAGCTCGCCGAAGCGCGTCAGGAGTTCGCGTGGCTGGCCGGCGGGTCGTCGGCGGTGCAGCAGCAAGCGTTACGCGATTTCGACCGGGCGGCCCGAGCCTGTTTCGACGGCATCGCCGGCGAGCCGACGTGGCGCAAGCGCGGTAAGTCGGAAGGCTTCTGCGTGCGCGACACCAAAGTGCAGGTCCACAACCGCCAGTGGGCGCGCATCGCCGTGCCGAAGCTGGGTTGGGTGAAGTTCAAGCTGTCGCGGGCGCTGCCAGCGGGCAAGCTGGGCATGGCTCGGATCACCCGCGGCGGCGGCGGGCGCTGGCATGTGAGTTTCCCCGCGCCGCAACCGGCGGTGGGCGATGCCGGCAGGACAGGCCGATCACTCGGCATCGACCGCGGCGTGGCGACTACCATCGCCACCTCGGACGGCCAGATGTTTCGTGCGCCGAGAATGCGCAAGCGTGAGCAGGCGAAACTGGCGCGACTGCAACGTGAGAAAGCGCGCCGCGGCAAAGGCAGTGCCCGCCGCAAGGCGACGGTTACGCGGATCGCCACGTTGCACCAGACGGTGGCCGACCGTCGCCGCGACTGGGTGGAGAAGATCACCACCAGGATCGCGGCTAGCTACGACTTCGTCTCAGCCGAGGAACTGCACATCCGTAACATGGTGCGGCGCCCCAAACCCAAACCGGACCCTGATAATCCCGGCCAGTACCTGCCTAACGGGGCGGCCGCCAAGGCGGGCCTCAACAGGGGTATTTACGCCAACTGCTGGGGCATGTTCGCTAAGCGGTTGGGACACAAGATGAAAGCTTGCGGCACCACGCTTGTCGAGGTGCCGGCAAGGTACAGCAGCCAAGAGTGCCGTAAGTGTGGCCACACGGCAAAGGAAAACCGCCAGAGCCAAACGGTTTTCCTTTGCGTCGCGTGTGGTCACGGCGACCATGCGGACCATAATGCTGCGGAAATAGTCTTGGCCCGGGCTCGGCCCGCGCCCACCCCCGGACCGGGGGCCACACCGCAAGGTGTGGGCACCGCAAGGTGCGCTCACGAAAGTGAGAACTCTGGATGGGCCGCGTGAGCGGTCCAGTCAGAATCCCGGACCTTCAGGGCCGGGAGGAGGTCAAGTTACCGAGAGGTGACGGATGCCTGAGTGTCGGTCTGGAGGAGCACGCCGGGTGACGCGGATCGGCGGCCCGTCGTAGCGTGGAGTGGTGA
>NZ_JAVKSH010000106.1:0-11985 GCF_039583805.1 Mycobacterium sp. | reverse complement strand
GCCGACCACGGCCAACGGCGCACCAACCTCTACCACCACCCCGAAAAACTCCTCCGCGAAGACGACGACGACGACGATCCCGACTGAGACGCGGCGATTCCAGAGATCGCGCAGAATGACCGGAACGCCCGATTCTCGCTACCAGGTGGTGGCCCGATGCGATCTCCCGCTGCCCGGTCTGTAGCGACGGCCGCGGAGTAGCGCGTAGGCATCCGGCTACAGCAGCGTCGGCTGCTCGGGTTGCGGCTCGACCGGCTCGAGCAGCTCGGGCCCGTTGTTGCGCACGTTGTTGACCAACGTCGAGATCTCGCGCATCCGGATGCCGCGCACGTCCGGCGGGTTGGCCAGCAACGCGGGATCGGCCGGGGCGTCGGGATCGAGCCAACGGTCCCAATCGCGTTCGGCCACGATCAGCGGCATCCGGTCGTGGATCTCGGCCAGCTCGCCCACCGCGTCGGTGGTGACGATCGTGCAACTCAGCAGCGGCGCAGCATCCTCGGCCGGTCGCCATACCGACCACAGGCCGGCCACGAACAGCAGCTCGCCGTCGCCGCGGAAGAGGTAGAACGGTGTCTTGCGGGCCTTGGTGCCCGGCCCCGGGTTGGCCCGCCACTCGTAGTAGCCGTCCATCGGGACCAGGCAGCGCTTGGATTTAGCGCTGGAGCGGAACGCCGGCGAGGTGGTGACCGTCTCGGCGCGGGCGTTGATCAGCTGCGGGCCCTTGGAGTCCGGCGCGCCGCCGGGCCCGGCCTTGACCCACGGCGGGACCAACCCCCAGCGCATCAGCCGGACCCGGCGGGTGGGCTCGTCGCCCGGCTCGTCAGCTTTCTGGTGGCGGCGAACCACGGTCGCGATGGTGCTGGTGGGCGCCACGTTGTAGTTCGGCCGCACCGCGCGGGCTGCCCTCGTCTCATCGATCGCCTGGATCTTCTCGGCTAGCGTCGCCGGATCGGTGGTGACCGCGAATCGTCCACACATGCGGTCCATCGTCGCAGCACCGGCCATGATGGACGAGTGAGCACCTGGCCCGCCCCGACCACGCCGTCACCCGTCACGGCGACGGTGACCGTGCCGGGCTCGAAGTCCCAGACCAACCGGGCGCTGGTGCTCTGCGCGCTGGCGACGATCAACGGGGGCGTCTCGACCATCAGCGGCGCGCTGCGCAGCCGCGACACCGACCTGATGATCGGCGCCCTGCGAACGCTGGGCCTGCGGGTCGAGGGGCCGGAGTCGGAGTTGACGGTCAGCGGCCGGCTCTCCCCCACACCCGGCGCGTCCGTGGATTGCGGGCTGGCCGGTACGGTGCTGCGGTTCATCCCGCCGCTGGCGGCGCTGGGCACGACGGTGGTCGCGTTTGACGGCGACGAGCAGGCCCGGGCCCGGCCGATCGCCCCGCTGCTGGACGCGTTGCGCGCGCTGGGCGTCGACATCGACGGCGACGGCCTGCCGTTCACGGTGCGCGGCGCCGGATCGGTCGCCGGCGGCGCCGTGCAGATCGACGCGTCGGCGTCGTCGCAGTTCGTCTCGGGGCTGCTGCTGTCCGGGGCGGCGTTCGACGACGGCCTGGCCGTCGCGCACAACGGGCCGGCGCTGCCGTCGGCGCCGCACATCGCGATGACGGTGGCCATGCTGCGGCAGGCCGGCGTCGACGTCGATGACGCCACACCCGACCGCTGGCAGGTGCGGCCCGGCGCGGTGACAGCGCGGCACTGGGACATCGAACCCGACCTGTCCAATGCCGTCCCGTTCTTGGCGGCGGCCGTGGTCAGCGGCGGCACGGTACGCATCGCCGGCTGGCCGGTGGCCGGCATCCAACCCGCCGGCGCCATTATCGGCATCCTCCACAAGGTGAAGTCGTCTGTCTCGCAGAGTGATTCACATCTGGAAGTGCGCGGGCCGGAGACCTACGCGGGGTTCGACGTCGACCTGCGCGACGTCGGTGAGCTCGCCCCGGCAGTGGCGGCGCTCGCCGCGCTGGCCAGCCCGGGATCGGTGTCGCGGCTGACCGGCATCGCGCATCTGCGCGGCCACGAGACCGACCGGCTCGCCGCGCTCAGCGCCGAGATCAACCACCTCGGCGGCAACTGCTCGCAAACCCCTGACGGCCTGCTGATCACCGCGACCGCATTGCACGGCGGCCTGTGGCGCTCGTATGCCGATCACCGGATGGCGACGGCGGGCGCCATCATGGGCCTGCGGGTGCCCGACGTGGAAGTCGACGACATCGCCACCACCGCCAAGACGTTGCCGCAGTTTCCGCAACTGTGGACCGACATGGTCCGGGGGTCGCGGGGTTGAGGCCCGGCGGCTACGACGAGTCCGACGTCAGGGTCCGCCCCGGGCGAGGATCCCGGCCGCGGACCAAGACCCGCCCCGAACACACCGACGCGCAACCGGCCATGGTGGTCAGCGTCGACCGCGGCCGGTGGGGCTGTGTGCTGCACGGCGACCCGCACCGCCGGGTCACCGCCATGCGGGCCCGCGAGCTGGGCCGCACCCCGATCGTGGTCGGCGACGAGGTCGACCTGGTCGGTGACCTGACCGGGCACACCGACACGCTGGCCCGCATCGTGCGGCGTGGTCCGCGGCGAACGGTGTTGCGGCGCACCGCCGATGACACCGATCCCGCCGAGCGGGTGGTCGTCGCCAACGCCGACCAGCTGCTGATCGTGGTGGCGCTGGCCGACCCGCCGCCGCGCGCCGGCCTGGTCGACCGCGCGCTCATCGCCGCGTACGCCGGCGGGCTGGCGCCGATTCTGTGCCTGACCAAAACCGACCTGGCGCCGGCCGGGCCGTTCGCCGGGCAGTTCGCCGATTTGGACGTGACCGTCGTCGTCGCCGGGCGCGACGACCCGCTCGACGCCGTCGCTCCCCTACTGGATGGCAAAGTGACCGTGCTGCTCGGGCATTCCGGGGTAGGCAAATCGACTTTGGTGAATCGCCTTGTCCCAGAAGCTGATCGGGCCGTCGGCGATGTCACCGATCTCGGTAGGGGGCGGCACACGTCAAGCCAGTCCGTGGCGTTGCGGCTCGACGGGTCCGGTTGGGTGATCGACACACCCGGTGTCCGGTCGTTCGGGCTGGCGCACATCGAGCCCAAAGACGTGTTGATGGCATTCTCCGATCTGGCCGAGGCAATCGAGAACTGCCCGCGGGGCTGCGGGCACCGGGGTCGGCCCGCCGACCCGGAATGCGCACTGGACACGCTCACCGGCCCGGCCGCCCGCCGGGTGGCTGCGGCACGGCGGCTGCTGGGAACGCTGCGCGACGCGTAGCGGCAGTGCGCGTGTTCGCACGTCGACACGCCAGTAAGCGGCGTACAACTGCGCACCCTCGCGCGGAGAAAGCGTCAGCTCTCCGCCTGGGAGCCGATCCACTCGAGGTTGGCCTGCATGTTCTGCTGCCATTCGATGGCGAAGCTGCGCGGGCGTACGGACGCATCTACGCAGCGATCGTCGCGACCGGTCGCAGGGCACGCGGCCCCCGGGCCGTGGATCTGTTGATCGCGGCCACCGCCGTGGCCGCGAACCTCCCTCTCTACACGCGAAACGTCGACGACTTCCGAGGGATCGAACACCTGCTGACCATCGTCGGGGTCTGACCCCGCCGGTTCAGCAACACACGTCGAGCATCCGGGGTCGACGGCCAGTACCAGCGCTGCAAATACTCATCTAGACATGCGGCGATGCATGATATGCTGCAGCAATGCCTAAGACGGTGCAGATCCGCGATATCGAAGACGGGGTGTATGCGGCATTGGTCCGTCGCGCCGCGGAAGACGGGATCACGGTGCCCGAGCTGCTGCGCCGCGAGGCGGCGCGGCTGGCGGCGCGGCCGTCGGTGGCGCAGTGGCTGGCGCGTACCGGCCGGCGGCCCTCGGCGGTATCCACGACCGAGGTGCTGGCGACCTTGGACGAGTGGCGCGGCGAGTGGCCAGATGCTGGTCGTTGACGCGTCGTGCCTGTTCGAGGTCGTCGCAGACACGCCACGCTCGGGGGAGATCGCGGCGCGCCTAGCCGCCGACGCCGACCAGGTCGCGCCACACGTGATCGACGTTGAGGTGATGGGCGTGATCCGTGCCCAGCAACGACGCGGGCGGCTGGATGGCACGGCCGCCGGGCAGGCGATAGCCGATCTGCGGGATTGGCCCGGCGAACGCTTCGGGCACCGTTGGCTGCTGGAGCGGGCGTGGCAGCTGCGCGACACGGTACGGGGATGGGATGCGTTCTACGTCGCGTTGGCGGAGGCGTTCGACGCGACACTGCTGACGCTGGACGCGCGGCTTTCGCGCGCACACGGGCCGAGTTGCCGGATCGAGGTTCTCGATCACTGACCGCGGCGACCCGGAACCTCGCGCCACGATGGATGTCTATAAGTTAGACTACTAGTTATGTCTACTCAGACGACGACGATCAGGGTTTCGGTCCGGACACGTGACCGGCTCGCCGCCCAGGCCCGCGAGCGAGGCGTCTCGATCGCGGCCCTGCTCGCCGACCTGGCCGCCCGCACCGAACACGAGGCGATCTTCCGCGCCGAACGCGAGACCACCCGCGCTGAGGTGGCGCTGCAAGCCGCCCGCGACGAGAATCGCGACTGGGACACCGCGGTCGGCGACGGCCTTGCCTGAACCACAACGCGGCGATCTCTGGCTCGTCGCCCTGGGTGCAGCCCGCACCGGCGAACCCGGCAAACACCGTCCCGCCGTCGTCGTCTCCGTCGACGACATACTCTCCGGCATCGACGACGAACTTATCGTCGTGGTACCGGTGTCTAGCTCGGTCACCCACAACCCGTTGCGGCCACACATCTCTCCCGGCGAAGGCGCAGACGCCGAAAGCGTCGCCGTCTGCCGCGGCATCCGCGCCGTCGCCCGCAGCCGCCTATTGGAGCGATTGGGCACCGTGGCGCCGGACACGATGCATTGGATCGAACGCAGCCTCGCACTGATCCTGGGCATCCACGTCGTCTGATCCAACGGGTGTCTGTTGATCCAACGGGGTCGATCCGCGGACAGGCAGCCCGCCACGAGCGCCACTGACCGGAACGAGCTGGACGTCGGCGAGCTGCCGACGTAACCGTGACGCTGGTACGGCTGCGGAATTGCGCAGAGACCGCAACGCTGTCCGCGTCGCCAAGCCACTCCGCCGCCTGCAGCTCCGCCGAGCAGCGCGCCGGCAAACCGATGTCAGTCAGGAATGCCCACGCCGTGCGAACATCGCACCGAACCCGCTGTGTCACTTCGATTATCGGCTGATCGCGATGGCGCCCGCGTCGGCGTCCTTCTCGAGTTCCCGCCGGTGAAGCGGCCCTCGCAACATGCCGGCATCGTCGACAGCGCGGACACCACGACGGGCGAGGGCATGACAGCCGGCGCCGTGGTGGAGCCGCGAGCGCCGGGCGCGGCGGAACTCACGCGCCTCGCGCTCGAAGTAAGTGAGGCACGCCGGGCTGGTACGTCGACGGCGAAGCTGTGCTCCACCTGGATCAAGCACTGGATACCGCGCTCGCCAGCCATGTGACCGGACTGGCAGACATCGACGGCTTCGAATTGTTTGTGGTCGACCTCCAACTGTTCGGCGATGAGATCCTCTCCACACCCATCGGGGTTTTCTGAGTCGTCGGCGCGGTGGTGATACCAGTGCCACGCGGCGATGAGGGTGCCGATTCCTCCGGGGCAGAGTCGTATTCGGAGTAGGAATCGTCAGTGTTCCTTGACCCTGGTTCGTGTGCAGCACCGGGGCGGGCTGCGGCGACCGGGACGCGTC
Source organism: Mycobacterium sp. (assembly GCF_039583805.1). Classification (GTDB taxonomy): domain Bacteria; phylum Actinomycetota; class Actinomycetes; order Mycobacteriales; family Mycobacteriaceae; genus Mycobacterium. The sequence continues at coordinate 6,220 of NZ_JAVKSH010000106.1, read as the reverse complement.
GAGCGGGAGAACGACCACTCGGCATCGACGCGGCCGCGGCTAAGCGGCTGCGGGCGCTGCGCCACCAATTCGCTTGCCGCGGCGCCACTCCCGCACCGCGGCGATCGCGGTCTTCAGTCCGCGCCGGCGTCCGGTCGCAGCGTGGGTCCCACTGAAGCCCGGTCCCAGTTCGGCGAACATCCGCTCGCTGCGGGTCTCGGGAGCGTCGTCGGCGGTGTCGCGCAGATACCTGTCCGGCAGCGACAGCTTGGCGATGGTCCGCCAGGTCTTGGCGTACTGCACCAAAAATGGCCCGGTGGTGTAGGGCAGGTCGTATTTGTCGCAGATCTCGCGCACCCGCACCGAGATCTCGGCCAGCCGGTTGCTGGGCAGATCGGGGTAGAGGTGGTGTTCGATCTGGTGGCACAAGTTGCCGCTGAAGAACCGCATCGCCGGCCCGGCGTTGAAGTTGGCGCTGCCGAGCATCTGGCGCAGGTACCACTGGCCGTTGGTCTCCCCGACCATGTCGGTCTTGGTGAATTTCTCGGCGCCGTCGGGGAAGTGGCCGCAGAAAATCACCGCGTTGGACCACACGTTGCGGATCACGTTGGACATGACGTTGGCCTTGAGCGTCGACCAGTAGGTGGCGCCGGGTGACAGCGACGTCAGCGCGGGGAACGCCACGTAGTCCTTGACCAGCTGCCGGCCGGCTTTGGCGACGAATTCGTCGACGCGGCGCCGGGCCTCCGCCTGGTCCGCGCGGCGCTTCATGATCTTGCCGATCTCCACGTGCTGCAACCCGATTCCCCACTCGAACAGGACCGCGAGCAGCGCGTTGAACACCGGGTTGAGCACGTTGTAGCGCTTCCAGCGCTGGTCTCGGGTGACGCGCAGCATCCCGTAGCCGACGTCGTCGTCCATGCCCAGGATGTTGGTGTACTTGTGGTGCACGAAGTTGTGGGTGTAGCGCCAGTGTTTGGACGCCCCGAGGTTGTCCCACTCCCAGGTCGACGAGTGGATCTCGGGGTCGTTCATCCAGTCCCACTGGCCATGCATGACGTTGTGGCCGATCTCCATGTTCTCGACGATCTTGGCCACGCTCAGCGTGACGGCGCCGGCCCACCAGCCCGAGCGCCGGGAGCTGGCCGCCAGCAGCACCCGCCCGGTGATCTCCAGCGCGCGCTGCGCGGCGATGGTGCGGCGGATGTAGCGGGCATCCCGCTCGCCGCGGGAGTCTTCGATGTCGGCGCGGATGGCATCGAGTTCGACCGCCAGGCTTTCGATGTCGGAGTCGGTGAGGTGTGCGAATACCTCGACGTCGGTGATCGCCAACGCGTTACCTCCCTCGCTCACGGACTGATCTACCTACGATAGCGTAACCTACGTAACCGTAGGTTACTAGCCAGTAACAGCTAGATGTCTAGCACACAATCGCCGGACGCCGCCGAGACGCAGGTCTGGATTCGGGTCCCGGGCTCGTGCTCTGCGCCCGTCCGCAGGTCACGGACATGACCGTCGACCAGGCCGACCACGCACGATTTGCAGATGCCCATCCGGCAGCCGAACGGCATCTGGACACCCGCCCGCTCACCGGCCTCCATCAGCGACGTGGCGGCATCGGCAGCCACGCTCGTGCCGCTGCGGGCAAAGCTGACCGTTCCGCCCGTTCCCGCCGGCGCGGCGCGCGACACCGCGAACCGCTCGAGATGCAAGCGCGCTGTGGCGCCGGCCGCCGCCCAAACCCGTTCGGCCTCGTTGAGCATCGCTTCCGGGCCGCACGCCCAGGTCTGCCGGTCCCGCCAGTCGGGCACCTCGGTGTCGAGCCGGCCCAGATCTCGGCGGCCCTGGCTGCGCGTGGTGCGCAGGTCCAGCCGGTAGCCGTCCTGATCGCGGGCCAGCCGGTCGAGCTCCGCGCTGAACATCACGTCGGCTCCGGTCGGCGCCGAGTGCAGGTGCACCACGTCGGTGACCTGATCCCGACGAACCAGGGTGCGCAGCATCGACATCACCGGCGTGATCCCCGAGCCGGCGGTGACGAACAGGATCGCCGGCGGCGCCGGGTCGGGCAGCACGAAATTGCCTTGCGGCGCAGCCAATCTCACGATCGTCCCGGGCGCCACCCCGGCAACCAGGTGGGTGGACAGGAAACCATCCGGCATCGCCTTGACGGTGATGGTCACCGTACGCGCCGCGGTCACCGGGGTCGAGGTCAGCGAGTACGACCGCCACCGCCACCGCCCGTCGAGCAGCACACCGATGCCGATGTACTGACCCGGCTGGTAGTCGAAGGAAAAGCCCCAGCCGGGTTTGATGACCAGCGTCGCGGAGTCCTCGGTCTCCCGACGGACCCGCAGCACGCGACCGCGCAACTCCCGCGCCGACCACAGCGGATTGGCCAGGTGCAGGTAATCGTCGGGCAGCAGCGGCGTGGTGATCCGCGCCGCGATCCGGCGCAGCGCATGCCATCCCGGGTGCCCGTCCGCCCCGGCGATGATGGGACGCGCGGCGTCGGCGACGACGGCCGTCGGCCGGGAAATCTTCCTGCCCGTCACAGAGCGCTCCTCTTCACAACGCGGTTGGCGATGTCCGCCCACCGACACAACCTACGGTACCGTAACTTACGGTACCTGCCCGGGGTCAGAGCAGGTCGACGAGGAACGGCAGCTCTTGGGCGGCGTACCAGGCCAGATCATGATCCTGCGCGTCGCCGACCAGCAGCTCGGCGTCTTCGTCGCCGAGGTCGGCCTCGTCGACAACCGCCATGGCCGCGCTGACGACGGCCTCCGCGGCGGCGTTGTCCACGAACGCGGCGATGACGTCGTCCATCGCGACCGGCGCGCCGAGCCGCACCACCGCGTCGTCGAGGTCCGGGCGCAACGTGAGGTCGGCGACGTCGGCGAGCAGCACCACCCGCCGCGGCGGCAGGTCGTCGGCGCGGTCGGTCGCCAGCAACCGCAGCGACGCCAGGGCGGCGTCGCGGCGCGCCACCTCGCCGAGTTCGTCGTCGTCGCCGTCGGCGTAGGCCTCGCGCAGCGCCGGCGTCACCGCGAACGCGGTTCCGCTGACCGGGCGCAACGTGCCTTCTGTGACGAAGCGCTGCAACATGGCCAGCGTCGCCGGGATGTAGACCTGCATCTACTCGACGACGCCGAACAGCGTCGAGGCGTAGTCGTCGACATAGGTCGACATCTCCCGCGGCGGGCGTCGGTAATTACCGGTGAGCACCGGGTGTTTGGGCAAGGTGACCTTCGGTTTCTGCACATCGTGGTAGTCGATTGTGGACAGCAGATGTGCCATCATGTTGAGCCGCGCATGCTTCTTGATATCGGATTCCACCACATACCAGGGGCTTAGCGGAACATCGGTGTGCGCCATCATCTCGTCCTTCGCACGCGAATAGTCTTCCCAGCGATACACCGATTCCAGGTCCATCGGGCTGAGCTTCCATTGCCGGACAGGGTCTTTGCGGCGCGCCCTGAACCGGCGCAGCTGCTCCTCGTCGGACACCGAAAACCAGTACTTGCGCAGCAGGATCCCGTCCTCGATGAGCATCTGCTCGAAGGTCGGCGTCTGATGCAGGAACAACGCATGTTCCTGTGGCGTGCAGAATCCCATCACCTTCTCCACGCCGGCGCGGTTGTACCAGGACCGGTCGAACAGCACGATCTCGCCCCGGGCGGGCAGATGCGCGATGTAGCGCTGGTAATACCAGTGGCCGCGTTCACGATCGGTCGGCGCCGGCAGGGCGGCGATGCGCACCACCCGCGGGTTGAGGTAGTCGGTGATCCGCTTGATTGTGCCGCCCTTGCCCGCGCCGTCACGGCCCTCGAAGATCACCACGATGCGCGCGCCGGAATGCCGGACCCACTCCTGCAGCACGACGAATTCCGTTTGCAGACGGAACAATTCGGCTTGATACACCTTGTTGGGAATCGCGACAGCCGACGGCTTGCGGCGATTCGCAGGAGCCGGCAATCCTTTGCTCACACCTTGGGATGGTAGGTCCGCGGGCCTGCTACCGCGCCGCTTCCAGCAACTCGCCAAACGATTCGCCCAGCAACCCGGGCAGCACGTCGACGTCGCTCATCGCTGCCCGATCGGCGTTGATCCCGAAATACAGCATGCCGTCGTAGGACGTCACCCCGATGGCCAGCACCTGCCTGGTCAACAGCGGCGGCACCGGGTAGCTTTCCAGCAACTTCGCTCCGGCAACGTACACCTGCGACTGCACGCCGGGCGCATTGGTGATCAGCAGGTTGAACGCCCGCCCGGAGAAACTGGGCAGGCTGCTGGCGACCCGGATACCCATCGCGTGCAGGCTGGGCGGCGCGAACCCCGACAGCGTCACGACGGTCCGGGTGCCGGCCAGGCCGGCCGCGGTCGCGTCGGACTCGGTGGCATGCGCAATCTGGGACAGCCGTACTACGACGTTGCCCTCCCCGACCGGCAGATCGACCAGCAGCGGCCCCACCTGGGGGGTCGGCTGGCCGTGACCGGCCGACAGGAGTGCTCCCTCGACGTCGACCGGCAACGGCGCCATCGCCCGAACCGTCGCCGTCGGTGCCACCGCCTCGCCGCGGGACAGCAGCCAGTTGCGCAGGGCGCCGGTGATGACGGCCAGCACCACGTCGGTGATGTCGCAGTGGAACCGCGACCGCACCGCCTCGTAGTCCTCGAGCCGCGCGCGCGCAACCGTGAACCGTCGGTTCCGCGACACCGTGGCATTGAGCGGACTGCTGGGAGCGGGACCGCGAGCCAGCGTGCGCGCGACGTCGAACAGCCGCCGGCCCCGGTCGATCGCCAGGCTGGAACTGGTCGCCAACCCGGTCAGCTGGGAAGCCACGGACCGCAACTGCGCGCGAGGTTCGCAAACCCAGTCGCCGATCGCGCCCAGCAGCAGCTGGGTCGGGCCGGGCTCGCGGGCGGGCACCCAGATGTCCTCGGCGAACGAGGGTGGGCGCTGGCCTCGGTCGGCGATGACGTGGCTGATCTCCAGCGCGCTCATCCCGTTGATCAGCGTCTGATGGGACTTGCTGTACAGCGCGACGCGGCTTTTGGACAGCCCCTCGATCAGGTACATCTCCCACAGTGGCCGGGAGGTGTCCAACGGCCGAGCGGCCAGCCGGGCGATCAGGTCGTGCAGTTGTCGGTCGCTGCCCGGCGACGGTAGCGCCGAGCGCCGGATGTGGTAGGTGATGTCGAAGTCACGGTCGTCGACCCACACCGGACGCGCCAGGCCCATCGTCACTTCCCGGACTTTCTGGCGGTACCGCGGCACCTGGGGAAGCCGCTGTTCGACGCTGGCCAGCAGCGTCTCGTAGCTCAACCCCGCGCGTGGCCGGCGCAGCACCGACAGCGATCCCAGATACATCGGGGTGGCGGTGTTTTCCAGCCGGTAGAACGCCGCGTCCGATGTGGACAACCGCGTCACGTCGCCTCTTCCGTTGCGAGGCTTTGCGAAATCGGCATCGCAGCCCACCGTAACCGTCACCAACAGCCCGTGGCCAGAGCGGGCACACGGACGCCGCGACTGTGCGATGATCATCGCCGCGTCTGCCACTCTCCAGCAGGCTCGTCGTTGTCCGAACGCTGGAGGGTGCCATGTCAATCGTCCCGGGCGCAGCCGAGGCCGGCGCCTTCGCCGTCACACCCATCGTCGACTACGAACCGCCGCCGCGGGACGCCGGGCAGTGCCGCATGCCGTCACCAACCGCAGTGCGTCGGCCCAACACCTCGGCGCCACAGTACTATTCCGGCCGGATTCCAGACTATTCCGGCCGGATTCCAGACTATTCCGGCCGGATTCCAGACTATTCCGGCCGGATTCCGGCTCCGGCCTGGACCGCGGCGATGCGACAGGCGGGAGCCTGCGCCGACTCGGCGCTGCGCCGGGTGCTGGAGGTCATCGACCGGCGCCGCCCGGCCGCGCAGCTGCACGGGATGCTGGCGACCCCGCTGGTGGACGCGGTGCTCGCGGCCCACCGGGGTGCCGGCGGCCGGCGGGGCGCGGCGGTGCTGCGCCGGCTGCGACTGCAAGCGGTCGGGGCCCCCGAGCAGTGCACGGCCGCCGAGGCGTTCGGGACCTACACCCGCGGTCGTCGCGTGCATGCCATCGCCTGCCGCGTCGAGCAGGTGGCGCCGGCCCGCTGGCAGGTCGTCGCGCTGCACATCGGCTGATGCCCGGGCTAGTGGTCTCGCTCGTGGTCTGCCCGTAATTTCGTCGGGGTGCCGTGCACCGGGG
>NZ_JAVKSH010000105.1:0-12011 GCF_039583805.1 Mycobacterium sp. | reverse complement strand
CGGCAAGCCAGTCACCGGGTCGGCGGTGTTCGGGGTGAGTAGTCTCCCAGGCGAATTCGCCTGGGCTCCATTGCGGCTGGTTCTTGGGCATGTTGATGTACGACCAGGCGGCGCGGGTCTCCCAGGCGAATTCGCCTGGGCTCCATTGCGGCTCGCATCGCGCGTGGAAGAGGGTGCCTGCCCGCACGGTCTCCCAGGCGAATTCGCCTGGGCTCCATTGCGGCGACGCTGGCGATGACGACCATGCGGTAGGTGTGCGCGGGTCTCCCAGGCGAATTCGCCTGGGCTCCATTGCGGCCACCGGCGGGGGCACTCCCCACGACGGCGGCGCGGCGTCTCCCAGGCGAATTCGCCTGGGCTCCATTGCGGCGGGTCCTAGCGGTCGGGGGGAACAAAATATCCGATGGTGTCTCCCAGGCGAATTCGCCTGGGCTCCATTGCGGCGATTGTTGGCCGCGTTGGCGTGCGGGGGCCACACCCGTCTCCCAGGCGAATTCGCCTGGGCTCCATTGCGGCCAAACTACTAACTACAGTACCGTAGGCCTCACGTAGGGTCTCCCAGGCGAATTCGCCTGGGCTCCATTGCGGCAACGGTGGCGCGACCTCGCCGGGCTCGAACCTGCAACGTCTCCCAGGCGAATTCGCCTGGGAGACGTTGCGGCGACCTCGTGCGCCAGTCTCAGATCCTCGACTACTTCGTCTCCCAGGCGAATTCGCCTGGGCTCCATTGCGGCTTGTCCGGCATGGCCAAGGGCGCTGATTTCATCGGGGGTCTCCCAGGGCTCCGGCGTTGTTGATTAGCACGCTTGTGACCTGGTGTTTTGGTAGTCGGTGAGCAGGTCGAGTCCGCGGTTGGCGCTGAAGGCGGTGGCGCGGCAGGCTTCGGCGATGTTGTCCGCGCCGGCCAGGCGGTGCAGGTTCAAAACGGTGTTTCTCAGGCTTGCCATGATCTGTGGTGCGGCACCGGTGCGGATCATCGAGGCGTCCTCGGCCAGGGTCACATCCCGCACGTAGTGCACGGCGTTTTCTATGCCCCAATGCTGGCGCAGCCAGGCGGCGATCGTGGTTGGGTGGGCGTGCTCGAAGGGCAGGCTGCAGATCGCGTAGACGATCTCGCGGCTGCGTTGCCCGGTCGCGGTGATCACGCGTTCGCGGGTGATCTGGATGATCTGTTTGGCGTAGGGGAATCCGATGCCGCGCGCGGTGGTGAGCACGTTGAGGGTGCGGCGTTCTTCGCGGCCGTGGCCGTGATCGTCGTCGGTGGCGGTCACCGGCACCTGGGCCCAGGGCAGGGCTTGGATGCGGGCGAGCAGCTTGGGCTGGTTGGACTTCACGATCATCAGGTAGTGCGATTTGAGGGTGGAGCAGATCAGTTTGGCGTTCGCGGTCTGGGTATGCATCGCGTCCACGGTGACCAGCAGCCGCACCCGGTTTTTGAACATGCGCAGAAGTTCTCGCACGCAGGGGATTTCGTTGCTTTTCTCAGCGACGGCGAGCTGGCCCAGCACCAGTCGGGCGTGGTGGGCGAACACCGACACCAGATGCGTCGCCGCCGCGCCCATCCGTCGTGCCCCGCGCAGGGTCTTGCCGTCCAGCGCCACCGCCAGCAGCCCGCCGCCAACGGTCGTCTGCGCGGTGGCCAGGGCCGTGAAGTAGACACCCAGACGGCGGTCGAGATCGGCGGGATCCAGCCGCGAAAGCACCGTGCGGAACGTCTTCTCGCTGGGCCGGCGCATCCGGATACCCACCTGGGCCAGCACGTCGGCGGGAGCGGTGGCCGCCCAGGTGGCGAACCCGGCGTAGGAGCGCATGCCGGCCGCAGTCGCCAGTATCGCGACCGCCAACAGTGCGGCCAACCGATAACGCCGCCCGCGCGGATCGCGCGGGTCGGGCACCGACGCCAGCACATCGAGCAACTCCGAACTCAACGTCGGCGCGCGCTCCCCGGCGCGCCAGCGATCTAATGCCGCCGCGATCGACTCCACGGGTGATACTGCATGGGCAGGCACGGGCAACTCCAACGGGACGGTTGAGTATCAACAACTTCATCGTCCTTGAGAAGCCCGTGCCTGCCCGACACCGAAACGCCGTATCACCCAAGTTCATCACCGCTGGTCACAGAGCCGGCAATCAACAACGCCGGAGCCCTGGGGGGTCTCCCAGGCGAATTCGCCTGGGCTCCATTGCGGCGTTCCCTTGCGGGAACAGGTACACCACGTCGGTGCTGTCTCCCAGGCGAATTCGCCTGGGCTCCATTGCGGCCAATCGGGAAATTCTCAACTCATTAGGTCGACGCCGGTCTCCCAGGCGAATTCGCCTGGGCTCCATTGCGGCGCCGACGCCTCATCCGCGGCGGCCACGACCACGCTCAGGTCTCCCAGGCGAATTCGTCTGGGCTCCATTGCGGCGTAACAGAGCGGCGCTAACGGTTACACGGCTCCGCGGGGCGCGATCCATTGTGTACGTTGCCCGGTGACCGCAGCCACTCGCTCGTAGTCCTCGTCGTAATGCCACACGACGGTGCCCGAGAGTTCGGCCGCCGCCGCGACGATCAGGTCGGCGATCTTCACGCTGCGGTGATGCAGACCGCCGACATGGGCAAGCTCGCGCTGCACGTGGTGTGCGCGAGCGAAGGTTTCGCCGTCAATCGGGATCCGGGCCAAGCCGTCGAGTTCACCGGCGAGCGCGTCGTAGTCGGTGGCGGACCTGGCCGAGTAAAGAATCTCCAACCGCACCTGATCGCAGATGCCGACCTGATCCGCAGACAAGGCCGCCAACCATCGGTCGGCGACTTCCTGGCGCGCCGCGTGCTGCCATGCGCTGGTATCGACGCAGAACACCGTCACCGCGCCGGACGAGTCTGCGCAAGTAGTGCTTCGGACCGATCTATCCCCGCGCCCGCGGCGATTCGCGCAGCAAGCCGTGCGCGTGCCGACTGCCGCACCGCCGCGCGCAAGGCGGCGTCGACCGTGTCCTTCAGCCCGGTAGTACCGAGCTGTCAGCTCGCGCACGGGCCAGTAGTGCATCATCGATGTCGATGGTTGTACGTCTGGACATGAATCGGATATAGCAATTCGACGACGAGACATATGTCCAACGTCGGTCGTCTTGATGGCCTCCCGCAGATTTCCTGAGCCAAGAGCCGACATGGAAAGATGGGACACGTGTTGCGTTGGACGACGGCCGGCGAATCCCACGGTCGAGCCCTGGTGGCGATGCTCGAAGGCATGGTCGCCGGTGTCGCCGTCACCAGCGACGAGATCGCCGCCGAGCTGGCCCGCCGGCGGCTGGGCTATGGCCGCGGCGCCCGGATGACGTTCGAACGCGATCAGGTGACGGTGCTGGCCGGAGTGCGGCACGGCCACACGATGGGCGGCCCGATCGCCGTCGAGATCGCCAACACCGAATGGCCCAAATGGGAGACCGTGATGTCCGCCGACCCGGTCGACCAGGGCCAACTCGACCTGGAAGGCGGGGCCCGCAACGCGCCGCTGACCCGCCCGCGGCCCGGCCACGCCGACTACGCCGGCATGCTCAAGTACGGATTCGACGACGCCCGGCCCGTGTTGGAGCGCGCCAGCGCCCGCGAGACCGCCGCCCGGGTCGCGGCCGGCACCATCGCGCGGCAGTTCCTCAGGCAGGCACTCGGCGTCGAGGTGCTTTCCCATGTGATCTCCATCGGCGCGTCGGCGCCCTACGACGGCCCGCCGCCGCAACCTGCGGATCTGCCCGCCATCGACGCCAGCCCGGTGCGCGCCTACGACACGGCGGCCGAGGCGGCCATGATCGCCGAGATCGAAGCCGCCAAGAAAGACGGCGATACCCTCGGCGGCGTGGTGGAGGCCGTCGCGGTGGGGCTGCCGGTCGGGCTGGGCTCGTTCACCAGCGGCGAGAACCGGCTGGACAGCCAGCTGGCGGGAGCCGTGATGGGCATCCAGGCGATCAAGGGCGTCGAGGTCGGTGACGGCTTCGCCACCGCGCGGCGGCGGGGCAGCGCCGCCCACGACGAGATGTTTCCCGGACCCGACGGCGTCGTGCGCTCCACCAACCGGGCCGGCGGACTGGAGGGCGGCATGACCAACGGCCAGCCGCTGCGGGTGCGGGCGGCGATGAAACCGATCTCGACGGTGCCGCGGGCGCTGGCCACCGTCGACCTGGCCACCGGCGACGAGGCCGTCGCCATCAACCAGCGCTCCGACGTGTGCGCGGTCCCGGCCGCCGCTGTGGTGGTCGAGACCATGGTGGCGCTGGTGCTGGCCCGCGCGGTGCTGGAGAAGTTCGGCGGCGATTCGCTGACCGAGACCCGCCGCAACGTCGATGCCTATCTGCGTTGTGTGGCCGGCCGGCAGCCGGTCACCAGGGCGGCGTCGGGGTAGCCATGGCACCGCGGGCTGTGCTGGTGGGGATGCCCGGCTCGGGCAAGTCCACGATCGGGCGGCGGCTGGCCAAGGCGCTCGGGGTGGACCTGTTCGACACCGACGCGATGATCGAAGAACAGACCGGGCGCAGCGTCGCCGAGATTTTCGGCACCGACGGCGAGCCTGAATTCCGCCGCATCGAGGAGCAGGTGATCCGCGCTGCCCTGGCCGACCACGACGGCGTCGTGTCGCTGGGCGGCGGCGCGGTCACCACCCCCGGTGTGCGCGCCGCGCTGGCCGGGCACACCGTCGTCTTCCTGGAAATCAGCACCGCCGAAGGCGTGCGGCGCACCGGCGGCAGCACCGCCCGCCCGTTGCTGGCCGGGCCCGACCGCGTCGAGACCTTCCGCACGTTGATGGCCCAGCGCGTCCCGCTGTACCGGCGGGTGGCCACCATCCGGGTGAACACCAACCGCCGCAACCCCGCCGCTGTCGTCGGCGACATCCTGTCGAGGCTGGACGGCGCGGGGTCTGGCGACCGGCCGCGGTGGCGCGCGTCGTCGGCGCCCCGGCGGCTGGACGCCCAGGCCGGGCCGCCGCCCACGCCGGCCACGCTGGCCGCGCTGGCCGCCGCCCGCCGCGCCGAGGGCGGCACATGACCGACATCGCCGCACCGGTCACCGTGCAGGTGGCCGTCGACCCGCCTTACCCGGTTCTGATCGGCACCGGGCTGATCGGCGAACTGCACGGCGTGCTCGCGGACCGGCACAAAGTGGCGATCGTGCACCAGCCGGTGCTGACGCAGACCGCGGAGGCCATCCGCGCCCAGCTGGCCGAGAAGGGCGTCGACGCGCACCGCATCGAAATACCCGACGCCGAGGACGGCAAGAATCTACCTGTCGTCGGGTTCCTCTGGGAAGTGTTGGGCCGCATCGGAATCGGCCGTAAGGACGCCTTGGTCAGCCTGGGCGGCGGCGCAGCCACCGATGTCGCAGGTTTCGCCGCGGCCACCTGGCTGCGCGGTGTCCCGATCGTGCACGTGCCCACCACGCTGCTGGGCATGGTCGACGCCGCGATCGGCGGCAAAACCGGGATCAACACCGAGGCCGGCAAAAACCTGGTCGGCGCGTTTCACCAGCCGATCGCGGTGCTGGCCGACCTGGCCACCCTGGAAACGTTGCCGCACAACGAAATAGCGGCAGGAATGGCCGAGGTGGTGAAAGCGGGGTTCATCGCCGACCCGGTGATCCTGGACTTGATCGAAGCCGACCCGCGCGCCGCCACCGACCCCGCCGGCGACGTGCTGCCGGAGCTGATCCGGCGCGCGGTGACCGTCAAGGCCGACGTTGTGGCCGCCGACGAGAAGGAATCGCAGCTGCGCGAAATCCTCAACTACGGCCACACGTTGGCGCACGCGATCGAACGCCGTGAGCACTACCAATGGCGGCACGGCGCCGCGGTGTCGGTGGGCCTGGTGTTCGCCGCCGAGCTGGGCCGGCTGGCCGGTCGGCTCGACGACACCACCGCCGACCGGCACCGCAGCATTTTGACGTCGCTGGGGCTGCCGGTCAGCTACGACGCCGGCGCGCTGCCGCAGTTGCTGGAGTACATGGCGGGCGACAAGAAAACCCGGGCCGGGGTGCTGCGCTTCGTGGTGCTCGACGGGCTGGCCAAACCGGGCCGGCTGCAGGGCCCGGATCCGGGGTTGCTGGTGGCGGCCTATGCGGAGGTGAGCGCGGGGTGACTCGGGTCAACGTCGTCAACGGACCGAACCTGGGCCGGCTGGGCCGGCGCGAGCCGGCGGTCTACGGCGCTATCACCCACGACGCCCTGGCTGCGATGATCGAACGGGAGGCCGCCGACCTCGGGCTGGAAGTCGTTGTGCGGCAAAGTGACAGCGAAGCCCAGCTGCTGGACTGGATCCATGCGGCGGCCGACGCGGACGAACCGGTGATTCTCAACGCGGGCGGGTTGACGCACACGTCGGTGGCGCTGCGCGACGCCTGCGCCGAGCTGAGCGCCGCGCTGATCGAGGTGCACATCTCCAATGTGTATGCCCGCGAGGACTTTCGGCGGCACTCCTACCTGAGTCCCGTCGCGACCGGGGTGATCGTCGGGCTCGGGGCGCAGGGTTACCTGCTGGCCCTGCGCTACCTGGCGACGCTTTACGGCTGATCGGTCTCGGAGTCGGCGGTCGGCTCGGCCTCGGGGGGCACCTCGATATCGCTGAGCTGGATCTCTTCGGTGGGTGACTCGCTGTAGGCGGGCGGCGCGCTGGGCTCCTCGTATTCGGCGGTGGCCACCGGCGCGGTCTGCAGTTGGGTCGCGGCGCCGTTCGCGGCGGCGGCGACGTCCGGGCGCACGGCGGCGAACACATCGGTGTCGGCGCGCTCCTCCCCGTCGCCACCAAGGTGCGGGACGGGGGGCGGGTTGCGGTCGGTCAGCCAGCGGCCGGCTGTCGCGCCGCCCAACCCGGTTACCAGGACCAACAGCGCGGTGAATGACGCGAACGTGGTGATCTCGTTGAGCAGTCCGCCGGCATAAATCCCTTGGTAGAGCAGCGATATCAGCCAGACGACCACGCCGCTGACCACGCCGGCCAGCAGACCCGCCAGCAACCAGCGCAACGCCAGATCGTCGCGACGGTCCGGATCCGGGTGCGCGGCGGCGTCGGCGCGGCCGTCGATCACCCCCCAGACCACGACTGCGGCGACGAAGAAGGCCAGCAGCACGACGCTGATCGATCCCGCCTGCGTCGGGAACGCGTTGATCAGCGCACCCTGGAACAGTCGGTCGACGATCATCGCGGCGGCAAACACCAGGCCGCGCAGCATCCAGGTAGTCATGGGCCCTCAGCGTAGCGAGTAGCGTGACCGGGCGTGACACATTCCCGGCGGCGACTCAATCTCGGCGACCGGATCGGCGCCGCCGGGCTGGACGCGATGCTGGTCACCGACCTGGTCAACGTGCGCTACCTGTCCGGTTTCACCGGGTCGAACGCTGCGCTGCTGGTCTTCGCCGACGACCGGGACCCGGTGCTGGCCACCGACGGCCGCTACCGCACCCAGGCCGCCCGGCAGGCCCCCGACCTGGAGGTGGCCGTCGAGCGGGCCGGTGGGCCGCACCTGGTTCGGCGCGCGGCCGGCGCCGGTGTGCGGCGGCTGGGTTTCGAAAGCCATGTGGTCACCGTGGACGGGTTCGACGCGCTCGCGGCCCAGGCCGGTGACGTCGAGTTGGCCCGGGCGTCGCAGCTGGTGGAGCGGCTGCGCGAAGTCAAGGACGCCGGCGAGGTGGCGCTGCTGCGGCTGGCCTGTGAAGCGGCCGACGCCGCGCTGACCGATCTGGCGGAGCGCGGCGGGCTGCGGCCCGGCCGCACCGAGCGCGAGGTGGCCCGCGAGCTGGAGGCGCTGATGCTCGACCGCGGCGCCGACGGGGTGTCGTTCGAGACGATCGTGGCCGCCGGGCCGAATTCGGCGATACCCCATCATCGCCCCACCGACGCGGTGCTGGCCGCCGGGGACTTCGTCAAGATCGACTTCGGCGCGCTGGTCGGCGGCTACCACTCCGACATGACCCGCACGTTCGTGCTGGGCCGGGCCGCCGACTGGCAGCGGGAGATCTACGCCCTGGTTGCCGCCGCGCAGCAGGCCGGGCGGGACGCGTTGCGGCCGGACGCCGACCTGTCCGCGGTGGACGCCGCGGCGCGGCAGCTGATCGCCGGCGCCGGGCACGGCGAGCATTTCGGCCATGGGCTGGGTCACGGCGTGGGTCTGCAGATCCACGAAGCGCCGGCGATCAACGCCACGGCCGCGGGTACACTTCCGGCGGGCTCCGTGGTGACCGTGGAGCCCGGTGTTTATCTGCCCGATCGCGGCGGTGTCCGCATCGAGGACACACTTGTCGTCGAAGCCCTCGGGCAGACCCCGGAATTGCTCACCCGGTTCCCCAAGGAACTGACCGTCCTGTAGGAGACACCGAAGACCGTGGCAACGACCGCCGACTTCAAGAACGGGCTGGTGCTGGTCATCGACGGCCAGCTGTGGCAGATCGTCGACTTCCAGCACGTCAAACCCGGCAAGGGCCCGGCTTTCGTGCGCACCAAGCTCAAGAACGTGGTCTCCGGCAAGGTCGTCGACAAGACCTACAACGCCGGCGTGAAGGTGGAAACCGCCACCGTGGACCGCCGCGACACCACGTATCTCTACCGCGACGGCGCGGACTTCGTGTTCATGGACAGCAGCGACTACGAACAGCATCCACTGCCGGAGTCGCTGGTCGGCGACGCGGCCCGGTTCCTGCTGGAGGGCATGCCCGTTCAGGTGGCCTTCCACAACGGGGCGCCGCTGTACATCGAGCTGCCGGTGACCGTCGAGCTGGAGGTCACGCACACCGAGCCGGGTTTGCAGGGCGACCGGTCCAGCGCCGGCACCAAGCCGGCCACGCTGGAGACCGGTGCGCAGATCAACGTGCCGCTGTTCGTCAACACCGGCGATACGCTGAAGGTGGATACCCGCGACGGCAGCTACCTGGGCCGTGCCTGACCATGCGGCCGGTCAAAGGACGGCATCAGGCGCGTAAGCGCGCCATCGACCTGTTGTTCGAAGCCGAGGCGCGCGGCATCACGCCGGCCGAGGCGGCCGACGCCCGGGCCGCGCTGGCCGCCGCGAAACCCGACGTGGCGCCGCTGCACCCGTATACCGCGACCGTCGTGCGCGGCGTCACCGAGCACGCCCCGCACATAGACGACCTGATCTCATCGCATCTGCAGGGCTGGACGCTGCCGCGGCTGCCGGCGGTCGACCGGGCGATCCTTCGGGTTGCGGTGTGGGAGCTGCTGCATGCCGACGACGTCCCGGCGCCGGTGGCCGTCGACGAGGCGGTAAAGCTGGCCAAGGAGCTGTCCACCGACGAGTCGCCCGGCTTCGTCAACGGGGTGCTGGGCCAGGTGACGGCGGTGGTTCCGCAGCTGCGGGCCGCCGCCCGGGCAGTCCGCACGGCGGCGGAACAGGGGCCGGGCTCGTGACCCGGCTGGAGTTGCGGGTGGCGATCGCCGGCCTGCTGGCGGCGACGGTGGTGCTGGGGGCCGTCGCCTGCGCGGCGACCGGGCAGGCGGTGATCGCAGCGGCGTTGGCGATCTACGCGCTGGGTGTCGGAGCCTGGCTGTACCACGCGGTGCAGCGTTATGTGGTGGCACGGCGTATCAGCACGGTCCGGTCGGTGGCCAGGCCGTTGTCGCCGCTGTTGCCGGTGATGGCCGCGATCATGGGCTTGGCGCAGGCGGTGGTGCGGTCGCTGTCCGACGTCACGGAGGGGGCGTCGCGGCGGTGGGACCTGCCGGTTCGCCGCTGGATGGAGATCTCCCGCGGCGGCGCCGAGGGTGACGACGAGTTCGGCGGGTGAGCCCTCGGCGCCAGGTGACAGACACCCGGCGACACCAAGCGCCGATTTCATTGTCTATCAGCGCGGTCTCAGGTATGATCGCAGAAGTTCACTGGGAACACAGCGGTTGACGAGAAACGGAACGGACATGCGGTTCGACTATCGGCCCTACCTCATCGGCGGTGTCGCCATTGCAGGCGCCGCCGTGATTGTCGTTGCGCCGGCAGGCCCGCGGCTGCCGGACGTCCAGGTCCCTGCGGTGCAGCCCGTCGGTTCTGAGTCGAGTGATTTCAACGTCCAGGACCTCCTGGGCGGGCTGACGGTTCGCGACGGCGTCATCATCGCCCCGGACACGGTGACGGGCCCGACGACCGAGGTGATCGATCCCCCGGGTGGGCTGCCCGACCTCGGACGGCTGTTCGACCCGTCGACCTCCCGACCCGATCTGGGCCGGCTCGATCTGCGCGGGCTGGACCTCGGCGCCATGCCGGGCCCCGGCAGCCTGCAGGTCCCGGCCACGCCTGACGCGCCGGCCGCGCAGTAGGTCTGCAGCGGTCCGCGGTCGGTTGCGGGTCACACCGGCGCTCACGCTGTCATAGACCCAGCGCTGTCATAGACCCAGCGCTCTCACAAACCCAGAGCTGTCACAAACCCAGCGCTCTCACAAACCCAGCGCGCGATACGTGTGCCGGACGAATCTGGGTTGCACCGCCTGCAACCGCGCCCGCGAGGTGTTTCCGGCGACCGCGGCGGCGGCGGCGGCGTCCGCGGACAGCGTGGGCATGTTCTGCACCAGGTACAGCAGGATCAGATCTGCGCTCGGGTCGGCTTGCCACCACGTCCCATACGCGCCCGGCCAGCCGAACGTCCCGGTCCCGCCCGGACCGAACAGCGGAGCCGACTTCGCCGGATCGGTCACCACCGAAAGATTGAGCCCGAATCCGCGGCCGATCCAAAACGGTGCTCCCAAGAAAGGATGCCGCTTCTGCTCGGCGGTGAGCCGGTCGGTGCACATCGCCCGCGCGGACTGCGCCGACAGCACCCGCAGGCCGTCGAGAATCCCTTCGTGCAGCAGCATTTCGGCGAATCGCAGGTAGTCGTCAGCGGTCGACCACAGCCCGCCGCCGGCGTTGGGAAACGCCGGCGGCGACACGTGCGGTGGCCCCATCACGTCGCTGCGCAGCCGGTTTTCGTCGTCGAGGCGGTACATGGTCGCTGCGCGGCCGCGCGCCTGCGCGCAGACGTGAAACCCGGTATCGCGCATGCCAAGTGGTTGCAGGATCCGCTCGTCGAGCACCTGGTGGAACGGTTTGTCCTCGATCCGCGACACCAGCACGCCGAGCACGTCGATGGCATGGCCGTAGGTCAACCGCTCGCCCGGTTGATGCACCAGCGGCAACTGAGCGAGCGCGGCCAGCCAGACGTCGGGGCCCTGCCCGAACGGCAGCCGCAGGTAGGCCCGCGAGATCGGCCCGCTCACCGAGAAGCCGTACCCCAGGCCGCCGGTGTGGGTGAGCAGATCCTCGACCAGGATGGCGCGCTGCGCCGGACGGGTCTTGTCCAGCGGTCCACCCGGGTCGTCCAGCACCCGCATCCGGGCGAACTCCGGCAGCCAGCGCACGACCGGGTCGCCCAACGCCAGCTTGCCCTCGTCGACCAGGCTCATTACCGCCGCGACGGTGACCGGTTTGGTCATCGACGCGATCCGGAACAGCGTGTCGCGCTGCATCGGCATCCGGGCGTCGACGTCACGGTAACCGATCTCGTTGACCTGCAACACTTTTCCGCGCTGCCAGACCACCGTCAGCGCGCCGGCGAGCAGCCCGGCGTCGCAGGCCGCCCGGATTGAGGCCGCGTTGGCGTCGAGGTTCATGACGGCCGCCGTGCGGTCAGCAGCCAACGCCGCGCGTCGAACGGGGTGCCGTTCAGCCGGCGGCGCGTGGTGGACGCCGCCACCCGCGCGATGTCCGGCCCGGTCACCGCGAAACCGTGCCGCGCCCGGTGGACGGACCCGTCAGACGGCCCCAGGTACACGGCATCGTCACCGAGTCTCTCATTGACGCCAGCCTAGTGGTCGCGCTCATACGTTCGTCGGTGTCATGTGTTTGTCACCAGGTCTGCAGCACAGCCAGGTAGATGTGACCAATGAGGCGTGTGGGTCGACCCTGTGCAGCCCGGCCGCACCGAACGTGAAGCCGTTGCGAGAATCGGACGAATTTCTCGCAACGGCTTCACGTTCGGTGACCTGACCCCGGTGCACGGCACCCCGACGAA
>NZ_JAVKSH010000104.1:0-12482 GCF_039583805.1 Mycobacterium sp. | reverse complement strand
CAAGCCCCCCACGCGCTCACCATGCGTGAGGCACCAGCCATCTACTTCGCGCTCACTTTTACGTGAGGCACCTCGCTGAGCGCGAGCCGGCCGTCCAGGGCGTCGCACACCGCGTCGGCGACCGCGGTGCGCACGTCGTCGACACCGACGTGGCGGCCCAATTCAGCGCTGAGCGACGTCACGCCGGCATCGGTGATGCCGCACGGCACGATCCTGGAGAACGCTTCCAAGTCGCAGTCACAGTTGAGCGCAAACCCGTGCAGTGTCGTCGCCCGCGCCACCCGGACCCCGATGGCGGCGACCTTGCGTGCCGGCCGGCCGGGCACCCACACGCCGGAGCGGCCGTCGACCCGGCCGACGGCGACACCCAGCTCGGCGGCCACCCCGATCAGCGCTTCTTCAAGGCGCCGAACGTAATTGACCACATCCAGCGGCTCGGCCAGCCCGACGATGGGATACCCGACGAGTTGACCTGGGCCGTGCCAGGTGATCTTGCCGCCGCGGTCGGTGTCGACGACCGGTGTGCCGTCGAGCGGCCGTTCCTGCGCCACGGTGCGCCGTCCGGCGGTGTAGACCGGCGGGTGTTCGAGCAGCAGCAGCGTGTCGGGGCCGCCGGCCACCCGGGCTTCGGCCACGTCGCGCTGCAGCTGCCATGCGGTGCGATAGTCCACGCTGCCCAGCTGGCGGACGTTGATCGCGTCCAGGCTCGACCGGATGGAACGCGTCACTCTGGCGAGGGTACTCGGCGACGTTGTGCGGGTCGGCAGATCGGTGGATGGGCCGCGGCGACTGCCGTCCTTGCCCGTGATCGCGTTCCCAGTGGCACGATTCAGCGCGGTGTCTGATCGTAATCGCAGCGAATGGACCTCGCTTCGAGCGGGAGTGGGTGTTGATGGCGGGTGACAAGACTGTCAGTGTCAACACTGTCAGTGACAAGACTGTCAGTGTCAACACTGTCAGTGTCAACACTGTCAGTGTCAACACTGTCAGTGTCAACACCGTCAGTGGTGACAACGCGCTGGTGAGGACGATCGTCGAGGAGTTGAACAGCGCTGGGGTGAGAATCGCCAAACTCGCGCCGGTCAAGTCCGCCTCCGCCGGGCTCGCCGACGCCGGGTTGGCCGACACAGTCGCCGTCGTCTGCGTCGGGGATGACCGTTGAGACCCCGATCGTGCTGCGCGAGATGCTGGACCCACGGGTTGTGCCGGCGGTCAACCGGCCCGATGTTCCGCTGGTGCTGCGGATATACGACTGCACCCTGGGTGGCGCGGTGTCGCAGCGGTTCGGGTTCGAGAACGTCCGGTCGACGGTCGACCTGGCCGCGCCGTGGTTCATCGGCACCGCGATGGGCCTGCACATGCTGAGGACGTTTTCGGTCGGGCAGCGTTCTTTGATGATTGGCGGAGTGCGGGTGGACGCCGCCAGCGAACTCGATGGGCTGCGGATGGTCGAGCTGTCCACCCAATTCCGGGTCATCGTGATCGTGCGCCGGGAAGGGTCGGTCGAACTGCACCCGCGCCGCGAGGACCAACTCATGGTCGGCGACACCGCCTACCTCGTCGGCCCGTACCGGGAGCTGCTGGCCACGCTGCGCAAGGGCCAGCCTGCGCGCCACGCCGATACCCGCGATGAGCGCATCCGCACAACTCGGGCAGGCTGACTACCGCGCCGGTCCGGGGGTGGTTCAGGGCCGCGCGGCGGCGTAGCCCAGCGCCTCGCCGATGGTGTTGTGGTTGAACCGGAATCCGGCGTGCTCGAGTGCGGCCGGGATGGCCCGTTGACCGGTCAGCAAACCCTCGTCGGCGAACTCACCCAGCGCGGCGCGCACCGCGAAGCCGGGCACCGCCAGCGGGGCGGGCCGGCGCAGCGCGCGGCCGAGCGCCGCGGTGAACTCCGCGTTGGTGACGGGCGCGGGTCCGGTGAGGTTCACCGGCCCGGACAACCCGCCGTCGGAGACGGCGAACTGCAGGGCGCGCACCTCGTCGTCGAGGCTGATCCACGACATGTACTGGCGGCCGTCGCCCAGCCGGGCGCCCAGGCCCAGTGAGAACAACGGCCGCAGCCGGCCCAACACACCCCCCGACGGGGCTAGCACCAGGCCGGTGCGGGCCGCGACGACGCGAGCAC
Source organism: Mycobacterium sp. (assembly GCF_039583805.1). Classification (GTDB taxonomy): domain Bacteria; phylum Actinomycetota; class Actinomycetes; order Mycobacteriales; family Mycobacteriaceae; genus Mycobacterium. Next base: position 10,354 of record NZ_JAVKSH010000104.1, on the reverse strand, counting down.
CGGCCCGCCGGGCGGATGCGGTCGAGGCTTCCCAGTCCTGGCACAGCTGCGCCAGGAAACCCGTTCCGGCCGAGGCATTTTCGTCGACAGCCCGGCTTCCCGCGTTGCCGTAGTAGCCGACCGCGCTGGCGTTGACCAGCACTCCGACACCGGCGTCGGCGACCGCGGCCGACAGCACCTCGGTCGGGGTGATGCGGCTGTCGCGCAGGTTCTGTTTGAACGCTCCCGACCAGCGCTGCTGGCCGACGTTGATGCCGCACAGGTTGACCGCGGCGTCGACTCCGCGCAACGCGCCGGCGTCGAACTCGCCGGCGTCGGGGTCCCACTGCAGTTCGCTGTCGTTCGCCGGTGGGCGGCGCACGATCCGCAACACCCGGTGCCCGTCCGCGCGCAGCGCCGCGACCAGAGCCGAGCCGATCAGACCCGACGACCCGGCGATCGCGACAGAGGCCACGGCGTCACAAACCCAGGTCGGCCCCGAACGCGCCCTCTTCGAGCCGGTGCTTGATGGTGGTCAGGAATCGCCCGGCGTCGGCGCCGTCGATCAGCCGGTGGTCGTAGGTCAGCGGCAGATAGCAGATCGAGCGGATGCCGATCGACTCGTTTCCGTTCTCGTCGACGACCACCCGCGGTCGTTTGACGATCGCCCCGGTGCCCAGCATGGCGGCCTGCGGTGGCACCAGGATCGGGGTGTCCAGCAGCGCGCCCTGGCTGCCGATGTTGGTGATGGTGAAGGTGCCCCCGGACAACTCGTCGGGCTTGAGATCACCGGAGCGGGCGCGGGCGGCGATGTCGGCTATCGCACGCGCCAGCCCGGCCAGCGACAGGTCACCGGCATTGTGGATGACGGGGGACAGCAGGCCCTGCTCGGTGTCGACCGCGAACCCCAGGTGCTCGGCGTCGTAGTAGGTGATCTCCCGGGTGTCCTCGTTGTAGCTGGCATTGACGTTGGGATGCATCTTGAGGGCGTCGATCACGGCGCGGGCGATGAACGGCAGGAAGGTCAGGTTCACGCCCTCGCGCTCGGCGAACGCGGCCCTGGCCCGGGCCCGCAACCCCACGATCCTGGTCATGTCGACTTCGTGGGTCTGGGTCAGCTGGGCGGTGGCCTGCAGCGACTCGCGGGTCTTGTTGGCGGTGATCTGGCGGATCCTGCTGGCCTTCTGGGTGGTGCCCCGCAGATGCGCCAGAGCCGGCGCCGGGGCCGCCGCCGCGGTCGGTGCCGGTGCCGCCGGCTGGGCCGCGGCCACTGGCGTCGTCGCTGCTTCTTTCTTCTGCTGGGCAGCCGCCAGCACATCCTGTTTGCGAATGCGGCCGCCCACGCCGGTGCCGGTCACGGCGGCGAGGTCGATGTTGTTCTCCGCGGCCAGTTTCCGCACCAGCGGCGTGACATACGGGGTGGCTGCCGCGGCGGCCGGCGGGGCGGGTGGGCGCTCCGGCGCGGCCGCGGGTGGTGGTGGCGGTGCGGGTGTGGTCTCGGGCTGCGGTGGCGGTGCGGGTGTGGGCTCGGGCACCGGCGGCGGTGGCGGTGGCGGTGCGGGTGCGGCCGCAGGCGCCTGCGCGGCCGCGGCGGCACCGATCTTCGCCAGCTCGCCGCCCACCGGGACGGTGGCGTCTTCCTCAGCGGTGATGGACAGCAGCGTGCCGGCCACCGGCGACGGGATCTCGGTGTCCACCTTGTCGGTGGACACTTCCACCAGCGGCTCGTCGACCTGCACCGGGTCGCCGACCTTCTTCAGCCAGCGCGTCACCGTGCCCTCGGTGACCGATTCGCCGAGCTCGGGCATCAACACCGGTGTGGCCGCCCCCTGGCCGCCATCCGACGCAGCCGTCGCCGGCCGCGGTGCGGGTGGCTGTTGCGGTTCGGGCTGCGAGGGAGCCTGCGGCGGCTGCGGTTCGGGAACTGGTTGGGCAGCGGGTGGCTCACTGGCGGCTTCGGCCGCGTCGCCGATGACCGCCAGTTCGCCACCGACTTCGACGGTGTCGTCCTCGTGGGCGACGATCTTGGTGAGCACCCCGGCCGCCGGCGACGGGATCTCGGTGTCGACCTTGTCGGTGGACACTTCCACCAGCGGCTCGTCGACTTCGACGGTGTCGCCTTCTTGCTTGAGCCAGCGGGTCACCGTCCCCTCGGTGACACTCTCGCCGAGGGCCGGCATCTGGACGGAGAAGGCCATCGTCGTTGACTCCTCGATCGATCGGTCGTTCGGCACGGTCGATCTCTGGCTTACCACAGCGCCGTCCGGCGGGCGCGGCACCCGGGCGGATTGTCCACCTCATCCTGTCACTCGCGGCGGTGGGTGCGCTCGCAGGGCGCGGTCTTGACACCCCCGGCAGATGAGGGCACGGTACGACACGCACCGGCCGGTGCAGGCGGAGGGCCGGTGCATGCGGAAGGGAGGTCCGATGCCGCCACCAACGCGGGTGGTCGAGCGGTTTGTCGAGAGCGCCGACGGCGCCCGGATCGCGGTCTACGAGGAGGGCACCCCCGAGGGGCCCACGGTCGTGCTGGTGCATGGCTGGCCGGACTCTCATGTGCTGTGGGACGGCGTCGTCCCGCTGCTTGCCGGCCGGTTCCGGATCATCCGCTACGACAACCGGGGCGTCGGTGGGTCGTCGACTCCCAGGCCGGTGTCGGCGTACACGATGGCGCGGTTTGCCGACGACTTCGACGCGGTCGCCGCCGCCTGCAGCCCCGGTGAGCCGGTGCACGTGCTGGCCCACGACTGGGGTTCGGTGGGGATCTGGGAATACCTGAGCCGGCCCGGCGCCGCGGACCGGGTCGCGTCGTTCACCTCGGTGTCGGGCCCCGGCCAGGACCACCTGGCGGATTACATTTTCACCGGTTTGCGGCATCCTCAGCGGCCGCTGACATTCGTGCGGTCGCTCAGCCAGGCGCTGCGGTTGACCTACATGGCGGCGTTGTCCATACCGGTGCTGTCGCCTCTGGTCGTGCGCGCGGCGCTGTCCAGCGGGCCAATCCGCCGCGCCCTGACCAAAGGCATCCCCGCCGAGCAGGTCCGTCACTCGGACACCCTCGCCAGGGATGCAGCTAGCACGGTGAAGATCTACTCCGCCAACTACTTTCGGTCATTTTCGGCTAATCGCCGCGATCTTCATGTCGACGTGCCCGTGCAGCTGATCGTCAACACCGAAGACCCCTATGTACGGCCACACTCCTATGACGCCACCGCGCGCTGGGTATCGCGGCTGTGGCGCCGCGACGTCAAGGCCGGACACTGGTCGCCGATGTCACATCCGCAGGTGCTGGCCGCCGCGTTGCACGAGTTCGCCGACTTCACGGAGGGCAAAGCGCCCAGCCGTGCGTTGCGGCGCGCGCGGGTCGGCGGCGACCGAGCCTGCTTTTCCGACGTGCTGGTGTCGGTGACCGGCGCCGGCAGCGGCATCGGCCGGGCGACCGCGCTGGCGTTCGCGCGCGAGGGCGCCGAGGTGGTGGTCAGCGACATCGACGGGGCCGCGGCCAAGGACACCGCTGGGCAGGTCGTCGCGGCCGGCGGTGTCGCGCATTCCTATGTCCTCGACGTCGCCGACCCCGCGGCTGTCGAGGTGTTCGCCGAGCATGTTTGCGCAGAGCATGGCGTACCCGACATCGTCGTCAACAACGCCGGAATCGGGCAGGCCGGCAATTTCCTGGACACCCCGGCCGAGCAGTTCGACCGAGTGCTCGACGTCAACTTCGGTGGCGTGGTCAACGGCTGCCGTGCGTTTGCGCGGCGCCTGGTCGACCGGGGCACGGGCGGGCACGTCGTCAACGTGGCGTCGATGGCCGCCTGGGCGCCGCAGCAGTCGATGAACGCCTACTGCACGTCCAAGGCCGCCGTCTACATGTTCTCCGATTGCCTGCGCGCCGAACTCGACGCGGCCGGCGTCGGCCTGACTACGATCTGCCCGGGTGTCATCGACACCAACATCGTGCACACCACCCGTTTCGACGCCCCGCCGGGCTGCGCCGAGCAGTTTGAGGGCCGCCGGGCCCAGCTGGAGAAGGTGTTCACGATGCGGCGCTACGGCCCTGACAAGGTGGCCAATGCCATCGTGTCGGCGGTCAAGAAGAACAAGCCCATCCGGCCGGTGGCACCGGAGGCCTACCTGCTCTATAGCCTGTCGCGACTGCTCCCGCAGGCTTTGCGCAGCATCGCGCGTGGGCGGGTGGTGTGACCGTTGCCTTCTGGTAAGCAAATGTGAGTCTCATCAGACAGGCACCCCATCTCGGGGTTGTTCTCCGGCCGGGTGGCCGGTTCCCTTCCGCGCTTCATCGCCACCTGCCCGGCTGGGCCGGGTCTTACGGTCGGCTCCACGCTTGACGGCGGCCCCAACTGGGCCGACGACGCCAACGGGTTCCTCGTAGCGTGCGAGGTTGATAGATGCGTTGTCATCGCGTTGATGACGGGCCGAGCAGGCCTCGCATTGCCAGTGTTCGGCCCATCCGATGTTCTGCACATGCCCGCAGGCATGGCAGGTTTTCGACGACGGGAACCAGCGGTCAGCAACGACCAGCTGCGACCCGTACCAGCCCGTCTTGTAGGACAGCTGCCGGCGCGGGGTGCCCAGGGCCGCATCCGACAGGCCGCGCCGCCTGGCGCGCGCCCCCGACAAGCCCTTTTGTCGCAGCATCCCTGCCACGTCCAAACCACCTCCCCGACCTCATGCCCGTTCGACGTCGCCCACGACGTCAACCGTGCGACCTGCCGATCCAGATCGGAACGCTGATCATGCGAGGACACCCGCGCGTACAGAACCACCCGCCCGCTCGTTTTTTCCTCCGCAACGTCGACCCGGATCGTCCCCGACTCCAGCCGCCGAGCCGTCACTGGCATCTTGTCTTCCCGGAACCACCGGTACGCGGTCTGCGGGTGAACACCATTGCCACGCGCCCACTCAGCCAACTTCACGCCACTGGCGTAACACATACATTCGCGCACGTTTACTCACGACTCGCTGAACAGTTCGCGACCCTCCGGCGCCCAGCGGATGCCCGATTTGTGTGCCGGACGGCGGGCTGGCCGTCTCAGCCGTTCTCGCAGATGTCTTCCAGCACGGCGAACAGGGTGCGGGTCGGCACCCCGGTGGCGCCCTTGGGCGTGTAGCCCCACGGGCCGCCGGTGTTGAACGCCGGCCCGGCCACGTCGATGTGCGCCCACGCCACCCCGTCGGCGACGAACTCGCGCAGGAAAACCCCGGCCACCAGCATGCCGGCGAAGCGTTGCCCGCTCACGTTGGCCAGGTCGGCGACGGTGGACTTCAAGTCTTCTTTGAGGTCGTCGGGCAGCGGCATCGGCCAGCCGTTCTCGCCGACAGCCTGGCTGATCGCGGCCACCCGGTCGCGGAATTCGTCGCTGCCCATCACCCCCGGCGTGCGGTTGCCCAGCGCCACGGTCTGCGCGCCGGTCAGCGTCGACGTCTCGATCAGGTAGTCCGGTTTGTCCTCACACGCCCGCACGATGGCGTCGGCGAGCATCAGCCGGCCCTCGGCGTCGGTGTTGAGCACCTCGACGGTGGTGCCGCCGTACTGGGTCAGCACGTCGCCGGGCCGCTGGGCGGTTCCCGACGGCATGTTCTCGGCCATCGGGACCGTCGCGATCACGTCGATCGGCAGCTGTGATCGGGCGGCCAGGGTCACGGTCGCGATGACCGCGGCGGCGCCGGCCATGTCCGAGGTCATGTGATGCATCGAGGCCGCGGGCTTGATGGAGATGCCGCCGGTGTCGAAGGTGACGCCCTTGCCGACCAGCGCCACCTTCGCGGCTTTCTTGGGGTTCTTGGCCAGCCGCGACCCGCGATGGGTCAGTCGCACCAGCCGCGGCGGCCGCGACGAGCCCTGGCCCACGCCGATCACCCCGCCGTAGCCGTGCCGCCGCAGCGCCGCGTCGTTGAGCACCTCGACCTCCAGACCGGCGGACTCACTCAAAGCCTTTGAGCGCCTCGCGAATTCAGCCGGATACAGGTGGCTGGGCGGGGTGTTGACGAAGTCCCGGGCGGTGGCGACGGCGGTGGCGACGGCGGCGGCCTGCGCGGCCAGTTTCTTGGCGCCGGCCTGACCGGACAGCGCGGTGATGGCCCGCAGTCCCGGGTCTTTGGGCGCGGTCTTGTCGCTGCGGAAGGAGGTGAACCGGTAGCCGCCCAGGATCAGCCCCTCCACCGCGGCCGCCACGTCGAGCCCGGACAGCGTGGTGACGACGCTGCCGGCGCCGTTCAGCGACCGCGCCGCCGCACCGGCGGCGCGCCGGATCGTCTCGGCGGGCCACTCGCCACGAGGTATGCCCAGGCCGACCGCCAGCACATGGGCGACCGGCAGCGAGGCCACCACCAGCCTGGTCACCTGCTCGTTTCCGGCCTTGGCGCCCAGCGCCCGCAGGCCGGCCTCGATCTCGGCGACCGCGCCGGCCGGCAGCAGCTGCCCGGCGCCGACGACGGCCGCGCCCGGCTGGTCCTCGGCACCGGCCACCGGCACGATCAACACCGCCTTGCTGCCGCGGCGCGGCAAAGCGGAGGCGACGGTGACGGTGGGGGATTGGTATCCGGGTGGGGTGCTCACGAGCACCTACCCTAACCATGCAGGTCGTATGCCGTCACGGACTCGTCGAAACCCTTGAGCTGCAACGGGTCCTGCGCGGTCGCCGGCCAGTTCGGCAGTTCGTCGCGGACCTGCGCCGCGGCCAGGATCTGCCCCGCTGACGCCGCGGCGACCAGCCGGGCGGCCAGGTTCACCGGCGTGCCGAAGTAGTCGCCGATGAACTTCACCACCCGCCCGCCGTCGGCGTGCACCACATCGGCCACGGTGGCGGAAAAGCCGTTGAGCAGCGTCGACAGCTCCGCCGGCGTGAGCTCCCGGGTCAGTGCGGTGAATCCGGACAGGTCCACGAAACCCACACCGCACACCAGGCTCGACGACGGGCCGGGCGTCACACCTTCGATGAAGGTCCGGGTACTGGTCAGATGATGTCGGTGGACAGCGTCCAGCATCGCGCCGAAGTCGTCTCTGAGAGCCACCCAGGTCGCGAGGGCGTCGACGTCGGCCTGGCTCAGCGCGCGAATATCGGGTCCGGCGGTCGTCAGGCCCAGGACAGCCCAGGCATAGCTGACGTCGTCCACCGGCGCACCCAGCGCGTCGGCGGCGCTGCGCAAGGTTTCAACCGGCGGACCCGACCACTGCAGCACGTCACCGGCCAGGCCGAACAACCGGCCGCGGCGCTCGGCTTCCACCATGTCGTCGAGAGCCGAAAAACCGAGGCTGTCCAGGTAGTCGATCAGCGGCGCCCGCTCGCGCGCGTCGGCGATTCCGGCAGCTTGCAGCGCATGAAAATCGATCACCTGATTAGTGTGGAGCATCGTGACCCACCTGCAGCACGGACCGCTGGAAGACCGCCACCGCGAGCTGGGCGCCAGCTTCGCCGAATTCGGTGGCTGGCTGATGCCGGTGTCGTATGCCGGCACCGTCACCGAGCACAACGCCACCCGCACCGCCGTCGGGCTGTTCGACGTCAGCCACCTCGGCAAAGCACTCGTCCGCGGACCCGGCGCTGCCGACTTCGTCAACTGTGCGCTGACCAACGACCTGGGCCGCATCCGACCCGGCAAAGCGCAATACACATTGTGCTGCAACGCATCCGGCGGGGTCGTTGACGACCTGATAGCCTACTACGTCGCCGACGACGAAATATTTCTGGTGCCCAACGCCGCCAACACCGCTGCGGTGGTCGCTGCTTTACGGGCCGCCGCGCCGGCCGGGGTGACCGTCACCGACGAGCACCGCTGCTACGCGGTGCTGGCCGTGCAGGGGCCACGATCCACCGAGGTGCTCGACGCACTGGGGTTGCCGACGGGCATGGACTACATGGGCTTTGCCGACGCCGCGTACTCGGGAATGCCGGTGCGGGTGTGCCGCACCGGCTACACCGGCGAGCACGGCTACGAGCTTGTGCCGCGGTGGGAGTCCGCGGGCGTGCTGTTCGACGGGCTGCTCGCGGCGGTTCGCGACGCGGACGGGGAGCCCGCCGGCCTGGGCGCCCGCGACACCCTGCGCACCGAGATGGGTTATCCGCTGCACGGGCACGAACTTTCGCCCGAGATCTCGCCGCTGCAGGCCGGCTGCGGCTGGGCGATCGGCTGGAACAAGGACGCCTTCTTCGGTCGCGAGGCGCTGCTGGCCGAAAAGGCCGCGGGGCCGCAGCGGCGGCTGCGGGGGCTGCGCGCGGTGAGCCGTGGGGTGTTGCGGCCGGGGCTGACGGTGCTCGACAGCGACCGCACGGTCGGCGTCACCACGTCGGGCACGTTCTCGCCAACGTTGAAGGCCGGTATCGCGCTGGCGCTGATCGACTCCGACGCAAGGGTGCAGGACGGCGGGCACGTCACCGTCGACGTGCGCGGCAGGGCGGTGGAATGCGACGTGGTGCGCCCGCCGTTCGTCGCACCAAAAACCCGCTAGCATGCGGATATACAATCGCGTGATGACAGGCGGCCTGCTCGAGTTCACGGTGTCACCGACCGCACACCCGACCGGCGACGAAGCGCGCGAGGCGATCCTGCGCGATCCCGGGTTCGGCAAGTATCACACCGACCACATGGTGTCCATCGACTACACCGACGGGCGAGGCTGGCATGACGCGCGGGTGGTGCCCTACGGCCCGATCGAACTGGATCCCTCGGCGATCGTGCTGCACTACGCGCAGGAGGTGTTCGAGGGCCTCAAGGCTTACCGCTGGACGGACGGGTCGATCGTGTCGTTCCGCGCCGAGGCGAACGCCGTGCGGATGCGCTCGTCGGCGCGGCGGCTGGCGATTCCCGAACTGCCCGAGGAGCTTTTCGTCGAGTCGCTGCGGCAGCTGATCGCCGTCGACGGCGCCTGGGTGCCCGCGGCCGGCGGCGAAGAGTCGCTGTATTTGCGGCCCTTCGTCTTTGCCACCGAGCCGGGGCTGGGGGTGCGCCCGGCGAAGCAGTACCGCTACCTGGTGATCGCCTCGCCGTCCGGCGGGTACTTCAAAGGCGGCATCAGGCCGGTCAGTGTCTGGGTGTCGACGGAGTATGTGCGGGCCAGCCCGGGCGGCACCGGTGCGGCGAAGTGCGGCGGCAACTACGCCGCGTCGCTGGTGGCGCAGGCCCAGGCCGCCGAGCACGGGTGCGAACAAGTGGTGTGGTTGGACGCCGTGGAACGCCGCTACGTCGAGGAGATGGGCGGGATGAACATCTTCTTCGTGTTCGGCAGCGGCGGTTCGGCGCGGCTTGTCACCCCGGAGCTGTCCGGCTCACTGCTGCCCGGTGTGACGCGAGATTCATTGCTGCAGTTAGCGATTGACGCAGGATTCACCGTCGAGGAACGCAAGGTCGATATCGACGAGTGGCAGAAGAAGGCCGCGGCCGGCGAGATCACCGAGGTGTTCGCGTGTGGCACCGCCGCCGTCATCACCCCGATCTCGCAGGTGCGCTACGGCGAGGCCCAGTTCACCGTCGCCGACGGGGAACCCGGCGAAATCACGATGGCGCTGCGCGACACGCTGACCGGCATCCAGCGGGGCACCTTCGCCGACACCCACGGCTGGATGGCCCGGCTGGGATAGCTGCGCGGCTGAAGCGCGGCTCCGGCGGTCACTGCGCGTCGACAACAGCCCGGTCCGCTCAGCCCGCCGAAAATATGGCGGTAACGCGCTCAGGTGTGCAGGGTCGGGGTGAGTGTGGCGCGCAAAATGTGCGTGTCGCGTGTCGCGATGGTGAGGTTTCGCCGGGTGGCTTGGGCGACAATGACCCGATCGAAGGGGTCTTTGTGCTCCCAAGGCAGGCGGCCGGCGAGGACGGCGTCGCCTGCGTCAATCGGCAGGTCGGTAGCGGTCATATCGGCAATGATCTCCGACCACGCGCAGAGCAGCGGTTCGCCGTCGAGGCGTCCCAACCGGGTCTTGATCGCGATCTCCCACGCCGAGGCTGCCGAGACCATGAGCTCGGTACTCGGCTCTGAGAGCACTTCACGCGCCGAGTCGGAAACCTTCTCCGGCGCGGTCACCAACCACAGCAGGGCATTCGTGTCCAGCAGGACCGCTCGCGGAGTTGCGGTGCGTCCCTTGCGAGTCACGAATTAGCCTCCCACGCAGCGATTTCCGAGTCCGGAAGAGGATCATCGAAGGTTTCCAGCACGGTAAGCGCAGGCAGCTGACCGAACTTCCGCCCACGGCGATGCGCCGGCGTCAACACAGCCACCGGCCGACCGTGGGTGGTGATCGTCACCGATACGCCGGTCCGGTCGACCTCTGCCAAGATCGCGTTGAGCTTCGCCTTGGCCTCTGTGCTGGTGACCGTCTTCATCGTTCGATAGTAAACCGTCTCAACTAGTTGGCCTAGTTTG